>JABGQV010000038.1 GCA_018648655.1 Anaerolineae bacterium | reverse complement strand
AAACCCTATGACGGGGATTAGGTGGAGAATAGCTGGAATTATGCAACACTCTCCATTATAGCCCCTCCTAATTTATCAAGTTTTCCAGGAAAGCTTATTAGGCCAATATAAAACAACGAAAAAATAACTATTCCGAGCCAAATAACATCATCTTGTGTTATGCCAGTATAGAAAACTAAGTACCAAATCCGAGGATAATTGAAAATTCGGCCATAGGGATCGCCTGGATTCTCGATAGTGGGATCCAAGCCTTGTTGAAAAGTTTCCGCGCCTCCTGGGATAAGGCGTAAATCCGCAAAGGGAGGCATTATCGTAGGAACTTCCCAAAACTTCCATGTGCTTTCGTAACCGTAAATCTTAAAAGATGCAAAAATCATCAGGCCAATTAAGAAAGTCCCAAAAATAAAGTAGCGTCTTCCATCCTTAACCTTCTCTAACACTTGAGAATCTTCTCGAAACAGAAGCTTCATCAACCATCTACCCTAACACTCTGATTTCGCGCGGCAAGGTGCTCAAGCTCTCTGCCCCGTCTTTGGTGATGACTAGATCATCCTCCACACGGACACCGTTACGGTTAGGTAAATAAATGCCCGGCTCAACGGTGAATGCCATGCCTACTTCTAAGATACGTTCATTATCATCGCGCATATAGGGAGCTTCATGGCCTTCCATGCCGATACCGTGCCCTGTACGATGGGTAAAATATTCGCCATAGCCCGTGTTTTCAATCACTTTGCGTGCAGCAATATCTACAACCTTAGCGGGGAGGCCAGGTTTTGCGGCAGCACGCCCAGCAGCATTTGCTTTTTGTACAATCTCGTGGATTTTTCGATATTCAGCATCAATCTTGCCAATTGCAAAGGTACGCGTGATATCAGAGACATAATCTTTGTAGCGTGCGCCCCAATCTATAACAAGAAGGTCGCCTTCTTGAAGTTTGCGCTCTGTCGGCGTGGCATGGGGATTTGCAGAGTTAGGCCCTCCAGAGACAATCGGTTGAAATGGAAGGGGAGACTCTGAGCCATTTTTAAGTAATTGACTCACTAATTCTGAAGCAATTCTTTTTTCGCTAACCCCAACTTTAATCATCGGCAATGTTGCTTCAAGTGCATTTTGAGCAATTTCTGCGGCTTTACGCAGGGCGTTAATTTCTTTCTCCCCTTTAATCATTCTTAGAGATGCTATGGTTTCGGTTGCATCTGGGAATGTTGTAAGGGGCGCAGCAGCCTGGAGGTAGCGATATTCAAAAATCCGCATGGCGAGGGGTTCTACCCCTACTTTCTTTCCATCTAGGTCGAGGTGTTTGATGGCATTGCGGAAGACTTTCGTCCAGGTTTTGGGATTTTCTCCATAGGGGAAGGCTTTTATGTCATAGGGAAGATTATTTAATTTAGCAACTTCTAACTCTGGTAAAACGATGGCAATTTGACCATCTGCGGTGAAAAAGACAATAGTAGGGCGCTCCATGAGATGAAAGTGAAGCCCACTTGCAAAAAGCAGGCTAAAACCAGGATTGAGCGCAAGCGCGTCTAGACCAGATTCTGCTAGGGCATTTGAGATGTTTTTTAAAGAAGAGATGTTCATTTGTCCTCCATCCAATAAGGGTTAAAAACCTTATTACACGATGTGATATTTTTTCGCAAATTGAATTTGTAACCAATCAGAAATACGTGGAAAATGGTCATTGAACCAAATAATAATGCCGAAAGACCAAGGGAGAATAAGTTTGCGGCGAGGGCGCTTGGCTACTTTGATAATTTGCTCGGCAACAAACTCGGAGGTCATTTTCATCCACGCGGGAGTGCGCATGCTTTTTTTGATGATATTATCGCCCGTGTGATTGCTAAATTCGGTTGTTGCAGGTCCAGGGTAAATAGCAGAAACATGAACGCCAAGATGGCGAACTTCTCGGCGTAGGGCTTCAGTAAAACCACGCACCCCAAATTTTGTGGCAGCATAAACGCTATAAAGAGGCGGGGCAGTATAGCCAGCCACAGAAGACATATTAATAATATGCCCAGAACCTTCTTTGAGCATATGCGGCAATACGGTGCGCGTGACATGGATTAGCCCAGTTAGATTGACGGAAATTTGAGTTTCAATATCACGTTTCATATCGAGGTTTTCTAGCCAATCGAGACGGCCAAAGCCGGCGTTATTAAAAAGAATATCTATTTTCCCATAGAAATCGAGGGTGCTTTGCACCATCACATCAATTTCATCAAGATTTGCAATATCTACAGGCACGGCAAGGGCCTCACCACCCTCGTCTTGAATTTCATCGGCTAATTTTTGCAAACGATCAAGACGACGCGCTGCCAAGACCACTTTTGCACCTTCTTTTGCAAATAGGGCAGCAGCATGTGCGCCAAAGCCTGAAGAAGCGCCAGTAATAAGAACTATTTTACCTTTAAGTTTCATGAGTTTATCCTTTTTGAGAGAAAGCTAAAAAAGAACCGCCAAGAATTTTACTCTTCTTCTTCCTTTTCTGGCGGGCGTGGAGGTTCAAGCATTTGTTCAGGTGAAAGGGCAATATCTAAAACTTGATCCATATGTTTGACAGGGAGTATTTTCAATTCATTACGTGCAGATTTCGGAATATCAACAAGGTCTTTCATATTTTTTTCTGGCAACATGACCACTTTCATTCCAGCACGATGCGCGGCGAGAACTTTATCTCGGACCCCGCCAACGGGAAGCACACGTCCCCTCAACGTGACCTCGCCTGTCATCGCTACATCGTGATAAATAGCGTGTCCTGTTAAAGCCGAGAGCAGTGCGCTCGTGAGTGTAATCCCCGCGCTAGGACCATCTTTCGGGATTGCAGCTTCTGGCATATGAAGGTGAATATCCATTCGATCAAAGACATCGAGGGGAATATCATAATTTTCTGCCCGAGATTTAATATAGGTTAGCCCGGCTTGGACAGATTCTTGCATCACATCACCGATATTGCCTGTTATTTGAAGATTACCCTTTCCTTCTAATATAGCAACTTCTATAGACATAATCTCGCCACCATTCATTGTCCATGCGAGACCAGTGGCAACGCCAACTTGATCATTTTCTTCAATCTCTGGCATGAAGTAGTCAGGCGGGCCAAGCAATTTTTCAACGGTCTTTTCGCTAATTTGTTGTGGAAAGCGTTTTGACTCTGCTTTAAGGCGTGCTATTTTTCTAAAAATACGTCCAATTTCACGTTCTAGGTTACGAACACCTGCTTCATAGGTATATTGACGAATAAGGCTTTGCAAGGCTTTTCCTGAAAAGCGAAGCTCTAAATCATCTACACCACTTTCTTCAAGCTGTCTTGGTATAAGATATTGCTCGGCAATTTTCAATTTCTCTTCTTCTATATAGCCAGGGAATTCAATCACTTCCATGCGGTCGAGTAAAGCATCGGGAATAGAATGTAGAGAATTGGCTGTAGTAATAAACATCACCTTTGATAAGTCATAGGGAATTTCGAGGTAATGGTCGCTAAAAGCATTATTTTGTTCAGGATCTAAAACTTCGAGCAATGCCGAAGATGGGTCACCACGAAAATCAGAGCCGAGTTTATCAATTTCATCTAACATGAATAAGGGATTATTTTTACCAGCACGCTTGATAGTCTGGAGAATCCGCCCGGGTAAGGCACCGATATAAGTTCGACGATGACCACGAATTTCGCTCACGTCTCGTACCCCGCCTAGAGAAACCCTAACAAATTCACGTCCGAGCGATTCCGCAATTGATCGCCCCATAGATGTTTTGCCTGTGCCTGGTGCGCCCACAAAGCATAAAATTGGCTGTCTATCTTTTTTAGGCTTCAAAGAGCGTACGGCAATATATTCGAGAATGCGATCTTTGACTTTTTTTAAGCCGTAATGGTCGCGGTCTAAAATTTTTGAAGCCGTCTTTACGTTCAGCCTATCTTTGCTAAGGCTTTTCCATGGTAAATCTATAATCCACTCAAGATAAGTACGAATAATTCCTACTTCAGGAGCCATTGGGGGCATTTGTGCCAAACGCGTCAATTCTTTTTCGGCTGTCTCCCTTGCTTCTTTGGTCAACTTCGCTTTTTTGATTTTTTCACGAAGCTCTGCTGCGTCTTGTTGCCAAATATCGCCTTCGCCCAATTCTTCTTGAATGGTCTTTAACTGCTCTCGCAAATAAAATTCACGCTGATTTTTACTCATTGAAGATTGCACTTGTGCATGAATTTTATCTTCAAGCTCTAGCACATTCACTTCTTGCGCCAACAAAAGATTTAAACGTTTTAACCGTATTGCTGGGTCAAGAAGCAAAAGTAATTTTTGCTTCTCAACAGAATCTATCGCCATAGCAGAAGCAACCATATCTGCTAACCATCCCGGCTCATTGATATTTAGTGCAAAAAGATGTGCTTCTTCAGGTAATGCGCGATCTAAATTTACACACTTCTCAAAAGAATCTCGTACGGAGCGCATTAAAGCCTCTAGCTCAGCATCTGTCTCTTTTGGCTCATTGATTGGGCGAACGCGCACCCGAATAAAAGGCTCAATTTGTACATACTCAACAATTTCTACACGCCGCCGTCCCTGCACTAAGGCAGAACTCGCCCCGTCGGACATGTTGAGCAAACGGCCTACTGCCATTTCTACGCCAACAGGCAAAAAATCACTTTCGCCTGGTTTGTCAATATCGGCATCCCGCTGTGTCAAACCAATCACGGTCTGGTCATTCTCTTGCGCTTCTTGAATAGCCAATAAAGAAGTTTCGCGTCCTACAAAAATTGGCGAAACCATACGCGGAAAAATAACCAAATCACGCAAGGGTACAGCCCAAGCCTCAATTAAACCTTCGCTATCTACTTCTCTATTTGGCACACGATAAAGTTCTTCTGTTCGTTGCGAAAGAGAAACACCAAAATTGTCTTCGTCTTCCAATAACCAGTCGTTTTGATCCATAATTTCCTTATTTTCCTAGTAATAATCATTTTAACGGATTATTACGATTTTTCTTTCTCACTTAAAACCGCTCTCACCGCCGCAGTCACAAAAATAGAGCCAGCGGATAGCAAGAGGATATTCTGCTCATCAACGATTTCTAAAGCACGAGTAACTGCCGCCTCAACAGGTTCTATAGCCTCGCTCTTAACCCCAGTTTGCTCAGCAAACTTGAGCAATTTCTCTGCTTCAACAGCACGCGGGTGCTCTGCTCGCGTAAAAATAACGCGTTCTAATCGTGGAGATAATTCCTTTAACATTTCTGCAACTTCTTTATCTTCAGAAACACCAAAAATGAGCACCACGGGTAAATCGGGGAAGTACTCATCAAGTGTCTGATGCAGTTTAGAAATAGAGTCGGGGTTATGAGCAGAGTCTAACACAATGGGTGGTTTTTCACGCCAAATCTCGAAGCGACCTGCCCATTGCGTATCGGCAAATCCCTGCTTGAGTTGGGCGGCATTGAAAACTAAACCCTCCTGACGAGCAACAAGTAAGGCTGCATAAGCCGTAATTGCATTTTCAACTTGATGCTCTCCCAAAAGGGGAATACTGAGTTTCATCTTGGGTCCATTTCGCATCCAGACTTCGAGCATTTGCCCGTCTATAGATTTTTTCTTCACTTTATAAAAGATATCACGACCAACAAGAGTTAACGCTACACTGTGCTCTTCGGCAATCAGATCAAAAACGGAAGCAACTTCCATTTTCTGGGGCGAAGCGACAAAGGGATGTTCTGATTTTATAATCCCTGCTTTTTCACGGGCAATTTTTTCTAACGTATCCCCTAAAATCGCTGTATGTTCCAGAGAAATGGATGTAATTACCGAAACAAGGGGGGTGATGATATTGGTCGCATCCAGTCGTCCGCCCAAACCAACTTCAACGACCGCTACGGTCACATTTTGGCGCGAAAAGTGGAGAAATCCAAGTGCGGTGGCAAGTTCAAAAGTGGTGATATAGGGAACCTGTTCAACAGCAGGTTTCATTTCTTCGACCAGCGCAACAAATTCATCTTCTGGAATTGGTATGCCATTTACCTGCACCCGCTCCGTAAATTCTTGCAAATGGGGTGAGGTATAAAGTCCAATGCGATAATCTGCCGCGCCTAAGGCACTGGCAATAAATGCCGCAGTAGAGCCTTTGCCTTTAGAGCCTGCGACATGAATAATAGGATAGTCATTTTGTGGGTCGCCAAGCAAGCGCATGAGGTCGCGCATTCGGTCGAGATTGAACTCAGCTTTCGCAAGTTCGGATGAGTGCTTAAAACTATAATTAACGAAGGAATAGAGATAATCGAGAGCTTCCTGATAAAGTTTATTCATAGCTGAATTGTAAAGCGTTATGCGGGTTTTGGGAATTGGGAATTAGGGCAAAAGCCCGTAATACAAAACAATTTAGCTTGGGATTATGCAAGAGATTTATTATGCACTCTAGGATATATTTTTAGGCTTAGATACCTCACCTTCCATCTCCATATTCCCGGCTGTAAATTACTAAAAAAAGCGTAGCCAATTAAAACCACTCTTGACGCGCTTACGAAAAGAATTAAATATCTCTGTTGCAGAAATGGGTATCTTTTTATGCAAGTATGGGAACTTATTCTTTTTTGAACCCTAAGCACAAGAAGCAGCAAAGAAGGTCCCTGTAAAGCTGGTATACTCCCACTTTATTCACTTAAAACAAAAGAGAATCTAATGAAAAAACGCCTTATTTTAATTTTGGCAGTATTATTTTTTGCAAGTTTAGCATGCAGTATCTTTACAGGCCCCGTGAGTGACGATACTCCCGCGCCCGAACTTGCACCAGAAAATATTGAAGAGCCTGCAGCCGCTCCCGCACCTACAATAATTATCGCTGAAGAGCCTGCTGTCGTGGATAAAACCATCCGTATTGATGATTTTTCGGATACTAATAGCGGATGGCCCGAAAGTGCGACAGAGGGCGGACACGCTTATTATGAATCTGGCGAGTACCATATCGAAGTCAATGATACGCAACTAGATCTTTGGGCCCATCCAGGCTGGAATATGCCAAACGATTTGAGCATTGAAGTGGATGCGACCAAAGTTAGCGGCACAGATGACAACGATTACGGCATCATTTGTCGCTACAACGACAATGATACGAGCACAGATTACTATTTCTTCATCATTAGTAGCGATGGCTTTGCAGGGATTGGACTCTCATTGGGCGATGATACAAGTATCATTTCAGGTGAGAGCATGGAAGAAACAGCAGAAATCATTCAAGGTAATGCAAAAAATCATATCCGCGCGGATTGTGTGGGCAGCCATTTGGCTCTCTATATAAATGGCGTACAGGTTGCCTTTGCAAATGATTCCACGCTCTCCAGCGGCGACGTTGGTCTGATGGCTGGCACCTTTGATATCCCCGATGTTAATATCATGTTCGATAATTTCGTGGTCTCTACCCCGTAATTACAACAGAACGAAAGCAAAAGCCAGATTTCAAATGAAATCTGGCTTTTTTAGTTACAGTAGAGGCAGAGCTGAGCCCCAAAACAAATATCCAAAATCAGCGAAAATCCACGTCCTATTTCTCTAATTCTTTTCCATTCCGCGCGCAATCTTCTTCTGCAAACTCTCTGGCCACGCCGAGATATCATCTGATGGATAAATCTTCATCTCTGCGCCATTTTGTTTTAGCAGGTCAGATATTTTGCATCCTAAAATACTTTTTGCGGCTGCCAAGCCCGAGGCTGTCACCCCCGCAACGCCATGAGAAATGGTACTTGCGCCACATAAAAAGAGTCCTTCAATCTCTGTACGAATGGGGAATGCGCCTGGCCCTACCTGTCGTCTACTTTTCGAGATTCCGTATTGATTCCCGCGCGTGGCGTTAAGATAATGCTCGTTCGTCAGCGGGGTTGCCAAACTCCAAAAAACGATATGTTGACTAATGCCAGGCACATGCTTCTCTAATTTTCTAAATAATTTCTCTGCTAGTTCTTCTTTTTCAGCTTCGTAGCCAGCGGGTCTATCCCCATATTTTGAACCAGACCATTCTTCAAAGGCACCATAATCTACAAAGGTGAAGGCTTCACAAGTGTGATGGCCTCCGTGCATTTTTGAGGGGTCTTTTAGCGTGGTCACCGTCAAAAACATGGAGCTAGGCATCTCAGCTTTTAGAACGGCATCTGTTAGGCCGTCTTCATACGCTCCGTCTACATCTTCATCATCATAAAACCAGAAATTGCCAGAATCTAGACCTGCTTCTTTCAAATCCATGTCCACTGCAAAGAATAAGCTCAGGGCAGAGGTGGAATAGGTTACGCGATCAAGTTTGCCAAGCAGTTTTTTGCTCAGGGATTCGCGTCCCGTTAATTTGCCGAAGGTTACTTCTGGGTCTGCGTTTGAAACAATATATTTTGAGTGGATGATTACCCCATCTGCGAGGCGAATCCCAATCGTCTTCCCATCTTCAATTAGAATTTTTTCTACAGAAGTTTTCAGCCGAATCTCACCCCCGGCTTGCTTCAGCTCCCGAAGAAATGCGCGGGGAATAGCGAAAGCGCCGCCGCGTGGATAGTAGCCACCCTTAAAATAATGATGCGTGATGCCCGCGTGAACAAATGCGCTCACCTGTGAGGGCGGCATGCCGTGATCGCCAGACTGCCCTGCCAGAACACCGCGCAAAACGGGATCGGTGATGAAATGCTCGATCAAATCTTGCCCCGAGCGGGTTGCCCAGCGCAAAAGTGACATAGATTTTCCTGCCGCTTTAGCCGCAGTTGGGACATTTTTGACCTTACCCAAAGAATTGATTCCGACAATCATTTTTTCGACCATCTCAATATAGCCTTCGATGCCTTCCACTTCATGCGGGAAATATTCGGTGAGTTTGGCTTTGAGATTTTCTTTGCCTTTAGGGAAATCATATTGCTTATCGCCAATGACGATATGGTCGAAGCCCTCGGGGTTGAGTTCGCAAAATTCGAGGTGATTCGATACGCCCAGCCCGCGATAAGTGCGATTCAGCGAGCCGCCCTCTTCAATCCCGCCGATATAGTGAACGCCCGGGCTAAAACGGTATCCGTTGAGGGTGAATGAATGTGTCCAGCCACCAGGTTTGCCGTGCTGCTCACAGACGAGAACACTTTGTCCCGCTTGGGCGAGAGCAACTGCGGCGGTTAATCCGCCCGCGCCTGAGCCGATGATGATGGTGTCGTAAGTTTTGATCATAGAGTCTCCTTTGAGAACTTAAACTTCTTGTTTTTTACCACAAATAAGATAAGTTTAAGAAAATTTTAAAAGCAAGAAACATCAACTAATATAGCGTTTTTTCCAACTGGAGTACAGGGTCTCAATGCATCTAAGCATACTTGTGAAAATAACAACGGCCCCAAATAATTCAAGTCCTTCTTCTATGCGAAACTTGAATCTATTTATGAACTCAAGAGGTGGACCAAAACGATAATATATCCACTCTAATAATAACCCTCCTGCTGCAAAAATAAGCAAGCCAAAATAGGTGCTGAGAAAGAAACTCTTTTCGGGACTACCAGATTTTGACCAAGAAAACCACAACAGAACAGATACCACCACAAAGAAGGGGAAATACAAATAGACCCACTTTACCCCAACAACATATGTAAGGCTTTCGTGAAAGCCACTTATTTCATCGAAAGATAAAAACGTAAATAATAAAAACATCAAGAAGCAACCTTGAGAAAAGGGTTTGCCAAGATCAAGCTCTCTGGAAAACCACCCCCCTAACAAACTCAATAATGCTGAGGCCAAAAGCAAGCTTCCTGATATCCAAGTTGGGAAATTCCCCTCTCCATCAAGATCAAAAAAACGGTACAACTCTCTATGCAAAATATTTCCGTCATCAGATGGAAAACGGTGGTGCATAAATAACAAAAACAAGATTAGCCCACATAGTCCAAAGAAAATTAATCGGTTTGATATTTTCATAGTTTCTCCAATTCAAGCGATGTCAGCCCACCTGCGCCAGAGCCGATGAGGATGGTGTCGTAGGTTTTGGTCATGAGGTCCCCTGAGTTTTTCAACGCAAATTCGCGTGAATGGCACGAATATTTTAAATAAGTGTAAAATTTCAATAACGTCCCAATTATAGCAAAGAAGTTTTTAAATCTGCGTAAATCTGTAAAATCAGCCTAATCCACGCTCTATCCTTTGGTACAATCATCCAACCCAAGAATCCAAAGGAGCCCTTCCCATGCAAACCAATAAATCCCGCAATTTCTTATTCTATATGTTCGGCTCACTCTACTTCGTGCAGGGTGTTATCCAAGCCTATCAACTGAACTTCTTCAAGCCCCATCTCAACGCAGAAGGCATCCCAGCCGATAAAATCGCCACGCTAGCAGGATTAGCCCTCGTCCCCTTTATGCTCAAATGGCTTTTCGGTATTCTCAGCGACCGCGTCAACCTCTTCGGGAAGGGCTACAGAATGCCCTATATGGTTGTGGGTGTGCTACTCTCTGCCTTTGCATTTGGCTCTGCTTTTTGGGTTAACCCTGCCGATCAATTTGGCACAATGACGGTCATTATTCTAGTCGCCGTTTCAGCCATGACTCTCTTCGATGCCACTGCCGATGCCCTTGCGGTAGATATCACCGCGCCCGAAGATCATGGTCTCGTGCAAAGTGTAATGACTGGTGGTAGAGCGGCCGGATTCATTATCCTTTCCTTGTTTTTCGGTTTCATGGCAGAGCGTTTGGGCTACTCATCTATTTTTCTCGCGATGGGCTTCATCATCCTCTTCCCGCTCATCATGGTTTTCCAAGTTAAAGAACCAGAACAACGCGCCCAACGAGAAAAATTCGAATGGTCTGCTTTCAAGCAACTCATCCGCCCCAATTATTTGCTCTATATTTTCTTCATCGTCTTGGCCTGGACAACTTTTCAGGGTATAGATGGCCTTGTCACCCTCTATATGAGCGATGAACTTCAAATCAGCCCCGCTATCCTCGGTCGCTACGGCATGTTCAAAGGACTAGGCATGGTCATCGGCGCACTCATTTTAGGTTGGCTCATCAATAAAATTGGCATCAAAAATGCAGCACTCAGCACCGTTTCTATGGTCACTGTTGGCGGCTTTATTTTCAGCAAAGCCACCAATGTCAACGCCATTCTCATCGTAGGCGTATTATGGGGCATCGTCGTCGCCTTCCACTGGACAGTCTACGCGACCTACTCCATGGGTATCACCGACAAACGCATTGCTGGCTCCATGTTTGCCATCTTGATGACAGTGGGCAATATTGGTATCGGTGCAGGCGAAGCTCTCGCTACCCGATTTGTAGACAACCTCGGATATTCCGGCGTATTCAGCACAATTGCCCTTATCAACTTAGGATTAATTCCCATTCTCTTCTTCGCCCTACGTGGACTTCAAAAAGAAAGAGAAAAATTTGCAGGATAAAGAACCGTGACACGCACGTGATTTCAACTTGCATGCCATAAATCAACATTTTCTTGGCATGGGCGTTTTTCTGCTCACGCCAAGAATCACCTTGGATGCAGAACTCAAGCAAAAAATACGAGCGAAGCGGTTCTTTATCCCATAAAAAAATATCCGGTCTCTGAGTGGAACCGAAGCGATAGCGAAGGTGTAGACGAAGAGCGGCTACACAATAACCCGTCCTTCGACTGCGCCACGCTCCGCTCAGGAACTGACATCTTCTTGTAAAATAAGGACTAAAGAATGACCACCCCCATCTATCAAAAACCCGTTGAATTACTCCAAAATCTGATTCGTTTTGATACAACCAATCCGCCCGGCAATGAGAAGGCGATTATTATGTATCTTAAAGAAATTATCGAAGACGCGGGGTTAAAAACGACCATTTTAGCCAAAGACGAGAACCGCCCTAACCTAATTACGCGCTTGCCAGGACGTGGCGAAGCGCCACCGCTTTTGCTCTATGGGCATGTGGACGTGGTGACGACTGTAGGTCAAAAATGGACGCATCCGCCCTTTGATGGGCTGATTGAAGATGGCATGATTTGGGGACGCGGCGCGATAGATATGAAAGGCGGCATCGCGATGATGGTTTCTGCGCTATTGCGTGCCCATACCAGCGGCGAAAAATTGCCCGGCGACATTATCTTAGCCATCGTGCCAGACGAAGAAGTAGATGGCTCTCACGGCGCACGCTTTTTGATAGAAAACCACGCTGATTTATTCGAAGGTGTGCGTTATGCTATTGGTGAGGGCGGCGGCGTGACCATTCAGATGGGCGGCGAGAAATTTTATACCGTCATGGTCGCCGAAAAACAGATTTGTAGCGTACGCGCCACCGTGCGTGGTAAGGCGGGGCATGGCTCTATGCCCAGGCGCGGCGGCGCAACTGCAAAACTAGCAAAAATGCTTGACTCGCTGGAAAATCAGCGTTTGCCCGTGCATATTACTTCTGTTACAAAGCAAATGCTCTCTACAATTGGCAATTCTTTAAGCTTCCCGACCAATTTAGGGATGAAGATGCTTCTCAATCCCACTTTTACAGATAGGATGCTAGACGCGTTAGGAAATAAGGGCTTGTTGATTAATCCATTATTGCATAATACCGTCAGCCCCAATATCATTCGAGGAGGAAATAAAATTAACGTCATCCCTGCTGAAATTTCAGTAGATTTAGACGGTCGTCTTTTGCCCCAATTTACACCTGATGATATGCTGGCAGAATTGAGCGCATTATTAGGCGATGATGTCGAATTAGAAGTCACACATTATGATAAAGGTGCGGGCGAACCAGATATGACCCTTTACCCCCTGCTGGCTGATATTTTAGAAAAAGCTGACCCCAGCGGCACACCGATTCCTATGCTCTTAAGCGGAGTCACCGATGGGCGTTTCTTCTCCAGAATTGGTATCCAAACTTACGGTTATTTACCAATGGACATCGAATCAGAGTTGATTGATACTATTCACGCTGCTAATGAGCGTGTGCCCGTTGAAGCGATGGAGTTTGGGACAAATGCAATTTCGGAGGTCTTAAGGCGGTTTGGGGATTGAAGGTAAATATCATATCTTCCATATAATAAAGAGTTGACGGGTTTTCAAAGCCCGTCAACTCTTTTCATTTTTTTGAGATGATAGATTAGGTTTTTCTCTTCACCATTATTTTGCGGCCAAATGCGCTTTATCACTAATCAGCAATAACCCTGTGACGATTCCAATAATCCCAAATACAGTCAGATATGACGCTACTACGGGCTTATTAAAAAACACAAACCATACACTGGCGAAGGCAATCCCAAGCGCGTAAGTAAACAGAGTTGCCAGCATCACTCTGGCTGTATCAGCATTACTTCTACTGTACCAAGCTCCCGCTGCAATAGTCAGGAGCATTGCACCAATCAAGCGACTGGAAAGTAAATCGCCTGCCCAGACCCAAATCAATTTTGTTGGACCGCTATCCGTGATAAATAAAGCAACTCCCCACAAGCCAATGACTAAAACAATAAGAGAAAGCCAGTTTCGTACAGCTATGCTAGAAGACACTACTT
>JABGQV010000135.1 GCA_018648655.1 Anaerolineae bacterium | reverse complement strand
TCAAATATTGAGTAAATAGGTAAAAAAATGCTCAAAATAATTTTGAGCAAGAAAAAAGAGTTGGCCATTTAGCCAACTCTTTTTGATTTAAACGGGTGGTATTGCTCTTCGGTGTTCTGTTGAAGAAGACCACGCAAGTTGAATTCGCATGCGCTTCTCTTAATATCCTATTTTAGTACATGCCCCAGTCTAAGGCGGCGGGGTCTTCCATCATTGAGAAATCCCAGGCTTCTGTACCCATGTCTACAGTGGAGGGTTGTTCGAGGGCTTCTTGGGTGGCTTTGCGGGTTGCCTCGATCATGGCAGGGGCATAGGGGCAGAATGGGGTGGTGAGAATCATGTTGACTTTTGTCATCTCGTCTTCGATTTTGATTTCTCGAATTAGCCCTAGTTGTAAAACATTCATCCCGATTTCGGGGTCAATGACTTTTGAAAGGGAATCGCGCAGGGGTTGAACAAGGTCGGGATGGGTATTGTGAACTTCCCAAGTGATGATATTTAGTCCTTCTTTTTCTTCGCTCATTTTATTTTTTCCATTTTTGATAGGTTTTCAGGATCTACAAGGTAGGTGCAGCGATCATCGCCGCTTAGAATACATTGTACTTGCTCAGCAGGGAGAGCCAACATTTTTGAGATGAGGGTCTGGTCCATTGAGCAGATTTCAGGGTGGCTTTCGCCAACTTTTTGGTAGGGGCATGAGATTTCGTGGATGAGATATTTTTTTTCATCTTTTTCCCATTCTACCGTAAAGCCTTCTTCGCGTAGAAGCATTTTAACGACATCTAGACGTTCTTCAATATCTAAATCTACAAGTTGGTCTTTATATTCTTCTGCTAAATTTACAGCAACTTGAGAGAATAGCTCTCTTACCATTGGGTTAGGGAGTGTTTCCTTGAGTTGTTTCAGTAATCGAGAAGTGAGACGCAAATAACGCGTGGGGAATTTTTCTGAGCCTTCATCTGTGAGGGTGTAAACCAAGCGTGGTCTGCCCACGCCATGACGTTCTTCCTCAGAATCAATAAGACCGCCAGCCTGAAGGTTGTTCAGGTGGTGACGCACCGAGATAGGGTTAATTTCAACT
This sequence comes from Anaerolineae bacterium, assembly GCA_018648655.1. Taxonomy (GTDB): domain Bacteria; phylum Chloroflexota; class Anaerolineae; order Anaerolineales; family Villigracilaceae; genus Desulfolinea. The sequence goes on along the minus strand of JABGQV010000135.1, from coordinate 12,767 downwards.
GCATCAGCCAAATCATTGATGGTTGAGCGTGGTTTTCGGAGCAAAGCGTGCAGAATCTTGTCGCGTGTTTTTGCCATAATATGTGCGCGAGTATAACGCTCATCTTTTTTTTTGTCAATATACTAGATAAATATCATAATTATTGACTTTTTTACGTCTGCGTGCTATAATGCCGCCGCTTAGCAAGCTGATTGAAATAATTAAATATATTGCCGAAAGGCTTTTTATAGGAGAAATAATGTCTACGTTGACAATTAAGAATTTGCACGTCAGTATTGAAGGAAAAGAAATACTCAAGGGATTAAACCTTGAAATTAAGGCGGGAGAAATTCACGCGATTATGGGACCGAATGGAACTGGTAAATCTACACTGTCTTATGCCATTATGGGACACCCAACCTACGAAGTGACAGAGGGCGAGATTCTTTTCGATGGTCAGGATATGCTTGAGTTGGGCACAGATGAACGCTCAAGGCTGGGATTCTTTCTCGCTTTTCAGTATCCAGTTGCAATCCCGGGCGTTACGGTGGCAAATTTTTTGAGAACAGCTTTAAATGTACGTCGCCGTGCTGAAAATCCAGATGATAAGGGAATATCCATTGTAGAATTTCGGAAGACCTTAAAAGCCAAAATGGATATGTTGAAGATGGATCACGCTTTTGCAGGACGTTATCTCAACGATGGTTTTTCTGGTGGCGAAAAGAAGCGTGCCGAAATTTTACAAATGGCAACACTTAAACCGAGAATCGCAGTTTTAGATGAAACCGATTCGGGCTTAGATATTGATGCTTTACGCATTGTTGCGGATGGCGTAAATGCTATTGCTGGTGATGATTTGGGCGTTATGATTATTACCCATTATCAGCGTTTGCTTGATTATATTAAACCGCAATTTGTTCACATCATGTTTGATGGGCGAATTGTTGAATCCGCTGGACCAGAGTTGGCTCTGCATCTCGAAGAGCATGGTTATGATTGGATACGTGAGAAATACGCAGAACCTGTTGCTGTTTAACTTTTATTGGTAGGAGTTTATTATGTCTGATGAAAAAACCTTAGAAAGAATAGGCGGGCAAGATAAATATGATTTTAAAGACCCAGAAAATTATGTATTTAAAGCCAAAAAGGGATTAAATACTGAGATTGTAAGAGAAATCTCAAAAATGAAAGAAGAGCCAGAGTGGATGCTCGACTATCGCCTTAAAGCCTATGCTCATTATGAGAAGCGTGAAATGCCAATGTGGGGCCCGGATGTTACCCCCCTTGATTTAGATGATATTTACTATTATGTTAAACCCACCGAAGGACAAGAAAAAGATTGGGACGATGTTCCTGACGACATCAAAAATACCTTCGATAAGCTCGGTATTCCCGAAGCAGAGCAAAAATTTCTTTCTGGTGTAGGTGCGCAATATGAATCAGAGATGGTTTACCACTCTATTCTTGAACACCTTGAAGAACAAGGCGTAATCTTTCTAAGCATTGAAGATGGCTTACGTAAACATCCTGAACTTTTTAAAGAATATTTCGGTACAGTCGTGCCTTATGCTGATAATAAATTTGCGGCATTAAATGGCGCGGCTTGGTCTGGTGGCTCTTTTGTTTATATCCCTAAAGGTGTCAAAGTAGATTTACCTTTGCAAGCCTATTTTCGATTAAATAGTGCCAATATTGGGCAATTTGAACGTTCACTTATTATTGCAGATGAAGGCGCGCAAGTTCATTATGTAGAAGGTTGTACAGCTCCCACCTATACCACTGACGCTCTCCATAGTGGTGTAATTGAAATTGTGGTCAAGAAGAACGCTCGTGTACGCTATTCGACCATCCAAAACTGGTCAACGAATGTTTATAACCTCGTGACCCAGCGTGCTAAAGTCTTTGAAAACGGCACAATGGAATGGGTAGATTCTAATCTTGGCTCTAAAATTACCATGAAATACCCCTCTTGTTTCCTTATGGAGCCGGGCGCGCATGGTGAAATCCTTTCGATGGCATTTGCTGGCGATGGGCAAATCCAAGATGCGGGTGGAAAAATGGTGCATCTTGCACCGCATACCACCAGTAAAATCACCTCTAAATCAATAAGTAAGGGAATCGGAAAAGCTTCCTATCGTGGTTTGGTCAAAGTCGTCAAAGGCGCGCATAATGTTAAAAACAGCGTGGTCTGCGATGCCCTTCTTCTCGATAAAAATTCCCGTACCGACACCTTCCCTTATATCGAAATCGAAGAAGACGATGTCAGTATAGGTCACGAAGCCTCGGTTTCAAAGGTTGGCGAAGAGCAACTCTTTTACCTCATGACGCGTGGTCTCAGCGAAGAAGAAGCCATCACCATGGTCGTCTCTGGCTTTATCGAGCCGCTCGTAAAAGAATTGCCAATGGAATATGCAGTAGAAATGAATCGCCTCATCCAACTTCAAATGGAAGGCTCTGTAGGATAATATATCCAGTTCCTGAGTGGGAGCGAACGATAGTAAGAGTAGCCGAAGGACGGTAGCCGCTCTTCGGTTACGATTTTGTTTCGCTACATCTTCGCTCAGAGGCTGCGTTGGATAGAAAATATGACAAATACAAATACTAAAATGAGAAGTAAGCGTGGTGCAGAATCCCTAACATTTGGGTTTTCCAAAGAGATGGTCAATGCCTCCAGCTACTCCCCGCTTGATACATACCGGAATTCAGCTTGGTCGGTGTTCAAAGAAGAGCAGATGCCGACAACTAAAGACGAAGCCTGGAGACGCACCAGTATACGTAAAATCCCTTTCGATTCTTTCACACTGCCTGTAGAAGGTGCATTTAACGACCTTGCACCTATCCCTGAAGCCTTGCTTGCCCCCCTTGTTGGCGATCAACTTGGCGGGCAAATAACTCTCCTTGCTGGTGGCGTAGAACATTCTCTTGCCCCAGAAATTGCTAAAAAGGGCGTGATTTTCACCGATTTCAAAACTGCTGAAAAAGAACATCCTGAACTGCTTGCAAAATTGATTGGTAATGTCGTTCTCGCTGAAGACGGGAAGTTTGCTTCCCTTACCGCCGCTCTCGCTCAAAACGGGGTTTTGCTTTATGTCCCGCGTGGCGTACAAGTAGAAGAACCTTTACATAGTGTTTTATGGGGTGCAGGTGAAAAATTGGCACATCTTTCTCATCTCGTTATATATATAGATGAAGGTGCTTCAGCAACTTATCTCCACGAAGCCGCCTCGCCCGATGGCGTAGAATCTATGCATGCTGGGATTGTCGAAATCACCCTTGAAGCAGGCGCAAATTTGCGCTTTGTAGAACTACAATCTTGGGGTGATAAAATTGTTAACTTTAGCCATGAACGTGCCAAAATTGGCAAAGATGCCAACCTCGATTGGATTTTCGGTGCTGTAGGTAGTCGCTTAACCAAGAACTTTTCTGACTTAGACCTTACAGGAGTAGGCGCATCTGGTAGAATGTCGGGTTTTTATTTTGCTGATGCAGAGCAACATCTCGATCATGATACTCAGCAAAACCACCTTGTGCCGCATACATCTAGTGATTTACTATTCAAAGGCGCGCTCAAAGAAAAAAGCCGTTCTGTGTGGCAGGGTATGATTTTTGTTGCCCCGGGTGCACAACAAACAGATGGTTATCAGGCAAATCGAAATCTAATCTTGAGCGAAAATGCTCGTGCAGATTCCATCCCTGGGCTTGAAATTTCGGCCGATGATGTGCGCTGTTCGCATGGCTCAACTATTGGTAAAATTGACCCAGAACCGCTTTTCTACTTGCTCAGTCGTGGTATCCCTGAAAAAGATGCTGAACGGCTCGTTGTAGAAGGCTTTTTTGACCCAATTATGCAACGCATCCCCTTCGAGGGTGTGCGTGAGCGTTTTCAGAAAGCGATCAAAGAGAAATTGAAGTAGGAAAAATCAGTCGTTCAGGGTTTTATGAAAAAATGTTATTGTCTGGGCAATAAAACTGCCTCAGAATGACAAAAATCTGAGCGAGAAAAAGTGGGAGCCGCACCTCTGTTTTTTGAAGGCTGTAAAGCCTAAATTAAGAGCGAAGCGGCACTATATCTCAAATAAAAAACCTCGGGAGGTTCATTATTATGGCTTTTATGCGAAGTCCAGTGCAGCCGCACGAATATCAGGTTGCCGATAGAGTTGAAGTTTTTTGCGATCATGACGATAAAGAAAAAGAGCGTGTGCGGGGATGGCTCAAAGGCGTTGTGGCGCAAGTTGACAATAAATTAGTGGCAGTGCAATTTCAGGTAAATATTTATCTTACTGAAGGATGGATGGTACCAGATCGAATTTTATGGTTCCCGACTACTTCAAAAGATATTCGTCCAATTAAACGTGCTGCTAAAAAGAGCGAATGACAAAAACATCCCTTGACCTAAACCTGCTGCGCGCTGATTTTCCGATTCTTGATCGTAAAATTGGTGCCGCAAAGCCACTTATTTATCTAGATTCTACGGCAACAGCCCAAAAGCCGAATGCCGTTATTGACGCGATGAGCGATTTTTATCGCCGCTCAAACGCGAATATTCATCGTGGTGTGCATACTTTGGCAGAAGAATCAACCGCAATGTATGAGAAAGGGCGCGAGCAGGTGGCGAGTTTAATTAATGCCGCTTCTGCACGAGAAGTGATTTTTACGCGCAATACAACCGAATCTATAAATTTAGTTGTCAAAACTTGGGGCCGTGAAAATTTAGCTTCCGGCGATGTGATTATTTTGACAGAAATGGAGCATCATTCTAATCTTGTTCCCTGGCAAATGCTCGCCGAAGAAGAAGATTTAGTGTTGGAGTTTGTGCCAGTAACTGATGATTATCTTTTCGATATGAATGCGTATCGAAAATTATTGACATTAAAACCAAAGTTGGTTGCCTTTACGCAGATGTCGAATGTTTTAGGCACAATTACGCCCGCAAAAGAGATTATCAAATTGGCACATGAAGCTGGTGCATTAACTTTGGTAGATGGTGCGCAATCTGTGCCGCATTTGCCTGTAGATGTGCAAGATTTAGACGCAGATTTTCTCGTTTTCTCAGCGCATAAAATGCTTGGCCCTTCTGGGATTGGTGCACTTTATGGCAAAATGGATTTGCTCAATGCGATGCCCCCATTTATGGGCGGTGGCGATATGATCAAAACCGTTCATTTGCGTTCTTTTGTGACAAACCAAGTCCCTTATAAATTTGAGGCTGGTACACCTGCTATTGCCGAAGCTGTTGGTTTTGGGGCAGCAGCAGAATATCTTCAAAACCTTGGTATGGATGCGGTCGAAGCCCATGAGCATGAAATCGCTGAATATGCATTAGAGCGATTGGCTGAAATTCCTAGCATTACTGTTTTTGGCCCATCGGCGAAAGATAAAGGTGGCGTTGCTTCCTTTGTGATGGATGGTATTCATCCCCATGATATTGCTCAAATTTTGGATGGCGAAGGTATTGCTGTTCGTGCTGGACATCATTGTGCCCAACCCTTACACGAAGTTTGTGGTGTAAAAGCCACCACCAGAGCAAGCTTTTATATCTACAATACCAAAGAGGAAGTAGATAAACTTGTTGAAGGTATTTATAAAGTAAAAGAAATTTTTGGCTAAATAAAAGTATAAATACGAAGAGCACAAAGAGCCACAAAGCAAAAAACATTTTTTCTTCGTGGACTTAGTGCCTTTTGTGTTTAGACGAAAGAGCAAATTGATTATGGATGATCTTTATCGACAACTAATTATCGAGCGCTATAAAACCCCACATTATCGTGGGCATCTTGACCCACATGATATTTTCTTTGAAGATGATAATCCTGTTTGTGGGGATCATATTGAAATTACCGTCCGTACCAATGACGCGAATATTGTTACCGAAGCCGCTTTTGATGGGCATGGTTGCTCAATCTCACAAGCCGCGGCAGATTTACTGATTGAATCTATTCACGGTAAAAAACTTGAGGAAGTCAAAGAGTTGACCAAAGATGATATTGTCGAACTTCTGGGTATTGAGTTGGGTCCCGTACGGTTGAAATGTGCTCTGCTTTCATTGAAAGTCCTTAAAGCGGGGGCTTATGGGCTTGGTGTAGACGAAGTAAGTGATGATTTGGTGGAATAATACGTATTTCCCCGTATTGGGCAATAGGTGATTTATGAATAAAGAAATTCCCCTTTGGCGTACCCTCTTTGGCAGTATTGTCATTGCTAGCATTTTGGCCATTTTTGATCTTCAAAACCTTGCCATAGATAAAGGGTTTTCTCTCTCTCAGCCAAAATGGCTAGTGCTTCTTCTTACGATAGCTCTAACGGGAATTTTTGCAAGCATCCTTTTTTTTCTTACGTGGAAAAAAAGATTTCAAAATATACAAGCATCTTATGATGCTTTTTTGCGTTATGGGGAGAAATTAAAATGGCTTGCAATTCTATTTTTTATCCTAACGCTTGCTATTCTTCCTTTTATTGCTTTGCATCCATATATTGGCAGACTTTTTGGACCTCGCCTTTGGATTAAGTTCCTACTCTTCTTATTGCTCACTTTTGTCGGCGCTTCACTTCTGCGCGTAGCCGACAAATCCCTTCAGAAAGAAAATAAAGAAATCTCATGGATTACAAGTCTTCTCTTTACGGCACTCGCTCAGCTTCTTGTCTATCAATTGGTTTTGGCAGGCCTCTATATCACTGATTATCCCTTTGCAATAGGATGGACGAGAGACAGCCGCTATTATTATGCCTCGCTATTTTTTGCAAAAGAACTCTATGGCCAAGATATCCCTCTGCCCATTTTGCATCCCACGCTTCATTTTATTTTTAGCATTCCCTTCCTTTTTGGCAAACTCCCCATTTGGGCATATCGTGCTTGGGCTCTTTTGCTCACATTGGGCTTGACCGGAGCTGTTAGTATAGTTTTATCTAAGAAAATCCAGAATAAAACTTATGCTATCCTTTTTGGATTCTGGATATTTCTCTTTCTTGTGCAAAGTTCAATATATGCGCATCTTCTTATTCCAACCCTTATTATTTTCATCTTTGTATCCCCGCAACATCTAAAACGCTCGTGGTTTGCTATTCTTCTTGCTTCGGTATGGGTAGGGGTGAGTCGCATTAATTGGTTCCCTGTTCCCGCGATGTTAGCGATGATAATTTTTTTTCTTGATATGCCTCATAAGAAAAAAAATATCGTTAATTATCTTAAACTCCCTGCTGCATGGTTTATTGCAGGTATTGCTACGGCTTTTCTCTCACAGGCGGCTTATATTCAACTTTCCGGCAATGGTGTGCGAGATGAGTTTTTCACCAGCCTTGCCTCCCGTTTGATTTGGGAGCGTCTCTTGCCGGGTAATACTTATGCACCTGGTATTTTAGGTGGGGCACTTCTTCTTTCTGCGCCACTAATTTTGCTTGCTTTTTACGCCAGTAAAAAATGGGATATTTTAACTAAGCTGGGTGTTTTTTCGATTTTGTTTATTCTTTTTCTAGGCGGATTAATTGTTAGCGTGAAGATTGGTGGGGGAGCCGATTTACATAATATGGACGCCTATTTTGTCAGCATTTTGCTCGTAGGGGCAATCGTATTCGCACGTGAATTCACGCATGATAGCCCTAGTCAACATTTACGGGGTGTTTTCTTTTTTATGGCTACTCTTCTTTTAGCGTGGTTTATTTTACGCGGAGAGGGGGCAACGGGGTATGATGAAGTAAAAACAACTGCTCTTTTAAACGATCTCCAAGCCCAAAGCACGCGCGTTGCGGAGCAAGGAGATGAAGTCCTCTTTATTTCGCAACGTCATCTTTTGGCTGTTGGCCTAATCGAAGATATTTCCCTTTTCCCAGAATATGAAAAAGATGTATTGATGGAAATGGTTATGTCTCAAAATAAGGCGTATTTGAGTGGGTTTTATAAAGACCTGCATGAGCAACGCTTTGGTTTGATTGTAATTGACCCTCAAAAGGATTCTTTGGTTGCTGAAAAACGCTCTTTTGCCGCTGAAAGTAATATATGGGTATTTAAGGTAACGCGCCCACTTTTGTGCAATTATGAGTTGTTGGTATATTATGAAAGTGTAGGTATTGAATTATATGTGCCGCGTGCTGTACCATTAAATTGTGAGTAAAGAAAAAGCCGAGTGTTTTCAAAACACTCGGCTTTTTTTATGCGCTTTTTTTGAATTCTCCTACAATTCTGAGAATATCAAATCCCTCGGCAAAGGGTTTTTCTGCTAGTGCGCCATGTCTCACCATTGTTGCTTTAAGAAGATTTTTATCAAAATAATAAAAATCAGCATAAGTTTTATATTGAGCTAAGGCTTCTAGTTTTTTATTCACATTTTCTTCACTGACGCCAACGAAAAAATTAGGAAAAAATCCGTGACTAGAGCGAACAACATCAAAGCCTAAAACAGTGATGCCTCTATAAGCACGCAAGGCTTCTTGCGTAACAGTATTATGATCTTGATGAATATCTTGCTCACTATGAACAAAGATAATATCAGGTTTAATCTCACGCCGTAATTTCAAAAAATACTCTAAAACTTCCTGACGATGTGCAGGCAAATAGCGTGTTTCAAAATCTTCAACTATTACATTTTCACGCGGGACTCCTAAAACTTTCATGCTTTCATAATGTTCAGAAAGCACATTTTTCAGTTTAGGATTTTTCTGATTGTCTGAGAGTGTGACGCAAGTCACCTCACAATGGGGGAGTATATTATGTATCAGCGCGCCCGCACCCAACTCAATATCGTCTGGATGTGCGCCAATAAAAAGGACTCGTTTTCCGTAAAAGTTCATTTTTCTTTTTACCACAAAGGATACTAAGGTTCACAAAGTTTTTGTTTTTCCCTTAGCATCCCTTCGTGTCCTTCTTTTATTTTGTGCCTACGAAACCACCGACAACCTTTGTCATAACCAAATTGCCATCTTTTTCTAATTTTTTCTGAGCAGTTGCGGTAATTTTTGCCATTACTTCTTCAAACTCTTCTGCGCCACTGAAAAGATCGCCCCATAATTTGCGGTCTTCAGATAAAGAAGCACGCACATAAGCGATAAAAGGCTCAACCGTGGGGAAAGTGAGAGGATTTTCAAAGACATTTACATCTACTTTGGCAAAAGTGTTTTTCATTGCAGATAAAATTTCACTTTCATAGCGTGAACTTCCGGGCATAGGAGGGATGACCATGCCAGTTGCTTCGGTAATAATTTCATAAAAGAGTTGCTTATTTGCGGGCAAGGGTCCCGAGGTGAACAAACGTCCGCCTGGTTTTAGAACACGGTGCATTTCTTTGATTGTTGCAGGGATGTCAGAAGCGTAATAAATTGCGAAACAGCAAGATTCTAAATCAAAGCTATTATCATCAAAGGGGAACTTTTTATCAAAATCTAAGGACATTAATGTGAAAGGATTTCCCAATTCTTTATTTACGCTACGAGCTTTTGTGAGCAATTCTTCGTTCACATCACCACCGGTGATTGCGGCTGCGCCTTTGCTATGCTCAAAATATAATTTACATTGTTTGCCTGCACCACAAGCAACATCTAAAATTTTATCGTCTGCTTTTGGTTCAAGTAATTCGAGCATCCATTCGTCAATATCGCGTGCGCCATATTCTTCGTGGATATTGATGCGTTTTAGTAAGTCATTGGTTGTTTCTTTATAATCAATTTTCATGTTTTCCTCTAATTAAAAGTGGTTATTTCACCCGAATATACCACAATTTATGCTAAAATGCTGTGGCGATAAAAGAAAAATATTGGAGCAATTTAATGGCAAAAAACATCATCATCTCCGCGGTAAAAGGTACACGCGAATTTTATCCTGAAGCAATGGCATTGCGTAACTATTTGTATGAAAAAGTACGTCAAGCTTCAGAATCTTTTGGCTACCAAGAATGGGACGCACCCTATATAGAAAGCCTTGAACTCTACGCCGCTAAATCTGGTGAGGAGTTGGTGAAAAAACAATCTTTCACTTTTGAAGACCGCGGCGGCTCGCAAGTCACACTACGCCCCGAACTCACACCAAGTCTTGCGCGTATGATTGCAAAAAAACAACGTCAACTTGCCTACCCAGTGCGATGGTGGTCTTTTGGTCCTTTTTGGCGATATGAACGCCCGCAAAAGGGGCGTTCTCGTGAGTTTTTTCAGTGGAATATAGATATGCTGGGACCCGATTCCCCTGAGGCAGATGCGGAACTGATAGCGGTTGCCGCTAAATTTATGCAGTCGGTCGGACTCGGCGCAAACTTGGCACGCGTCTACATCAACAATCGGCGTTTGATGGACGCGAAATTTGACGAGCTTTCTATCTCCGAAGAAATGCGCTTGGCAGTCTCTAATCTTGTAGATAGGCGTGGCAAAATGAAAGCGGAAGCATGGAATAAATATGCTCTAGAAATGGGATTAAACCAAACTCAACTAGATGGTTTAATAGAAATTTTAGACAATAAAGAACTCTGGAAAGAATCAGAAGATTTAGTGCGTCTTTTCGCTGCTCTAGAAGCCCTTGGTGTGAGTGACTATGTAGAATTTGACCCTAATATTATGCGCGGTCTTCTTTACTATACAGGCACTGTCTTCGAAGCCTTTGATCTTAGTGGCGGTGTTCGGCGTGCCATCTTGGGTGGTGGGCGCTATAATAATCTTTTAGCAGATGTAGGTGGTGATCCTCTCTCTGCTGTTGGATTTGCGATGGGCGACGTGGTTGCAGGTATAGTGCTTGAAGAAAATGGCTTATTGCCTAATTTTGGCGATTCCCCTGCCCCCGTGATGATGACGCTATTTGATGAAAATCTTCAGATAGAATCTTTGAAATTAGCCGCAGAAATTCGTGATGCTGGTATTAATGTCACGATGTATCCGAAAGTGAATAATTTGGGGAAACAGTTTAAGTTTGCCGATAAGATAGGGGCAAAGATCGCGCTGGTCTTGGGCCCAGATGAAGTGCAAAATGATCGGGTCGCAATCAAAAATTTGACCAGCGGCACTCAAGTTTTGGCCACGCGTGCTCAAGTTTCAGAAGAAATTAAAAAAATGCTTGCGAGTGAATGAGGGTGGTGATATAATCTGCGGGCTATAAAATGGTGGCTGTAGCTCAGCTGGCAGAGCACCTGTCTGTGGATCAGGATGTCGCGGGTTCGAGCCCCGTCAGCCACCCAAATTTTTATCAGGGGCGCATATTTTAGTAAGCTAATTCAAAATATGGCGTCCTTGTAAGTTTGGAGTTAGTCCATGCCCACAACCTTTGAAACCCTCCCTAGTTTCATCAGTCTGACCGAAGCTGGCGAGCGTCTTGGTCTCAATTCAATGCGCTTGCAAGACCTGATTCGCGCTGGTACACTGAATGCAGCGAGAATCAAAGGAGAAACGGTCGTGGATGAAAAAAAGGTAGAAGAAATTGCCACCCAGCCGAAGAAGAGGGACCTCGAAGAATATAAGCAGTTTGCTCACTTGGCAGGGGAAAAGATTTGGATGAGTGAAGCTGCGAGGAAATACGGTGTTTCTCACCCTACTATCAGTCGCTGGACTCAGGCGGGGTATATCAAAAAAGTAGATAGTGATGGTTATAGGACATATCTAAGCGAGCAAGACATGGCTTATTGTGCTTTTGTATACGGAGAGCGTAGAGGGCGAGGGAAACGTGTGTTCAACAAAGATGGTACTCCATATCGAACTATAGTTGAACTTAAAGCTGAAGAGAAAGAAAAGGAAGATTAGGGGACGCAAAGTTCATCTTCATAAGTAATCTAACTAAAAATATAAAAAAACACTAAAAGCCGAGCTTTTGCTCGGTTTTTTTGTGTCAATGACTGTACTTCTTCTTGACTTAAACAAGTACGGTGTTTATACTTTCCTCCATCTTACAAAAAACAACAAAAATATAGCGCGGTAGAGCAATTGAAAGCTCGTCAAAGTCATTGTCTGAAATTTGGCGGTTCGAGACCGCCCTGCGCTCCAAACCGATTTTCCAAAGAGAAGCGAATACGCATCGCAGGAAAGGGCTAGAGGATAGAGCATTGCCGCTAAATACACAGTTTGCAGGGACGGCAAGCCGGAAAATGTAACTGGCATAACTTTATAAAGGGTGCATTATGAAATCCAAAACTGAAAGAGCATTAGTTTCCTCTACCTTCCTAGAAGAAATCATTGAAAAGATCGCCTGTGGATCGTTAGATATGCACGACCCCACACGCTCTTTTGCTGATGTGGTTCAGTGGCGCGGGAAGGCATGGGTCGCAACTGGTGGCAGATCGAAAGGGAATAATCTTGGGGCTAAAAGCGTGACAGTCCGCGAGGCAGCCCCCGATGCTCTTTGGGGCAAATCCTATAACGACATCCAGGCGCGAGGCGATAAATACCACTTGGGCGGATGCTTTGATCCCAAAGGTCAGCCGAAAGAAACTTGGGTGATGACAGGCGATTTTCCTGATCTCATCCTTGATCTTGGCGCTCTCCCCGCTCTCGTACAACAGCTACTTATCTTATGAAGCTCTCAGGCAGGTTTATTCGTCCTTCGATAATTAAGGATCAGTCTCAGGATGATGATCGTGGACGCACTCTTCAATGGAAGTGCATAGTAGACCCATCCCTTGATAAGGCTTTCTTAGGAAATCTCTTTCGGAAAATAGATATAGATGAAGGCGGTTTTTCTCCCGGAACGGTCTTTGAGAATACTAAAACAGATGCGATAAGGACAACATAATGAAAAAAGAAAAAGAGAAGAATTACACAAAGAAAATTTTATTTGCCACCATCCTGTCAACATTGGGCTTTTTCGTAGCTCTTTTTATAAATATTCCCGG
>JABGQV010000061.1 GCA_018648655.1 Anaerolineae bacterium | reverse complement strand
TTGTGAACTATAACATGGATGCCATTTTTCCATTTTGCGCTGAGGCAGCACAGGGGCTGCAAGCACAGCTTATGCCCAACCTGCGCTTGCGGAAGACCCCGAAGTTATAACTCGGGAAATGGCTTATTTTAATACTGTATATACTGGAAATGTGGACGCCGATCGCTACGAGAGATGGTCCTTTTATTTCTCAACAGAACACACATTTACAGCCATTGCAATAGCCACTTCTGGCGATTTGGTTCCTCTGATACGCTTATTAGATTTGGATGGAACTGAAGTGATTAGCGGGGAAGGCTCATTTACCACCACCCTACCCGCAGGTTCTTTTTATTTTGTGCAAATTGAACCACTAACAGGTAGTGGCGATTATGAAATGAGCCTAGAAAAAATAATTGTCGAAGTTCCCACTGTACGCACCACAGCTGATACTACAAGTCTCATAGAAGGCGAGAGCACTACACTAAACGTAACCTTGGATGATATACCAGAAACAGGATATACCAGTGCTGAATTCACCTGCACATATCCTGCAGACCTTCTTTCTATTAGCAATATAAGCGCAACTGAGCTATTTGGGGCTAACCCTGTTACTGCGCTAAGTGGTCCTGAAAACGGTAGCTTTATTTTTGCTATTGCCGGCAGTAATGGACAAAAGGCTCTAATAAGCGGCTTAGCCTTTACCTTTGATGTCACAGCACTACTGGTAGGAAATGCCACTGTTGAATGTACAGCAAAAGCACCAGAAGATAATGTGCTTCAAGATTTGGCCTCTGGCGAAGCTGTTGTCTTAGAAATTGTTGAGAGCATAGGGACAATTAATGGTGAAGCCTTTGCTAATAAATCTATCACTATAACCCTATCAGATTCTGTGGGCACAGTGATTGCCACAACTACGCCAGATGTCAACGGTATCTTCTCTCTAACCGCACCTGCTGGAAGCTATACGCTAAATGCTGAGGCAAGTGGACATTTAATTGGCGAAAACACAGCCGTGGTCATCGTTGCTGGTGAAATCACAAATATGGATGCTATTACATTGCTAGCAGGCGATATTACTGGTGATGCAGGGAATCCTGACGGCATAATCGATCAACTGGATGCTATTTCTATTGGCATGAACTATAACAGCGCAACTCCCGACATTGCTGACCTGAATGCAGATGGAATAATCAATGTTCTAGATTTGGAATTCATCGCCCGCAATTACGGTCAGACTGGACCTCAGAGCTGGATTATTACCCCCTAGATTTTTAGATACCTTTAGATATTTTCTAAGGAGAATATTATGAACGAGAAAAAAATATTTCGCACCTTTCTTTTAGTAGCGTTATTATTGGGTGCAGTTGGTAATACCCAAAACGTATACGCTGCTGACCCACCAGAACCAACTATAACTATTATTATTGCCGAGCCAAGCATAACACCGGGCGAAAATACTGTGGTCACTGTGAGCTTAAATGATATCCCTGCTGAGGGATATGCTAGCACAGAACTTACGTGTACTTATCCCGTTGAACTTCTTACCATTAGTAATACAACCGAACAAGGTTTATTCGGTGATGACCCCGTTGTAGCTTCTATAGGTGCAGTAAATGGCAATATGATTTATGCAATTGCTGGGAAAAACGATATGAAAGCCACCATTGGCGGCGCCCTAATCAAATTTGATATTACAGCGTTGGCATTAGGAGAAACGACAATTACCTGTGTAGCAAAAGTTTCTACAGGAGATGGTACGCTAACAGAATTAGCCCCAGCATCGGCCAGTCTAAATATCGTTGAACCAGAAGGATTTATTAATGGGATAGCCTTTGCATCCAAAGCGCTAACTGTGTCATTAATTGACTCAGTAGGCACTCTTATTGCAACTGTAAGCCCAGATGGCGATGGTGTTTTCTCTATTGCTGCCCCTCCCGGCACTTATACCCTTAGTGCAGAGGCAAGTGGCCATTTAAAAGCCGAAAACACCACAGTAGTCGTTATCACTGCTGAAACCACAAATATGGAAAGCGTCACTTTGTTGGCCGGCGATATTTCTGGTGCTGCTGGCATTCCCGATGGCGCAATTGATCAGCTTGATGCTATGACAATTGGGATGAACTATAATTTATCTACTCCTGAAATCGCTGATTTAAACAGTGATGGCATTATCAACGTCCTAGATTTGGAAATTATTGCAGATAATTACCAAGCAACTGGACCTTTGCCCTGGGCTTTAGCTACACCTTAGATAAAATTTTTCACAATCATGTAGCGTGTTGCATATTTATCACTAATCTTTCATGCAACGCGCTACATAAATTCCAAGAAAAAGACCATTATTTCTATCCAGAAGGATAAAAACATCATGAAAAAACTATTTGCTATCATTTTTTCCTTTATTTTTCTTTTCTCTGCCTTTATAAAAGCAAATGCACAATCAGCTGAAAGTATTTGGATTGAAACCGATACAATTTCCTACAAAACAAAAGAACTTATTATTGTCAGAGTTAACGCAATATCCGCCCTCCCTATTCAAGGATTTACCTTCCAAATCCGTTACGACCCTGCTTGTCTCGAGCCAATGAACGCCTCAACTCCCGTTTCAGGAATGAACGGCTTGCAATTGCCACAAAGCCCTGGGCTCATGGACGGCACATTTGCCAGTACCACCCCACAACAAGTCTCTGGCGTAATTGCCGAAGCTTCTTTTACTGCGCTAAGCGGGTGTAATACTGATCTCTTTCTAGAAAGCGCCTCTCTTGCTGTTCGAGGTGAAACAGGCGTAGCTGTTTCACTGCCCAATATTATATTAGGGCAAAGAAATATAGCCCTAGCAATAGATAGCGCAATTGGCAACACTCAAGAATATACCCCCTTAAGCACCCCCCTCCCTTTAGGCGTCGCAGAAACTGTTCCCTCAGAAAGCAATAATAATTTTCTCTTCCTATTCATAGCCATTGGCGGTCTGGGGATGAGCTTAATCGTTGGCGTCTTAGTATATATATTCCTTGGAAAAAAAACGGAACTTAAAGAAGGATGAGAAACTAGGTCTCAATTCTGACTTGAACTTGAGTGCTGCTAAAAAATAAAAACTCTCCGAACAAATAATATTCTACTCACGCTGAGCATTAGCTTGGGTGCTACATCCAAGCCTAAAATACGGCTGTCACGGCTATTTATCCAACTAAAAGGCACATTGATGAAATCTAAAACTAGATTTTTATTCATAATTTTATTAATTATAGGGATATCTATCCCAACAAGCAGAGTTAAGGCGCTTCCTAAAATGTCGATTCCCCCAGCAGATTTATTCCAGCTGCCTTGGGAACAGGGAGACGCCTGGGTTTCTCTTGATGGTATAGATAATGGATTTAAACGCGGCCCAAGAAGCCCTCACTTATATAGCAATGGCGGCGCAGTAGATTTTGCGCCGCGTAAAGATATGGTGCAGGGAGAAGATACTTCAAATTATTGGGTGACAGCAGCAGCAGCGGGAACAGTTATTCAAATATCTTCTTGCCATTTAATTATTAGCCACCCCGGTGGCTGGAATACAGAATATCAATTTCTTGCAAATATTCAAGTGAGCATGGGCGAAGCTGTTTATAGAAACCAAAATCTTGGCATTATTGCAAGCGGAACAGCCAGCCAACCTTTTTGCTCTCCTGTGACGCACGATATTCCGCACCTGCATTTTTCCATTCGCCCTAATATGGAGATGGTGAGTTTTGCAGGCTGGGAAGTTAACTATAATTCACTCTTCAATCAAACAACTTTCACAAAAAATGGTCAAAAAGCTTATCAGTATGACCCATTATTGAATATTCCCGCTCTACAAATCAATAATCTGGGAGATATCACTTGGGATATAACCTATACTGGGAGTTTAGATCAATATCGTTATGAAAAATGGCATTTTGTGCTCACAGATTTAACGTCTTTCTCTATAACAACCACCCCAGCTACAGATGGCTTATTGCCAATGATTATTTTGTTTGATGCTAATGGCAATGAAATAACCAGGGGCACAGAGTTTCTAACTAGCACGCAACCTGCCGGAGATTATTTTATACAGATTCAGCCCGAAGAAGGACAAGGTTTTTATAATTTGCTCTTAGAAGAAATGACAGAAGACGACAAAGCCATCTCTGTTCTTGGTGCTGAAAATGTGAAGGTAGGCGAAAGTGCAGTTATTAATGTATATTTCAAAAAAGTTCCCCCTGAAGGCTATAAAAGTGCTGAAGTTACTTGTTCTTATGATGGTAGTTTACTTAATTCCAGCAATATAATCACCAAAAATCTCTTTGGAGAAAATCCTGCCACAGCCATTAGCGGGCCCCAAAATGGCTCATTTATCTATGCAATTGCTGGCAGCCATGGTCAGAAATCAGTTGAAAATGGTGCTCTTTTTAGCTTTGATGTCGTTGGCTTGAACATAGGTCAAACTACCATAATCTGTTCAGGAAATATCTCTCTAGGAGATGGAACACTCACAGATATTGGCACTGATAGCCTTCTTTTGGATATCCTCGAAGGTACACCAATTCCAACACCCACGCTTCCGCCTAATCCAGAAGATATTCAGATTATGGGACAAGTGTTTGCCAGTAAAACAGTTAGACTAAGCCTCTACGATACTGAAAATCTATTAGTTACATCTACATCTGCACAAGCAGATGGTACCTTTACCCTCAGCGCACCTGCTGGCGAATATATTATCACTGCTGAAGCTGAGGGGTTTATAGATGCCCATGGCAATATCGTAATAACGTCTGGAAATATGCACACAATGCAAAATATCTCTCTGCTGGCCGGCGATATTGATAATAATAACGAAATCAATCAATTAGACGCTATGAGTATCGCCATCAATTATAATACCGCTTCCCCTACAGTAGCCGACCTCAATAGTGATGGTATTATCAACCTTTTAGACTTAGAAATTTTATCTACAAACTACCGTTATAGCGGCTTTCTCAATTGGGAATAAGTTTTAGCAAGACAAAAGAGAAAGTCCTTAAATTAGAATTCGTCCGAACAGAAAAAATATGTACCTATGTCGTAGCGAATATTTCTTGAATAATTAGAAAACAAAAAACTGTCTAATCCTTTGCTCCTCAAGGCGCACCTCGATATTCCAATATTGATACACCCACATCTTAGCACACAGTCACAAATAAAATCAATTTATTGAGTGTTTGTAAAGTATTGTGAATAATTCTAAAAAACTCAAAAAACTAAACCACGAGTTAAGGTAGCTTTCATAAAATCTATAGAGCTTTTCCGTGACAAAAAAACAAAAAAATATGACAGCCAGTTCAAGTCCAAAATAGACCTAGAAGCTATCAGAGGGAAAATAATTGTTAGCGAAATATCCAGAAATAAATCCAACTTGCTCTACAAGATATAAACAAGTAATGGTAGCATGTCAAGAAACTTAGTCTTGGGTATTATCCACAATCAGTCTTCCCATCTTACATTTCCTTTTGCGAAACCTATTATCCCGTTTCTCATGGTACGGCATTCCTATAATTGTCTTTGGTGACGAGACTTGGAGCAAAGAAGTTGCTACATCTCTTAAATATGTTCGAAGGCTAGGGTGGGTGCCAACTCAAATTCTCCCCTTGGACGATATTGAACAGATGAAGTTATCAGACTCACGTGATGAGATGGCAATTTTAGCGCCAGACACACATACTTCTATTGAAAAATATGCTCGTTTACTATATCAACGTTTTCGCAGAGTTCTACTAATTAGAAAAACAGATAATTTTGGCTCATTGTGGGTTGAACCAAGAGACCTTGATGGATACCTAGGATTGGAATTCCACTATCATCTTCTTGCGAGGAGAAACAAATGGCTAAAACGAATAATAGATTTCTTGGGCTCTGCTTTTCTAATACTCATTTTCAGCCCCATACTCATCTTATTATCCCTCTTAATTGCGATAAGTTCACCAGGACCTGTCTTTTATCGACAAGAACGATTAGGGAAAGATTTTCACCCCTTTCATGTGCTTAAATTTCGCTCAATGGTTTTAGGTGCTGAAGAAAAATTACAAGAGCTTTTAGAAAAAAACCTGATAGCAAAAACAGAATATGACAAATTTCATAAATTAGAAAATGACCCACGTGTGACAAAGATTGGAACCTTCCTTAGAAAGTATAGCCTTGATGAACTCCCTCAGCTATGGAATGTACTCAAAGGTGAAATGAGCCTATCGGGCCCACGTGCCTATATGTCTTCAGAATTAGACAATATGGGATCCTATGCCTCCACAATATTACGTGTCACCCCTGGCATAACAGGCTGGTGGCAAGTTTCAGGGCGGAATAATACATCCTTCCAAAAGCGCTTAGAGATGGATGAATATTATATTAGTAATTGGTCTTTATGGATGGACACCTATATTATCCTCAAAACAGTTTTGGTCGTTATCAGCGGTACAGGGACTTAACAAATAGTATCTAAAAGCTATACGAACTATACAACAAAAAAACACCATCAAATTGATGGTGTTTTTTCTGCCAGTTTTGGGGTAACTAGCGATTTCTTCTGGTCGGGGCGGGCGGATTCGAACCGCCGACCCCCGCGTCCCAAACGCGGTGCGCTGCCGGACTGCGCTACGCCCCGAACGAGAAAAGAGTATAATCCCAAGTATGGATAAACGTCAAGTATTTCATCCCCCAAACCCTCTAATATTTATAATTTTCATGGCAATTCTTGCATGGATTTCGGCTTGCCAGCCATTAACGCCCATCACTTCAACCCCAACATCACCTCCCCCAATATCCACTACCACAAATACACCTTGGTCAGCTTTAACAGTACCCCCCTCAACTCCAGAAAAATGTACGGAAACACGCGGTCAAGTTCAAGGTCACGTATTTGATTCAGTGGCATTACCAAGTTTTCAGATATACCTCCCTCCTTGTTATGATTCTAATAATGAAAAGCACTATCCCATTCTCTATCTTTTGCATGGCGCAAACTATGCGGATGATCAATGGATTCGGCTGGGCATAGAAGATGAAGCCCCTTTTTATATTATCGTAATGCCCCACGAAAAATATTCTTTAAAATCCATAGACGAAACAGAATTCGGAAGAATTTTTATCGAAGAATTTATCCCTTATATTGATAAAAACTACCAAACACTCACAAATACAAAATACCGCGCCATAGGTGGCTTATCACGAGGTGGAGGTTGGGCAATTCACTACGGCCTAACTCATTGGGGAACTTTTGGCAGCTTTGGGGCACATTCTCCAGCTATTTTTCATCAAGATTACACCAAGCTAGATGATTGGCTCGAAAAAATTCCTACAGATAATTTGCCAAGAATATATATAGACACGGGTGACAAAGACCCAGACTATATAAAAATAGCCGCCTTTTCAAGTTTACTTGCAGAAAAGGGAATTCCGCATAAGTGGCGTTTATATGCTGGTATGCACGATGAAGTCTACTGGCGCACACATTTACCTGAATACTTAGATTGGTATGGAGAGGCATGGAAATAAGTTTTGCATCATCATCTATTGCCTCTTATAATAGCCTTTTACACTCCGAAAACCCATAAAAGAGATACTATGTCATTAAATTTAGAAGAAGTAAAACATATAGCCAAACTCGCACGCCTCAATTTAACCGCAGAGGAGGAAGCTCGTTACCGCGAGCAACTCTCCGATATTCTTGGTCATATAGCCAAACTTAGCGAACTAAATACAGAAGGTATTTCTCCAACAGCCAACGCGATTGAGGAAGCTACTCCCATTAGGGCAGATATTTCTCGCAAATCACTAGCTACCGTAGAACTGTTCAAAAATGCGCCCGATGCAGACAAAAATCAATTCAAAGTACCAGCTGTTTTTGGGGAGCAAAAATAATGAAGCTTAGCGATTTTTCACTTGCTGGATTAAAAAACTCTCTCACCTCTGGGGAGACAACAAGCACGGAACTAACGCGATTTTATCTTGATCGCATTCGTCAACTTGAGCCTAAAGTGAACGCCTTTTTGCATATAGACCAAAAATATGCATTAACAAAAGCCGAATCATCTAAGCCTTCCGATTCTCCTCTTTGTGGCATTCCCATCGCTGTCAAAGATGTACTTATGGTAGAAGGAATGCCGGCCACAGCTGGCTCAAAAATTCTCAAAGACTATATGCCACCTTTTACCGCTACCGCAGTAAAAAAACTCGAAGACGCAGGTATGGTTATTATCGGGAAAACGAATACAGATGAATTCGCGATGGGCTCCTCAACAGAAAACTCTGCCTATGGTCTGACGCGGAATCCGTGGAATTTAGACCGTGTTCCTGGAGGCTCATCAGGCGGAAGCGCAGCAGCAGTGGCCGCAGGAATGGTGCCTGTTGCTCTTGGCTCAGATACAGGCGGTTCTGTGCGCCAACCTGCATCCTATTGTGGTATTAGTGGCATAAAACCCACCTATGGTCGGGTTTCGCGTTATGGACTATCAGCTTATGGCTCATCTCTAGATTCTATTGGTGTTTTAGCACGCTCTGTAGAAGATATTATCCCCGTTTTTAAGACAATGGTAGGAAAAGACCCCCTCGATGCCACAAGCGTCAAATCCCCGTTCACACCACGCAAATTGCCAAATGGTGCGTCGCTCAAGGGCATACGAATTGGTGTCCCCGAAGAGTATTTTGTCGAAGGCACTCAAGATGAAGTCGAGAGCGCAGTGCGGGAGGCTATCCAGCAATTAAAAGAGCTGGAGGCTGAAATCATCCCTATCTCTTTACCCCACACAGAATATGCCATCCCCGCGTATTATATTTTAGCCTCTGCAGAAGCTTCAGCAAATTTAGCACGCTTTGATGGAATCCGATATACACAAAGAGAAAGTGCTTCTACGCTGGAAGAAGTATATAAAAAAACGCGTGGAAAACTTTTTGGAGAAGAAGTAAAACGCAGAATTATGCTTGGGACCTATGCCCTTTCAGCAGGGTATTACGATGCGTTTTATGGGCAGGCACAAAAGGTCCGCACCTTAATACGCCGAGATTTTGAAGAGGCCTTTCTAAAAGTAGATGCCATTGCTACCCCTGTAGCCCCCACAACGGCTTTTGAAATTGGTTCACATGGTGATGATCCACTCTCTATGTATCTTGAAGATATTTTTACGCTCCCAGCAAATTTGGCAGGAATCCCGAGTTTAGCTCTGCCTGTTGGATTTGATGATATAGCTATGCCAATCGGGATGCAGCTAATGGGCGCCCATTTTAGCGAGGAACTTTTATTTGATATTGGGAAATTTTATCAACGAGAGACAGATTGGCATAAGAAAAAACCAAAGATCGTGTAAATATTATTATTTTCAGTAATACCGCTCCAGATTCAAAAAAACAGCTTCTAATACGAATTAGAGAACACTTCCTTATCCATCAGCTTCAAAAAAGAAAAGCCCGACCTTTCAAAAATGCAAATAAGAAAAACTTTCTCAACTTTCAAAAAACGAATCCCGAGAATGAGTGTTTCACATTTTTTTTAAAAAAGATTTTTCACGAAGAAATTCTTTAAGGTTCAACAAGAGATATAATTAACACCCAGAAAAGACCCCCCATATATGGGGGGTCTTTTTTTCAAAACTAGGCTTTGTGCATGGAACAGATATTCTGTTAAAGAATTAGAAAAGCTTTCTTAGAATAATGATTCTTTAAGGTTTGTCTAACCTTAAAGAATTAAAAATTTTTAAAGAAATATAAGTTTTTTTTGCTACAATAATGTCAGTTCAGTAAGGACTTTAAGAGAAATAAGAAGTCATTTTCCAGCAAAAATAGCAATAGAATATCTTTATTATCATCATTTTTTCAGGCAATTATTTGAGCACGCCTCTTTACCCAAAGATACGTGCGGAGACTATATTAGATGAACGCAAATCAAGCATGGCAAACAGTATTGGGTCAGTTAGAAATGGAAATGCCTCGAGCATCTTATGATACTTGGGTGCGCGATACCAGCCCCATGAGTTACGAAGATGGTCTTCTCACCGTTGGGGTGCGTAACGCCTACGCCCGTGATTGGCTCGAAAGTAGACTAGCAACTACTGTTAGTCGCTTGCTCGTTGGTGTAATGAACCGTAGAGTAGATGTGGATTTTGTCGTCTCCCAAAACCAATCTGTAGCGATGCTCGAAGAAGTAGAAGAAACTGTCCTCGAAGAGGACGAAGACGATACACCCCCGCTTCAACTTGCTCATTCCAACCTAAATCCGCGCTATACCTTTGAAAGCTTTGTCGTTGGGTCTGGCAACCGTCTTGCACACGCAGCGGCTCAGGCAGTAGCTGAAAAACCAGCAAAAGCTTATAACCCCCTTTTCTTATATGGTGGAGTTGGCTTGGGGAAAACACATCTCCTACATGCCATTGGCAATGCCTGTATTGCACGTGGACTAAATGTACTCTACGTCTCCTCTGAAGAATTCACCAATGATCTCATTAACGCCATCCGTACCCAAACCACTCCTGCCTTCCGAGATAAATATCGCACCACTGATGTTCTTCTCGTAGATGATATTCAATTTATCGCAGGAAAAGAATCGACCCAAGAAGAATTTTTCCATACCTTCAATACCTTGCACGGCCAAGATAAACAAATTATCGTTTCTTCAGATCGTTTACCCAAATCAATGGTTACACTTGAAGAGCGTTTACGCTCACGCTTTGAATGGGGATTAACCGCTGATATCCAAGCCCCCGATCTTGAAACCAGACAAGCCATTTTACGCTATAAAGCCGAGCATTCTGGGCGTCATGTTCCCGATGAGATTTTAGAAGTCATCGCTATGCAAGTACAATCGAATATCCGCGAATTGGAAGGCGCGTTCAATCGTGTTGTTGCCTTTGCAGAGTTGAGTGGCACCCCAGTTACCACAAATTTAGCAGAAATTGCTCTAGCTGATTTACTCCCGCAAAGTGTAGATATTCAACCTGCAAGCGTCTTAGAGCTAGTTGCAAAATCCTTTAGCCTCACGACCGATAGACTCATCAGCCGTGATCGTTCACGCGCAGTTGCACTTCCAAGACAAATTGCTATGTATTTGATGCGCCAAGAAATAGATATTTCTCTCCCCCAAATTGGCAAAGAAATCGGTGGGCGTGATCATTCAACTGTAATGTACGCCATAGATAAAATCACCGATATTATAGAAAGAGACGAACGCCTAAGGCGACAAATTGTACAGATACGACAAAAATTACATACCGAAGCAGCTATAATCTAAAAGTGAAAGCTGATTTATAAAAGAAAAACTCTGGAGAAATCTCCAGAGTTTTTCTTTTTAATCATAAAGATGCCTTGCTCTTTTCAGCACCACTCCGCTAAATCTTTCCCTAAAAACTTGCGCAGCTTATCGTTCCATGGACTATAAAAATCTTCTAGTTTCTTTCTGCTCGCTTCGTCAATTGGCGGGGCGGAGAAACGCATCTTTCTACCCCAATAAAATAGCCTGCGTAACTTAGTTGGGATTTTTTTCTGATAGCGCGGCCTACGAATAAGCATTTGATAAAAAGGGTTTTTCCAGATTTCGGTGGGATTAAAAGCCTCGTCAAAATCTTCTGTGCTGAAATCTGTATCCACACCGAGAAAAGTAAAAATGCATTTATAAAAAGTTTCGGGGGCAGCAATCATCTCTTCAAAGGGCAGGATGAGCAGATTTTCACGCGGAAAATATTCAAGATACTTCTTGATATAGCGCATATAAACCCCACGACTGAAATAACCGATTTGATCGGGATGATATTCATCACTGAGATAGGCATCGAGGGCTTGAGCGAAGGTTAGCGGCTCGTTGAGATGACGGCGATTATCCCAATATTGAGAGATGGCGCGTTTGATGGGATCTCGTACGGTCAGAATCAGCTTCACATCTGGCAACAACGCGTGGATGCGGGCAGGGGCTTCGGGATGGCAGATATAGCCGGGGGAGGCTTCTCCGCACGCAAGTTGATTGGTGCAATCCATAAAATGCTCGGTATACGCTTCAGGACCACGCGCATACGCGTCATCCTTAAAGAAGAAATTGATCTCCTTCTTATCCGCCATAAAAATTTGGGGGTGTTGTTTGAGAACATGATATAGAGATGTTGTTCCCGCTTTTTGGGAACCGATAATGAGAAAGTTTGGGAGCATTTTTTTTACCCGTAGGGGCGCAGTATGCCGCGCCCCTACTCTTTGTCTAAGGGCGTAAAACCTTCGCCAAGAGCCTCGTGCGCCTGCCCGATGACCATGAAAGCGTTCGGATCGGCAGCGTTGACAATATGTTTTAAGCGCATAGTTTCAGAGCGATTGACGACGCAATAGAGCATCGTGCGCTCTTCACCCGTATACGCACCTTTGGCGGGGAGCAAGGTCACGCCGCGGTCGAGGACGTCGAAAATGCGCTGAGAAACAGCTTGTGTCTCAGTGGTGATGATAAGCGCAGTGCGAACAACACCCAGACCCTGCGCAGCCGTTTCCGTGACGATGCCACTCACATAGAGCGCGATAAGAGCGTAAAGGGCTTCTTTCCAACCGAAGATGAAGCCAGCGGTGAGAATGACGGCTGAGTCGACGATCATATAGCTCTGTGAAATCGGGATGCCACGCCAACGATTGAGAATGCGTGCCAGAATATCACTGCCGCCACTCGTTCCCTGACCGCGATAGACAATACCGAATCCGATCCCGCTGACAACTGCGCCGTAAAGCGAGTTGAGCAGGATGTCATCGGTGATGCCTTCTGCAGGGAGAAAATGGGTGAGCGCGTCTGTAAAGAAGGAAAATGTGATGACCGCCAGCGCGGTGCGGAAGATGAACTTCTGCCCGCCAAGATAACGCCAACCGAGAACGAATAGTGGGATATTCCCGATCAGAATCATCAATCCGATCTGCCAGCCCGTAATATAATTGATGAGCTGAGCAACGCCACTCACTCCTCCGCTAGCTAGGTTTGCAGGGATAAAGAAGAGGCGCAGTCCTACGGCTTGGATTAATGCGCCGAGGGTGATTAGGAAGTAATCGCGGAAATTATTTTTCATTATTTTATAGTTTTAACGCGAATGTCGCGAATAAGCGAATTACGCGAATTTTTTAAAAGCTTTTTCTTTTCCTTCGTGCTTCTCACCTGCACTTGCGGCGCAGGTACAAGTGTCGTGCTCTTTCTGTTTAATCCGTTTTCAACTTTTCTCCAGCCAATGCCTCAATCACACCAAGCACCGCCGAGTTATCCAAATCGCCCATGCCCATCTCGAGCATTACGCTAAAGAGTTGGGTATTTGCGGCTGTGCCGGGCACGGGAACGCCATATTCACGCGCCGTATCCAAAACGATATTCAAATCTTTTGCCTGCATATAGGCTTTAAATCCGGGTTCGCGGTTGCCATCGAAGAGACGTGGGGGTTTGATGTCTAATGCCCAGCATTGCGCTGCGCCGCCTTTGATTGCCTGCACCACTTTTTGCGGATCTGCGCCGGCTTTTTGGGCGACGATCAGCAGTTCTGCCATCCCGACCATCTGCGCGGCGACCATAATTTGATTACAAACTTTCGCGATTTGCCCCGCGCCCGCATCTCCGACCAACGTAATACTTTTACCCATCGCTTCTAAAACAGGCATCGCTTTTTCTAGGGCAGCTTCTTCGCCACCGAGCATAATCGTGAGTGTGCCGTTAATCGCGCCAATATCGCCGCCACTAACGGGGGCATCGAGGGCAGAAACGCCCTTTTCTGCTAATCCCACAGCCACTTTGCGTGCGGTTGCGGGCAAAATGGTCGAGTTGTCGATGAATATTAGCCCCTCATGTGCGCCTTCAATAATGCCATCTTTGCCAAGCGCGACCATCTCCACATCGGGAGAATCTGGCAGGTTAACGATCACCACGTCCACTTGGCGGGCGACCTCAGCAGGTGTCCACGCGGCAGTCGCTCCTTCGGCGACCAACTCGTCCACTG
>JABGQV010000134.1 GCA_018648655.1 Anaerolineae bacterium | reverse complement strand
TCAAGCGTGATCCTGACAACCCTTTGAATGTGGATTTCCTGGTGGTGGATGAAGCCTCTATGCTGGATTTATTGCTGACCAATCATTTGCTAAAGGCGTTGCGTCCTGGCACACATTTGCTCTTTGTCGGGGATATAGACCAGTTGCCGTCCGTCGGGGCGGGTGATGTTTTACGCGATCTGATCGAGAGTAAAGTCGCCGCAGTGACACGCTTGGAAACCATCTTTCGCCAGGCCGAGAATTCCCAGATCATCACGAATGCGCATCGGATTAATCAGGGACAAACGCCTTTCTTTGCCAAAGGCGAGCAAGGCGATTTCTATCTCTTCCCTGCTGAAGATGCTGCTGCCGCTGCGGATTGGGTCGTGGATGTGGTTACAGAACGTGTCCCCCAGACCTTTGGCTTTGATGGTTTAGGGGATATACAGGTGCTATCCCCGCTTTATCGGGGACCAGCAGGGGTGACGATCCTGAATGAGCGTTTGCAGGAGAAACTCAACCCGCCAGCACAGGGAAAGGTTGAGAAGAGTTTATATGGGACGATCTACAGGGTTGGGGATAAGGTCATGCAGACCCGCAATAATTACGACAAGAATGTCTACAATGGGGATATTGGCTTTGTGCAGGGAATGGATCTGGTCAACCAAACTTTGTCGGTGGATTTTGAAGGGCATCCTGCCGAGTATGAATGGAGCGAAGCGGATGAACTGACTTTGGCGTATGCCGTCTCCGTGCACAAGGCACAGGGAGCTGAATTTCCTGTGATCGTGATGCCGGTGGTGACGCAGCACTACATGATGCTGCAAAGGAACCTGCTCTACACAGCAGTGACACGTGCGCGGGATTTATGCGTGCTGGCGGGGAATATGAAGGCGATAGGGATGGCTGTGCGGAATAATAAGGTCGCCCAGCGTTTTAGTGCCTTAAAGATGCGATTGGAAAGTGCCTGAGCCTTTGGGTAACTGTGCGACATCGACCATTTAAGGTGGAGATAGTAGGGAGAGTTAACACGCCAATATTTCACAACAAGGAAAAAGCTCTAGCATTACGTTATCAGCAGCGCCAGCAAAGGATAGGGGTATAATCTTGGGAAAATTGTCTCTTAGCAAATTCTCATTTTTGTCTCAATTCCTTTGAGGACGCACAGCCTTGTGCCTCATATTCAAAGAATGGAAGTCAACTTCATACCATCTCCTTCAGGAGATGAGCAATTCAACCATTCAACGTTAACAGGGTGATGTCAATATGATTCGCATTGAAAAAACTATTTTCATCAGTTACCGCCGTACCAATTTACCATGGGCCTTATGCGTTTATCAAAACCTGACCATGCACGGCTATGATGTATTTTTTGATTACCAAAGCATTGACAGCGGGAACTTTGAAAAAGTTATCCTTGACAACATAAAAGCGCGCGCACATTTCCTTATCATTCTCACTCCATCTGCGTTAGTGCGCTGTAAAGAACCAGATGATTGGCTCCGCCGTGAGATCGAGACTGCAATTGATGAGAAACGAAATATTGTGCCTCTTATGCTAGAAAGTTTTGATTTCGGAAGTTCACTGGTAAAAAAGGCTTTAACTGGAAAACTATCCGCCCTTAGTACATACAATGGCTTGCAAGTTCCATCAGAATATTTTCTTGAAGCAATGGGAAGGTTGAGAGACAGATATTTAAATATAGCACTGGATAATATTACCTTACCATCACTAAACACAGAAGTACAAGAAATTACCGAGACCCAGAAATCAGCCGCAAGCGAAGCTGCCCCCGTTGAACAAGAGGAACTCACAGCACAAGAGTGGTTTGAACGTGGATACCGATCAATTGACAAGGAAGAAAGAATCCGTTTTTACACAGAGGCTATACGTCTAGATACAGATTTTTCAGAAGCCTATTATCAAAGAGGATCAAATCGGCAAGACAGAGGCGATCTCGATGGTGCAATTGCGGATTACACCGATGCCATTCGCATAAAACCAGAGTATGCCGAAGCATATAATAATCGAGGCAACGCCCGCTTAAACAAAGAAGATTTTATAGGTGCAATTGCTGATTACACCTTGTCTCTAGAGTACAAGAATCCTGAACCATACTTGCTGTACAGTAATCGCGCGTATGCTCGTAGATTAACGAAGGATCCAGTAGGGGCAATCGAAGATTACACTGAGGTTCTTCGCATTAATCCAGATTCAACCTTTGCTTACAACAATCGTGGCAATCTATACAGAATTCTGAATAAACTTGAGAGTGCGGTTGATGATTATGAGAAAGTAATTATGCAGAATCCAAGTGACGTTATCGCAAGATCATCACTTATGAGCGTTTTGCGGAAATTAGGCAAGGAAGATCAGGCGAAGGAGCAAGAAGAAATAGTTCGAGAGCTTATTAAGAATGCAAAAGAATATAACAAAGCTTGTTTTGAGGCTGCATGCGGAAATATAGAAAAGGCACTAGTTATGCTCCAAATCGCGATCGAAAAAAAACAAGTTAGAAAACAAATAATTCAACAAGACCCGGACCTTGAAAGTATCCGAGACGACCCGCGATTTAGAAAACTTATTTCCGAATAGTAAAACAAGAAGAAGTATCGACTACCGAAAATTATCAAAACATCTGTTAATTAAGGAGATCAAGATGGAAGTTCTCATAAATACCTCTGATATTCGAAATTCATCAAGCCGATTAAAAAGTAGGGCTGCCGATATGGAGGCAGCAATTCAAAGTGCAGAAAATGCGATTGCACCGTTAAGACATTTTAAGAGTCCGCGGATTGAGCGGGATTTAGCAGCATGGGACGAAATAAAAAGCACATTTGTAAAGAATCTGGAGAGTTTACTTAGGACAGCTGATGAACTGGCACGAGCAGCAGCTGATACTGAAGCAGCAAACAACTAAAAAATCACTTATTGCAAGTCTACTTCACTGAAAATGGCTTGGGTTTCTTGCGAGATGGAAAGATCATGAATACAGCCCCTATAACCCAAACAACAGGGAGTGATTTGATGATCATGATCCGACTGGAACCAGGTGCTTATGTTGAAGGTTATCTGGATTCTTTGTGAGTGTATCAGGGTATAGAATAAGCGGGACAAACAATATCGGAAAACATGAAACTATGACAAGTCAAAACACAAAAAAACTTAGCAACCCCTTTTCTACCGGTGGAGGAGGGGCTCATTTTGAAGCTCATATCCAAGCATCTTTTGTAGTATTGATGTTAACGGATGGATATGCTCCTTGCTTTCCTTTTTCTCCGATCAAAAAGATAAAATTACAAGGAAAAGTGGATGGCTTTGACACTGATGATTTGATTGTTTTTGTGGGAGATGAAGCAAAAAGCGTTGAGAAAAAAATGATCGCTCAAATCAAGCACTCAATAGCCATTACCCAAAGAGACCACATTTTTGGTGAAGTCATCCATTCTGCGTGGAATGATTTCAATAACCCCAAACTCTTTACAAGAAGGGAAGATGCCATTGCGCTGATTACAGGCCCCATAAGCAAAACCGATATGCACAATGTGCAGTGGTTACTAGCACAAGCGAGGAATACAGCTGATGCAGATGAGTTTTACCGATACGTTGATAAAGCCAACTTTAGCCCACCGAAGAGTTCTGAAAAGTTAGAAGCTTTTCGCTACCATCTCAAAAATGCCAATGGGGGGATTGATATTTCAGATAAGGAACTTTACGCTTTCTTGCAAGATTTCTACCTGCTCGGATATGATTTAGGGCATGAGGAGGGCGTTATCCTCCCACTTCTTCACTCACATATTGCACAGTTAAACCAAAAAGATGTACATTTGATTTGGTCTCGAGTTGTTGAATTTGTACAGACCAAAAATCAATATGCAGCAACTATCACGATCAATAACTTACCCGAAGATCTAAAAGAAATTAGAGAGAAATTAGAAAAACCCTCAGCCAAACATATGCCAAAAGATTTGGAAATGGTAGAACACCACGAATTAGAGATAGTCGATTGGAACCAGCATAAAGCAGCATCACATTTGGCATCGGTAAACTTCATAGGTGCTTGGAATGAGACAAATCAATCCGACATATCGATTCTAGAGCAAGTGATTGAAGATGACTACGCGGACTGGGTAACGGAAGCAAGAGAAATTCTCCAGGAAACAGAAACACCGCTTCGATTGAACAATGGTTTATGGCAAATTACAGAGCGTTTAGCTTTATTTGGAGAGCTTGGTTCCCGTATTTTTGACCAACATCTGGACATATTCAAAACAATAGCCACCTCAGTTCTAACTGAACGCGATCCTTTGTTTGAGCTACCCAGCTCAGAACGTTATTTAGCAAGTGTCCAGGGTAAAGTGCCACCACATTCGCGGCAGCTTAGAAAGGGGATTGCAGAAGGTTTGGCTATTCTGGGAAACCATGCTGGCGCGTTGACAAATTGTTCGCAACATAAAGCAGAATCGACAGCCTTGCTTACACTAAGAGATATTTTTACCGCTGCTGATTGGGTTCTTTGGGGAAGTTTGAATGATCTATTGCCAACATTATCCGAGGCTGCGCCAGACGAATTCTTAAGTATTGTTGAACATGCCCTCTATGCTTCGCCATCTCCTTTTGATGAGCTTTTCAATCAAGAGGATACTGGAATTTTAGCGCCCAGAAATTATCTAACTGGTCTTTTTTGGGCACTTGAGGGATTGGCGTGGGAAGAGAAACACCTTGTTCGTGTGTGTGTTATTCTCGGCAAACTCGCGCAGAAAGACAAAAGACGACAATCTGGCAATAGCTCTGCGAATTCCCTCAGCACCATACTGCTGGCTTGGCTTCCCCAAACCCTTGCATCAATCGACAAGCGCAAAGTTTCTGTACAAACACTGTGTAAAGAAGCTCCTGATGCGGGGTGGGAATTACTTATTGGACTATTGCCCACCCAACACCAAACATCTTTTGGCTCTCACAAACCTGTTTGGCGTAACGTCATCCCTGATGATTGGAAAGAAGAAGTGAGTGGTCAGGATTACTGGGAACTGGTTACTTTTTATGCAGAGCTCGCTGTTTCCATAGCACAGGACGACACGAGCAAATTAGCAGAAATAATCGAGCACTTTGATCATCTTCCAAAACCTGCTTTTGATCAATTACAAAATATATTATCTTCTGAAT
This sequence comes from Anaerolineae bacterium, assembly GCA_018648655.1. Lineage (GTDB taxonomy): Bacteria > Chloroflexota > Anaerolineae > Anaerolineales > Villigracilaceae > Desulfolinea. The sequence continues at coordinate 8,845 of JABGQV010000134.1, read as the reverse complement.
CTATCTTGGCTCTAACCGAAGAAGAACGCTTACCACTTTGGGAAAATCTAACCGTATTTACTTTGCGGCATCGTCAATACTCGGATGCCAAATGGTCCTTGTCCGATGAGTTACTTATACCTCTTGAAGAAACTGCCACCAAGTTAGCGCCCGCAGCCCCTCTCCATCGTAATAAATTATTGTTCTCCAGTCGTGATAACGATTTGTTTGAAGAAAAAGGGGATTGGCAAAAGCAAAGAGAGAAATTGATAAAACGTCGGCAAGATGCAGTCGAGGAAATCCTTGATCAAGATGGATTAGAAGCACTCTTCGGATTTGCCCAGGAAGTGCAGAAATCTTGGGATGTTGGCTATGCTCTCGGCAGTATTTCCGCAGGCAAAGAAATTGATACTGCTTTGCTACCAGAACATCTCAGCAAAAACGATGATAAATCAGACAATTTTGTTAGAGGGTTTGTCTGGGGCCGGCATCAGATAAATGGATGGTCTTGGGCTGATGATTTTGAAAAAACAGATTGGAGTGCTGAGCAGAAGGGCATCTTTTTAGCCTGCTTACCTTTCTTACAAAGCACCTGGAAACGAGCATCCACTTGGCTGGAAGGGGATGATGGACATTATTGGAAGATAACTGGAGCCAATCCATATCAATCAGATGGACCATTAGATATAGCTATTGACAAACTTCTTGATTTTGAAAGACCGCACGCAGCGATAGATTGCCTGGATAAAATGCGACATTCTAAGCAAGAAATAAATTCGGATCAGGTCTTTAGAGCTTTATTTGATGCACTATCACAGCCTAAAGAGTTACGCTCAATGGATGGGTATCATATCAGAGAACTAATAAGACTTCTACAAGAGAATTCTGAAGTATCTCTTGATGACCTTTCCCGCATAGAGTGGAACTATCTCCCCTTGTTGGAATTTCAGGGGGACACAGCTCCTCGCACTTTGGAAAAACGTCTCTCTATGGCCCCTGAGTTTTTTTGCGAAGTTGTTCATTTGATATATCGCTCTGACAAGGAAAAAACAGCGCCAAAAGAAGCAAGTACTGAAAAAAGGGCAATGGCAAGCAATGCATGGCGCTTATTAAACGGTTGGCGTTACGTGCCAGGCTTACAAGACGATGGAAGCTTTGATGCAAATCAATTCACGAACTGGCTGGAACGAATACAAGAAATCAGCAAGCAAACAGGACATTTAAAAGTAACTCTCATCCAAGTTGGTCATGTCCTAATTCACTGTCCACCTGATCCAAGCGGGCTATGGATCCACACTGTCGTTGCAGACGCCTTAAATCAATACGATGCAGATCCGATGCGGAGAGGCTATAGTACTAGCGCTTATAACGCTCGTGATGTTCACTGGGTTGATCCTGCAGGAAAACCTGAGCTAGAGCTTGCAGAGCAGTATCGCCAAAAAGCTGAAGATATCGAAAATGCAGGTTACCAGCGTTTTGCAGTCACTCTTCGAGACCTCGCAAAAGGTTATGAAAGGGAAAGCGAACGGATCAGAGGAGAACACGAGACTGAAGAGTAATTATTTGCAATGGTGAAGGGCCACCATCGCTCTTTTCTATTCTTTTTGGCATTCTGGATATAGAGATACCACTCTGGAAGTAACTGAAGTTCATACTCAAAAGAAATGGGCTTTCTGAAAGAATAGGGCGAAGTTTTATTTGTCCCATTGATATATGATGCGAGGGTGAGAAAAATATCTCCAGAACTTCCCTGGTCTTTATTACGCCAAACGGAGCTTGCACAACTACATTTAGGGTACAATTTCTTTACTAGCCTTCTCCACGCCTTTGGATATCTATTTAAGGTATGTGGCTTGAACCGTTTGATGCACTGAGGGGGCTTCCCAATAGAGCTAAAATATCCAAGAAAACCAAAAGAGAACATGATGTCCGATATAGCGGGATTATTAGAGCGTCTAAAGCATTTCGTTACAGCAGAAGCTGAAACCCAATATCAAACCCTGCTTGATCAATGGTCGCGCTCGCTTAGCGAACGGGTTGCTCGTGGCTGGGCGATTGAGGGGATTTCGTTTCTAAGCGCAAAAGGTCATTACATCCGCCTGCGTTGTGCTAGAAACGACTCCCGCTTTCGCGAAGGAGATCTGCTCATTTTGCATCGTGGCAACCCACAAGATACAAATGCCCTGCAAGTCGAGTTGCAATATGATGGGGGAACAGAGTTGGAAGTCAGCCTGAAAGATGGTAATGAACTATTCTTGCAAGAATTTCCCACTGGCTGGATTGCTGATCAAGGTTGGTTCGATTCCAGTTCCTTCTACCTATCTGCTTTGGATGCAGTTGCAGATACACAACGGGGGCGTAACATTATCCTGCCCCTCCTGCAAGGCAATCTAATACCTCGCCTTGACCCTGCCCGCTATGAGCGTGCCCTAGACCGTCTCAAAGAAACTGAGTTGAACAGCAGTCAAGCCGAAGCCGTGGCTCAGGCATATGCTGCCGACCTGCTTCACCACATCCAGGGGCCGCCGGGCACAGGTAAAACCCTGGTCTTGGCACATTTGGTTAAGCTTCTGACCGAAGACGGACAGCGTGTTCTGGTCACCGCCCTAACCCACCGTGCGATCAATAACGCACTCAACAAGATCAACAAGCTGGATGAGGGTATCCCTGTTTGCAAAATTGGCACAGAAATTACCGCCGATGATCTCCTCCCAGAAAATTATCGCAACTTTGCCTCTGTTCCCACAGAGATGCTCAAAGCAGGCTATGTGATCGGAGCAACACCCTTTGCTACCCAGTCAAAACGCCTTGCTGGAGTTGAATTCGATGTTGTCCTCTTCGATGAAGCATCCCAAGTAACCTTACCATTGGCAATCATGGGGATGCTGGCGGGTAATAAATATATCTTCATTGGGGATGAAAACCAGTTGCCCCCAATTTCGATTTTGACAAGCGCAGCCAAGCCTCCGGATTCGATTTTTACTTATTTAGCGGGGCGTGGTAATACCACCATGCTGGACACGACCTATCGCTTAAACGATGTCCTGACAGACTGGCCAAGTAGCACATTTTATGAAGGTCTGCTTTATGCCAATGATGGGAACGCATCCAGGCGCTTGAAGCTCTCATCCACAGCAACACTTTGGGATGATGTCATTGAGCCAGAAAGTCCAGCGGTTTTTGTCGATCTCTGCCATCGCAACACGACTGTGCGCAGCCAGACCGAAGCCGATGTGATCGTTTCCCTGATCCAGGCTCTGCGCAAACGTGGGCTTCCCCCTGAAGAGATTGGGGTAGTCGTGCCCTACCGTGCCCAAAGCCGCCTGATCCGCAGCCTATTCAGACGCGTTGAGCCCGATGAAAAGATATTAGGGCAGTTGATTGTGGATACTGTCGAACGTATGCAGGGGCAAGAGCGTGAAGTTGTGATGGTTTCCTTTGCAACAGCCAGTCCTGTTTTTGCCGAACAGCTTGCCGACTTCCTCTTCCAGCCCCAACGCCTGAATGTCGCCGTCACACGTCCACGTAGTAAGTTGATCTTGGTTGGTAGTCATCATCTTTTCTCCGCAGAACCTGTAGATAGAGAAAAGGCAGCTTCATTTGAATTGATGCGTAGTTTAGTAGCAGCTTGCGATCAGATCACGATTCCTGAAGGGCATTTGCGGTAAGCCTAATGGCACGCATACTCCCGGAAACCCCACCCCAAAATCTGCCCGGTGAAGTCCTGCGTACTTTCAAGGCACTTAAAAGCTTGCCTGACACGTTCATCATCTGGCATCATCTTGCTCCTTGGGAACCCGAATCTCCCGACTTTTTGATCATCAATCACGAAGGACGCACACTTCTCCTGAAGGTCAGTCGAGCATCCAAAAGCGAGACATCCACTGCCGCCCAAATGCTTCTGCTTGGCAAGCAGGAAACCCCGCTCGGTGAAGCAGAAGAGCGGCTATTGAATCGTTTTACTGAAAAAGTGGGGATAGCCGTCGGAAACACATTTGAAACCTTGTGCATTTTTCCAAATATTTCTGGTGGAAAAGTTCAAAGTAGCCGATTGAAACGCGAAGCTGGTCAGCCACAATGGGTCGGTCGAGAACTTCTAAAAGCCGAAGAAGAAGAGGCTTGGGAAGCTCTGTTACCAGAAAAGCCACTCCCCAGAGCGGAGATTGAGAAGGTGCGGCGTGCCTTTAGTCCAGAGATCATTGTTCCCAAGAGTATGACCGTGCGCGAGAAAAGCGCAGCGGAGCGAAAACTGGGTCTGGATGATTATCTGCTTGACTATGACCAGGAGCAGGCGGTCAAGGCAGAGTTGGAACTTCCCCCAGAAGGGCAGCGGCTCAGTACCGATTTTCGCTTGAATATCATCAATGGAGTAGCAGGCAGTGGCAAAACCTTAATTCTACTCTACCGCTTGCGCCTGCTTGCCCATCAGTATCAGGATAAAAACTTCCTTATCCTGACCCATAATCGTCCCTTGATCCGGGATATGGAAAGCCGCTTTGCGCGCCTGACGGGCAAGGACGAGACGCCAAATATTGAATGGGATACCTTTCAGGGTTGGTGTTATCGGCATTGGGTACCAGAGCCTGCTTGGGTAGCACCGCTTTCCATGCAAGCCAGAGAATACGATCTCAATCCAATTTGGAAGAAACATCTTGCCGATACTACCATTTCTGCGGAGATGTTCAAGGATGAGTTAGATTGGCTCAAGGATCAACCGCCGGTTTCAGAAAAAGATTATTTAGCAATCAATCGCCGTGGGCGTGGTTTTGGTTTGAATGAGGATATCCGTAAGCGTGTCTTTGCAGCGGTAGTGGCTTATCAGAAGAGATTGAAGGCAAAGGGCGCTCTGGATTGGGGTGATGTACCGCGTGTAGCCTGGCGCTATCTACAGGATCATCCTGAGTATTTCCCCAAATATGATTTCATCCTCGTGGATGAGGCCCAGTTCTTTGCCCCGCTTTGGTTTGAGATCATCAAACAATTATTGCGTTCAGGGAACTCTCATCTCTTTGTAGTTGCAGATCCCACACAGGGCTTTTTAGGACGAGGAGCTTCCTGGCGCTCTTTGGGCTTAGAAGCACGCGGACGTTCTCAGCATTTGAAACGCAGTTACCGCACAACCCGACAAATCATGGAATTCGCCACGCTTCTTTACAGGCAGCGTCTTCCAAATGAACGCGATGATGATATTCTTGCGCCGGACATGCTCAGGATGCCAGATGGAATCTTGCCACAAGTGACCTCGGTACCGGCGGCACAGGATGAGAATGAAATTGTGGCAAAGGAAATAGAACACTTTGTGAGGCAGGGTTATCCAAAGCGTGATCTTCTAGCGCTGCATGCTGCGCCAAGCGGGGCAGACCAGTTGGTGGAAGCGATCAATGGACGTTTAGGGAATGGGGCTGCTTTGAATGCGAAGGAAACCTACCCCGGTGACTATATTCGGGTGACAAGTCTGAATGCCGGCGCGGGATTGGAAAGTGCGATCGTTTTTGTTCTGGGATTGCGGGATTTGTTTGAAAAGGAACAGTCTTTGCGGTTATCTGATGAAGAGCGGGAAGGCCTGATCCAGAATAATACCCGAAAGCTCTATATGGCGATCACACGGGCTGGACAGAGATTGGTCTTTACTTATCCAGGAGCAGGGAATAGTGTTTTGGATGAGTTATTAGCAAAGATAAAAAAATAATGCTGTATATTCTTTTAGCAATCAATAACCAAACCATAGAAAGAGATATTCTCCTACTGCAACACGAAGATATATAGGACGGTAATATGTTACTCCAAAGCGCTCGAATTTATAACTACCGAAATTTTACTGACATAGAAGTTCCCTTTGTCTCTTTTTCAGCACTGGTTGGCCCCAACAATATAGGAAAGTCAAGTATTCTACAAGCACTAGAGTATATCTTCACAACTGCTCATCCAAGAAATGTACCAATAACAAAAGCAGATTTTCATGATCCTAGTAAAAAGATAATTGTTGAGGCTGTTTTAGGGGATTTAAATGATGATGACAAAGATGCTTTTTTTCATGATGACGGCCTCGTTAACCTTGCAAAAAACACCATAACAATAAGATTTGTATCTTCTTGGAGTTCTTTTGACCAAGATGTCGAAAGTGAGTGTTATTTTGTTAGAGATGACTTACCTGAAGATCAACAGCGCATCACTGATTTTTCAAATAGATACAAGCCTTTCGTACCCCTATTTGTAATTTCTTCTGAGAGGTCAGCATCCCAAGAAGTAGGGATTTCCAAGCGACAAGATCTAGGAAGAATATTACGGATGTATTCCAGTGATTATTTAAAACCACTACCAACCCTCCATTCAGAAATACATCAAACTTTCAACGAAATAGAAGACGAAAAAGACAATTGGGATAAATTCCCACATACCATATTTGAACAAATAAAACCAATTTTGAATGAAGTATTATCAACTATTACGCCAGATTTTGCGCAAATAATAGTTGATAAAGATCCGAATGATATTGATGACTTATTGGATGGACTCGAAAAGGAATGGGATTCCAAAGAGGCCGGATTACAAGAGTTTATTGACAAAAATCCAGATGTGCCATTTCGCAAAACCATTCTGCAAGTGTTAGAAAGGGTTCCTATTCTAATAAAGCGTGCTAAAACGCAAAACAGCCTCTATGAATTACAGCGCGGGATGCTTCAAGAGCGAAAGTTTGAGGAAATGAACTTGGGAATGAAAGATGTTTTTGACAAACTTCTTCCTAAGCAAGGAATGGACATAAACCTTTTTTCAGTACAAGATGATGAATTAATTTCCCAGATGTCCGTTAACCTAGATAACCATTCTGTTCTAAATACTGGAAGCGGATTTCAGAGTATGTTTGTAATTGGCTTGAAACTTGTCAGAATGCTAGCTCAACTACAAGCATCAAGTGAACAAGTAATCCGAACCTTTATTGTGGGAGTTGAGGAACCTGAAAATTACCTACATCCTCATATGCAAAGGCACATCGTAAACTTTTTTAGAAATTTGCAAAAACTCTGGGCAGAAAGAGGATATCATCTTCAAATTGTGATTACAACACACTCTCCTAGTATTCTCAATCGCTTCGGAATATCAGAATTAGTTCTTTTGAAAGAGAAAAAAAATATTGTTGATGTTTCTAGGTGGCATGAAAAAAGCCTTGAAGAATTAGCTACATCTCTTCAACCTGATGAAACAAAACGAGGAAAATTAGTATCACAAATCCAATTACAGCTAGATTTCTTTTTGACTTTATATGCGGACTCATTTTTTAGTTCTTTTGTAATTATTGTTGAAGGTGAAACAGAAGAAGGAGCAATTCCTGAATGGGCTAAGAGTAGCAAGTTAGAATTTGATTTTGATCTTTACGGGATTAGTGTTATCCGATTTCAGAATATGAGACTCGGAAGCATGATTCTGAAAGAATTCAAAATAGCTCATGTCATTGTTGCTGACGGCGGAGATAACCATAATTTCACAAACATCCCTGAAGACTTATTATTCCTCTCTGACAAAAAAGCTTTTGAAAAAACCGTTGTGGATGCTGCAAACGCGCAAACCCTACTCAAAGCTTTAATTGCTAAAGACTCAATAGAGAGAAATCAGAAACGAGCTATTGATATAGCTGGAAAAATAAATGAATTCAAAGGGGTAAAAACATTAGAAGAAATTTTAGAGTTGTTAAATGGAGAGTCTATTTCTGATACTTCTATGCATATATTTTCAAAAGAATTGGTTAAGTGGCTAGCTGCCTCCAAAGGGATTATGTTAGGGAAGCTAATAGCCCAGAACACTACAGCCGAGGAGATACCTCCGTATATTACGAATATGTTTTCACATTTGAACGAGTTTTTCGAAACTATAAAAGCAGATGCTTGATGCAAACCAAAGGGAAGCTGTTTATTTACCAGTTTCCCAATCAGTTATCGTAGAAGCTCCGCCTGGCCATGGCAAAACATTTGTAATGGCTAAGCGTATCAACCATTTAATTAAAACGGGGGAAGTCAAAGCACCCAAGAAGATTTTGGGGCTAACATTTACAAATGCTGCGGCGAGCGAAATGTTAGATGATATAAAAACTCATGTCGGCATTAAAGATTTAGATGCACTTAGAGTTTTAACCTTCCACTCACTTGCGTATAAAATTCTACGTGCTTATGGGAATCTCATTGGTATCGATAAGAATTTCCAGATTATCGGGGAAGTTGAGCAAAAAGAATTAATAGACAAATCTAAAAAAGATTTATCTTTAGATTTAGAAGAAAACGAGTATCGTGAGTGGATGACAGAAGTTTTATTGAAACAAAAAAAGGACTATGATAGCTCTTTCGCTGAGAACGCAAAGGCCGTGCATGATGTCTATTTGACAAAACTAGGAGAGAAACTTGATTACACTAGCCTCTTAGTAAAAGCCATACAACTCCTTGAAGAAATCCCTGCTGTTTTAAAAATGTATCGGTCTGTATTTCGGTATATTTTAGTGGATGAATTCCAAGACACAAATCCTTTGCAATATAAGTTGCTTTCGCTTCTCGCTTTGGGATGTGACAGTAGCTCTCAAACTGAAGAAGTCGTACAAACTCCAGTATTTATTTTAGCAGATGAAGAACAAGCTATCTTCCGATTTCAGGGAGCTACTCCCGATAATATTCAACTCGCACAAAGTGATTTTTACTGCGAGAAGATAAATCTGGAAGTCAATTACAGGTGTAAATCTGTCGGAATTAACAATCTAACGAAAGCTATGCGAGGGACGAAAGCCACTCCAGTATTCTCAGATCAGCCTCTATTAACCATTAGTCCTACCCCTGTACGTCCTCAGACTTTTCGGACACATACTTAATGGAGGCTTTCCGCCTCG
>JABGQV010000116.1 GCA_018648655.1 Anaerolineae bacterium | reverse complement strand
TTTTTAGAAAGAGAATAACATAGAACCGTATCTTTTAGAACTGAACAACCCTTCTGATACCCCAATCTCTGGTCTAACGGTTCTGCTTGGTAGCGGAGCCTGCCCCTCAAGTGGATTGCAAAGTACACAAACAGGCGGTGATGGAAGTTATACTTTCGCATCGCTCACTGCTGGGCAATATTGTCTAACCGTGGACACTGGTTCATTGCCAAATATTGGCGGCACTTGGCAAGCAACTTTGTCAAACCCAGCTATGATAAACTTGGGTGATAGCGATAGCCAAACACGCAATTTTATGTTCCAGCCGATTATTAAATAATATACGAATCAGAAACTCTTAATAAAAAAAGCAATCCTATTGGGTTGCTTTTTTTATCAAACCACAAAACTTTTCTCTTAGAAAAATTCACCAGACCTCCCCAATCCATTCACAATTCCTTCACAGAATAAAGAGATACTAGGGGCATAAAGTCTTATTCAGTCAAACAAAAGGAGATTGTAATGAAAGTAAGTATTTGGAAAGTTGTTATAGGATTGGTACTGATTGCTCTATTGATCGGTGCTGGCGGCATGATGTTCCGCGCTGGATACGCTCGTGGCACGATGTCGGATATGTCTTTTGAGGATATGCCCTTCGCCGGTGGTGATTACGCCGAAATGATGCCTTATGGTGGAATGCCTGGTGCGTATGGAATGCGCAGCTATCACGGCTACAGTCATTTCTCATTCGGTAGAATGTTGTTCGGTGGATTTGTCTTCTTCCTCTTTATTGGTGCGATGTTCCGCTTCTTTGGAATGCGCCGATATGGTTACGGAATGCCCCCGTGGGCAATGCACAAAATGCACCGGATGCACCGTGAAGGCAAAGGCGGCCCGTGGATGCACCACGATCATCCTTGCTGGGACGAGAAAAAGTCTGATGGCGAAGACGAAGCTGAAGAAGAATCTGAAGCGTAGGCTTTGTTGAGTTAGAAGGAAACCTGACAGGTCTTTGATGCCTGTCAGGTTTTTGGCTATTCAAGAAAAAATTGTGGGATAATCAACGCAAGTTTAATCATAGAAAAGTTGAAAATTTTTTAATCCGCGAAAACCTGCCTAATCTGTTTTATCCGCGTTCTAGCAAAGGCAATTCAAATGTCAGAAACAATCCTCATCATCGAAGACGAACCCAAAGTAGCTCGCCTCGCGCGTGACTACCTCGAGAAAAATAATTACCGCGTTCTCATCGCTAACGATGGCAAAAGTGGCCTCGCTACCGCACGTGGTGAAAAACCAGACTTACTTATTCTGGATCTTATGCTTCCTGAAATGGATGGCTTAGATGTTTGCCGTGCACTAAGACGCGAATCGGATATCCCTATCATCATGCTCACTGCCCGTGCCGAAGAGACGGATAGATTAATCGGCTTAGAATTAGGCGCAGATGATTACATCACCAAACCTTTTTCTCCGCGTGAATTAGTGGCTCGTGTTCGTGCCTTATTGCGTCGCGCAAAGGGAAGGGTTTATCAATCGGGTATCATTCGTGTCGCAGACTTAGAGTTGAACACCGAAAGCCATACTCTAAAGTTGGGCGAAGAAAATATCCACCTAACGCGCATCGAGTTTACTCTTCTCGAAATCATGGCGCGGCACCCTGGCCAAATATTTTCACGCGCACAATTATTAGAAAATTTACATGGTGTGGCTTATCTTGGCTACGACCGCAGCATCGACGCGCATATTAAAAATTTGCGTCGAAAAATTGAAGATGATCCTGCTGAACCGAAATATATCCTTACAGTTTATGGCGTAGGCTATAAGTTTGGCGCGCAATAAGGTCTTCTGGAGAAGAAAAAATAGTGATGGATAATAAAAAAGAAGAAAGTGCAGAAAAATGTGATGCTTCTTGGCGAGAGAAAAGATGGGAGCGTTGGCAACACTTTCCCTATAGACACGCACGTCACGAGAGTAAAAGTCGCTTTCTTTGGCTTCGCTTTATCGGATTTTTTCTCTTTATTAGTATTCCGCTTCTCGTTGTTGGTGGGTTTGTCGGCGCAAGATACCGCATGGATGGCATGATGCCCGTTGAGCGTTATCATTCACCATCTCCCTTTAGCGCCCTCTTTTGTATCGCCCCTTTTCTTATTATAGGCTTACTTGCCTTTTTGGGCACACGCGCTTTTCGTAAGATGGGCATGCCTCTTGCTAATGTAATGACCGCCGCAGATGCTGTCGCCGAAGGCGATCTTAGCGTCCGTGTTCCTGAGCGGGGAGCTGGTGAATTCCGTCGCCTTTCCGAATCCTTCAATCGCATGGTCGATGAACTCGCTCGTGCTGACCAGCAACGCAGAAATATGACTGCCGATGTTGCGCACGAACTCCGCACGCCTATCCATATTTTGCGCGGCAATCTCGAAGGTATTCTCGATGGCGTTTACGAAGCCACCCCAGAGCAAATTGAAATGATGCTTGATGAAACCAGTCTTCTCACACGCCTGGTGGATGACCTTCAGACGATCTCGCTGGCCGAAGCAGGGCAATTGCCGCTTAATCTCGCACCCGTCAATATCGCTGAATTACTAGAAGATGTAAAAACCAGTTTCAGCGCACAAGCCGAAGAAGTGCAAATTACTTTAACGGTAGATGTGGATGATGCAAATTTAACGATAGATGCTGACGCAGGGAGACTAGACCAAGTCTTAAGCAATCTCGTAGCAAATGCGCTACGATACGCTCGTGCAGAGACTTGCCTCTGCCTAGAAGCGGAATCAAGCCCCGGGCAGGTGCGGCTCCGAATCCGCGACGAAGGGCAGGGGATTCCGGCCAAAGATCTCCCCTTCATCTTCGACAGATTCTATAAATCCGACAAATCTCGCACACGTGAAAAAAGTGGTAGCGGGCTGGGATTAGCAATCGCCAAAGAAATCATCCAATTGCATGGTGGGACTATAAAAGCAGAAAGTGAATTGGGTAAAGGCACAACCTTCACCATCGAACTCCCCCGATAATAAAAAAGCTCTTTGCAAGGCTTAGCCTTACAAAGAGCTTTTAAGAACTTAAAGTTTTTTTAGGGACCAGAAACAACTGCATGCCCGGCAGACATCCACCCCTGAATACCGCCAGCAATACTGGTAACTTGGGTATGCCCAGCCGCAAGCAGAATATCGCGCGCAACCTGTGAGCGATTCCCAGAATTACAAATGATAATTACTTCTTGGTCGAAAGGCACTTCGCTAATACGGGATTCTAGCTCGTCAAGTACAACCATTGTTGCGCCATCAACGTGATACTCTTCCCATTCGGGTTGAGTGCGTACATCTAGCAAGAAAGCGCCATCTTGGAACATTTGATAACCTGTTGCGGTATTGATTTCAGCGGGGAGACTATCACCACCAGAGGGGTTTCCGCCAAATACTAAAAATGCAATTACCACAACAACCACCGCGGCAATCGCGATCATCATTTGTTCTTTCTTTTTCTGAGCATTTTGTTGTGCTTTTCTTTTACTAGCCTTATTTTGTTTTTTAGCCATATTATTTCTCCTGTGAGTAGGGTTTTTTATTTAGATGAATTATAAAGGGAAAAGGTTACAAAGATATAAAGAATATTTAACATATAGGGATTTTTTTTAGAGAAACTTCATAACCACTTTTTCTGATTTGGGTTATAGATAAAGCTAGAGTGATTACACTCTAGCTTTATCTATAATACTATAAGGAATTTCAAATGACCACTTTTGCCCCAACTCTTTATGCTCGAAGCTTCCCTCGCTCAAATGCACGTTTGCGAGATTTCATACTTATTTTTGGCGGTGCAATTTTAGTTGCTCTTTTTGCACAAATTAAAATATTATTGCCTTTTAGCCCTGTACCCATCACTGGGCAAACCTTTGCTACTTTACTTATTGGCGCAACACTAGGATCAAAACGGGGTGCCCTTTCAATGATGCTTTATATAGCATTAGGCACCTTTGGTTTACCTGTTTTTGCAGGTGGAGCATCCGGGATGGCGTACCTTACTGGTGCAACGATGGGATATTTAGTCGGCTTTGTTGTCTCTGCTTATATAATTGGCAAAATGGCAGAGCGCGGTTTTGAACGAAATTTGCGCACTTCTTTGCTTCCTTTTTTGGTAGGGACTTTTGTTATTTATCTTTTTGGTGCAGGTTGGTTAGCGACACTTGTTGGTATGGAAAAAGCGCTTGCTTTGGGCGTTTCCCCTTTTCTTGTTGGTGACCTAATCAAATTGATGTTGGCAGCATTGGCTTTGCCTACGGCATGGAAAATTTTGCGCTAGAATTAGAAAATTAAGTGGCGGATACTTTTACTGTACCGGAATAAAATAAAAAGATCTGAGCAAATATTTGCTCGGATCTTCTTTTTAACTTAGAAGGGGAAAATCAGAGGTAGGACAATCATCGTAATTGCCATAGAAATTAAAATCAGTGGTGTGCCAACTTTCATATAATCGCTAAAACGATAATTCCCCGCGCCCATGACGAGGGTATTGACGGGGGAGGCAACGGGTGAAGCAAAAGCCATCGAAGCCGCGATTGCCACAGACATCAGCAAGGCATGGGGTTGGATGCCCAAGTTTTGGGCAATTGCAAATGCGAGGGGGGCAATTAGCACCGCAGTAGCAGTATTTGAGAGCACTTGGGTAAAAATAGAAGTTGTGAGGAATAAACCGCCAATAATCCAAACGGGACTGAGTGCCCCGAGCGCGATAGTTAGGTTTTTGGCGAGTAAGTCAATAAGACCAACGCTCACTAAGGCTGCGCTCATGGGCAGCATCCCTGCGACCAGAACAATACTTTTCCAGTTGATGAAATTATAGGCTTCGTCTATTGTGAGACAGCCTGTTAATATCATCAAGACAGCGGCGAGCATGGAGGATGTTGTCAGTGGCATAAACTCACCAACCATCATAATTAACATGCCGAGCAAAATTATGCCTGCTATAGGTGCTTTATCTCGTTGTGGCGGTCCTTGCATCTCTTCTGGATGCCCCATCACAACAAAATCACGGCGTTTTTGACGCAATGAAAGAATATTTTCCCAAGAGCCTTGTACGAGCAATATATCACCAAAGCGTAGATGGGCGCTTTTTATATTAGGGGGTTTTTTTACGCCAGGGCGTTGAATACCGAGAACTGTTAATCTATAAATACGTCCAAAACTTAGTTGAGGCAAAGTTTTGCCAACTAAGCGAGAACGTTGCGGAAGCAAAACTTCGGCGATACCTACTTCTTCGTTACTGATGGCTTGTTCGTCAGATGGTTTTGCGGGTTGTACGCCTAAATTCCACGAGGCGGCAAGATGTGCGGTGTCGCCTGAATCTCCCTGTACAATCAAGACATCGTTCCGTCGAAAAGTGGTCTCTAGCGAAGGCTTCAATCCCTCTTCTCTATTGGCTTGCCAAATTAGGCTTGTTTCGCCTAATTTGAGCATTGTTTTTGGATCGGGCTTTCGGCGAATTTCGAGAACAGTCACGTTGAAACGTGCGCCAAACTCTGCTTCATTTATATTTTTGCCAACGAGAGAAGATGCTTTTCGGACACGTAAACGATGAAGGTTATCGGGGAGGCGATAACGCTCGACAATCTCCTCTGGTGTTTCGACGCGTAGCAAGCCCTTCTCACGCGTGCGATCCGGTAGCATCCGCTTTCCAATTGTGACCATGAAAAGAATACCGCTTGTGATCAAAATCAATCCAATCGGAGAATAATCAAAAAATTGAAAGGGTTCTAGCCCATTTTCATGCAATAGGTCGCTGACGATGATGTTTGGCGGCGTACCAATGAGGGTAGCAGAGCCGCCAAGTAGTGCGCCAAAAGAGAGGGGGATGAGCAATTTGGATGGGCTGAGCTGGACGCTAGATGCCATGCTAATCACAGCGGGAAGCAAAACGGCGACTGTGCCGGTATCGCTCATGAACGCAGACAGGATTGCCACCGTGATCATAACGGCAGCTGTTAGGCTTGTTTGCCCGTTTCCCGCAACTTTGAGAATCTGTCTGCCAATAGAAGCGGCGAGTCCCGTCTGTAAAATTGCGCCGCCAATGATAAATAGCGACGCTATGGTGAGTACAATGGGGCTGGAAAAACCAGCAATTGCTTCGGCTGACGTAAGTAGTTCTGTAACCATTAATGTGATAACAACAATGAGCGCAACAACATCCACGCGCAGCCATTCGGTGATGAAAAACAGGATGGCAAAGGCGAGTATGCCGAGAGTAATAATCATTTGAAGTGTCATGCGGCGATTATACTTTTTTTTCACAAAAAAGGGCGAATTTACTTTTGAAGAGATCTAATATATTTGTTATACTCTATCGACCTTTTAGTTAAGGAGTTTTTTAGTCTGATGAATTTTATAGTAGACGCACATGAAGATTTGGCGTGGAATATGGCTGTTTTTCAGCGTGACTATACGCGTTCAGTACAAGAAACACGCCATATAGAACAGGGGCTGCCAGTTGTTCAACATAATGGTAATACTTTGCTTGGTTACCCTGAATTTCAGCGTGGGCAAGTTGGGCTTATTTTTGCTACACTTTTCCTTTCCCCCGCAAGAAAGAAAATAGAGGAGTGGGATAAACTTATTTATCATAATTTTGAAGAAGCTCATCAACTTTACCGTGACCAAATAGATATTTACAGACGACTTATAGATGAGCATCCCGATAAATTTAATATAATCCGTGACCAGCGTGGTTTAGACTTGCTTTTGTCTAAATGGCAGGATACCGAAAGTGAACATGCACCCCCTACAGGTCTCATCATGCTCATGGAGGGTGCAGAAGGTGTTCGTTCTCCCGAAGAGCTGGAAGAATGGTGGGATTTGGGGCTTCGTATTATCGGCCCTGCATGGGCTGGCACACGCTATTGTGGTGGCACCAATGAGCCAGGTGCTTTGACCGCAGCAGGTAAAGAGCTTCTGGGAGCAATGGCAGATTTTGGCTTCACCCTAGACCTAAGCCATATGGATGAAAAAGCGACTCTCGAGGCTCTTGACATTTACGAAGGTGCAATTATTGCCAGCCATAGTAACGCGGCAGTTTTGCTCCCAAACTCTGGCTCTAACCGACATCTTTCAGATAGAGTTATTCACGGAATTATTGAACGCGAAGGCGTTATCGGCGTTGTGCCCTTCAATGCTTTTTTGCAAGCTGGTTGGAAAAAGACGGACGGACGTAAAGATATTAGCCTCAAGCATGTAGTCGCGCAGATAGACCATATTTGCCAGATTGCGGGAGACGCGCATCACGTTGGTATCGGCTCCGATTTCGATGGTGGATTTGGACTGGATTCTGTTCCGAGCGATATTGATACCATTGCCGATCTTCAAAAACTCTCCCCTCTCCTCGCTGAACGCGGGTATACTGAGAAGGACAATGCCGCTATTTTTGGCGCTAACTTTATTAATCATCTCAAGAAAAATTTACCATCTACATAAATCTTTTATGACAACTTCTAAAATTGAAAACCCTCGTATTTACCCAGCCCCAATTCGTTTTGGCTTTTTCTTCACTCTTTTTGGTCTTTTAATTTTTTCTATAGGCGCAAAACCAGAATGGTTCAATCTGGATCGTAGCCCCGTTGTGGGATTTGTTCAGATAGTCGTATTTTTAGTCGGTTTAGGTATTATTTCTTTGGGTGGATTTATTGGGCTTACAGCTTTATGGGGAGATAATGAACGTTCGATTTCAGCTGATATTGGTTTACGACTTGTGGCAACGGGTTATGTTCTGACCATATTTACAGGTATGGCAGATGTCTTTGGGATGGGAACACAAATACTCCCCGAAGTCCCGTTTTTTGGCCCCCTTCAAGCAACAGGAGTAGGGATTGGGCAATCTATGATCGCCATTGGGTTTTTGATGACCATACCTTACGGAAAGTGGAAAGAAAAATAGATCCTTTCATAAAAAAGACTTAATATAAGACTCCGGTAATGGGGTCTTTTTCTTTACATAACCTTCATATTCCCTTGAAATTTTCTTTACAAAGGAAATATATACTCTGGGCTACTCTAAAAAAAGTAAAAAGGAAAAGGAAAAATATGTTCTCAAAGAAAAAAAACTTGTGGTTACTAGCTCTTATAGTCGTTCTTTTAGGTGTAGGCGGATATTATGCCTCGCAAAATTTGACATCGGATTCAGAATCCACAGACGAACCCACTATGCAAACTGCCAAAATTCGACAAGGCGATTTAACCCTATATGCCAGCGGGACCGGAACCTTAATCCCAGCATCTGAGGCCTCTTTTGGCTTCCGCTCAAGTGGACAGTTACTTTCGGTCTCCATCGCAGTTGGAGACACGGTAGAGGCTGGTCAACTCCTTGCTGAATTAGGCAATGCGACAGAAACGATTAAGCTCCAGCAAGCAGAACGAGCCTTGCGAGAGCTTACTTCTCCTGCTGCGATTGCTCTTGTTGAAAAAGACCTTGCTATAGCAGAGCAAGCAGTTATAAGCACTCGCGACACCTTGGTTTATCAAATTAGCCCTACCGTTTTTTATTGGGAAAGTGAAGTTGCCGAACTCCAAGATATGCTTTTGAATGCACAAGATGAAACAGCAGAAAAAATAGCTGAAATTGAAAAAGATTTAGAATATGCTGAGCGAAATTTACGTGGCGCAGGTTTTGAATATGTTGATAATTATGTTCCTGATACTTTTACCATTGCAGCAACTCGTCAGGACCCTGAATATTTAGCCGCACCTTCTGAAGCTAATATTATCGAAGCGCGTGCTGAATATGCTTTTGCTCAAGCAAATTTGGTTGAAATTACCAATTATCTTGCTGCAATCAGTGGTGAAGATATAGCAGAAGATGCCACAGGTAGTCAGTTATCGCTATTTGAACAAGCTCAACTTGACCTAATCTCTGCTCAAGACGGCCTTGATGCGACTCGTCTTTATGCACCTATCTCTGGGACTGTAATGAACTTTGATGCACAGGTCGGCGACTCAGTTGGTACATCTGCAATTGTGACGATTGCGGATACGAGCGAATCTTATCTTGAAATCTTCCTCGACGAGACAGACTGGGGCATGATTAGTGTTGGCTACCCAGTTGAAGTGATTTTCGATGTTTTGTCTGAGAAAACCTTTGAAGGCGAAGTTGTGCAAGTTGACCCCGCCCTCTACACAGAGCAGAATTCTTCTTTAGTGCGTGGACTTGTCAGACTAGACGATGCTTCATTTAGCGGTAGCAAGCTTCCAGTTGGGTCCGCAGCGGCAGTAGAAGTAATTGGTGGACGTGCTGAAGAGGCAATCCTTGTTCCAGTCGAGGCTTTGCGCGAAGCATCCCCCGGTCAGTTCACTGTATTTGTAATGATTGACGACGAGCCAAAATTGCGCGTGGTCGAAGTTGGTCTGCAAGATTTATTCTATGCCGAAGTTATCTCTGGCTTGGAGCCTGGTGACGTAGTTACAACTGGCATCGCGGAGACAGAATAATGGCTGCCCGCGCAATTATTGAAACCAAAGACCTAACGCAGATTTACGGCATGGGCGATGCCCGTGTCGCTGCGCTGGACGGTGTGAGCATTAGTGTTCATGAAGGCGAATTTGTAGCCATCATGGGACCTTCTGGCTCAGGAAAAAGCACGCTGATGAATATCTTGGGCTGTCTCTCTCGCCCAACTTCTGGTGGATATTTCCTAGACGATGAGGATGTGAGCGGCTTAGATAAAGTTGAATTAGCTGCCATCCGCAACAAAAAAATTGGCTATATTTTCCAATCGTATAACCTACTCTCGCGCACAACGGCATTGGATAATGTGATTTTGCCTCTACAGTATGACCGCGTGACTGAACGCAGCACCGAAGAACGCAAAAAAGTTGCCATGAAGGTATTAGAGATGGTAGGTTTATCAGACCGCGTTGAACATCAACCGCAAGAGCTTTCTGGCGGACAGCAGCAGCGTGTAGCTATTGCTCGTGCTTTGGTCAACAATCCTGTGCTGATTATGGCAGATGAGCCAACAGGTAATCTCGATAGCAAATCGGGTGCAGAAATTATGCAATTGCTCCACGATTTACATGATGAGGGCGCAACCATTGTGATGGTGACGCACTCAAATGAAATTGCTTCACATACAGAGCGAACAATCCACTTGCTTGATGGAAAGATCGATAAAATTGTCGGCAATGGAAAGAAGGCCAAAAAATGAACAGTTCTGAAGTATTCAACATCGCTTGGGCAGCGATACTTAAAAATAAAGTCCGCTCTTTGTTGACCATGCTTGGCATTATTATCGGTGTCGCGGCAGTAATCGTGATGGTTGCGATCAGTGCCGGTACCGAAGCCACAATTAATGAAGAGATTAACAGTTTGGGTGCTAACCTTGTTTTTGTACAGTCCACATTTACACGTGGCGGTGCAAGCGGGCTACCAGAGGGTGGCTTGGTTTATGACGATGCCGCAGCCATCGCCGAGGGTGTGGATGGGGTCAGCGGCGTAGTTGTTGAACAAAGTGCAAGCCAAACAATTAAAGCCAATGGCGTCGTACTGGACGCTGTCACTCTCTTAGGCTCAACGGCCGATTTTCCCTCCGTGCGTGATATGAGCATAGAAGATGGGCGCTATTTCAATGATCTCGAAGTAGATCGCAATCAAAAAGTGGCTGTTCTTGGCTCCAGCTTGGCAGAAGAGCTTTTTGGTGAAGCCGACCCCATCGGGCAAGATATTACCGTTGGCACGACCCGTTTAGTCGTTATCGGTGTGCTTGAAGAAAAAGGTTTGGTCGGCGATGTTGATTATGACTCCCGCCTTTATATGCCTATTTCCGTTGTGCTCGATAAATTCACTCAATCCCAATTTTCACGCATCATGGGCGACCGTGTTCGCCTCATCTATGTCGAAGTAGAAGATCAAGAAAATTTGGATAATATTATTTTACAAATCCAATTATTACTTGCGAAAAGACATGATTTGCCTCTTGAAGAAGCCGATTTCACCGTTACCACGCAGCAGGATATTATCGGCACACAAGAAGCGACTACAGCTGCATTCCGTTCTCTATTGGGATGGGTGGCAGGCGTCTCGCTGATTGTTGGCGGGATTGGAATTATGAATATCATGCTCGTTAGTGTGACTGAACGAACGCGTGAAATTGGAATTAGACAATCCATCGGTGCGACCCCGAGCGATATACGTTGGCAATTCCTGACAGAAGCGCTGCTATTGAGCTTGGTCGGTGGCTTACTCGGCGTGATCTTCGGCGTAGGTGGCGCGTGGATATTTGGTTCTGCCAGCGGAATGCGTACTGTCGTCGTCACTGAGTCGATTGTCCTAGCCTTTAGTTCGGCCGCACTCGTAGGCGCCTTCTTCGGCTTCTATCCTGCCAACAAAGCCGCAGAACTTGATCCGATTGAAGCACTAAGACACGAATAAAAAAACAATCTGTTGGTTTCGATACGCCCTTCTAAAAGAATTCAGGGCTACTCAACCAATACTAATGACAATAAAAAAGGAAACTAAAATGAAAAAAACACTCTTTGCTCTCACCCTTACCCTCGCTCTGGCATTATCCGCTTGTGGCGGTGCTGATACAACAAATGAAACCGCATCTGCTGGCGCAGGCGGTCTTACTGCTGATTATGAAAATGCCCTCTCTGTTCAATTACAACTCTCCGTTGGTACTTTCAATCTTGAAGAAACCGACCTTGCTGTAGATGCAGAACAGGCTGCTGAATTAATCCCCTTGTGGCAGGTTCTGAACGGCTTAAATGAAAGTGGCACTGCTGCGGCAGAAGAAATTGATGCGCTTGTCATTCAAATTGAAGAAACGATGACCACTGAGCAGGTCGCGTCTATCGCCGCAATGCAACTTACGCGTGAAAGCATGGGCGAGATTATGCAAGAATATGCCATGTCAATGGGTGGCGGCGAAACTCCTCCTGAAGGTTTTACCCCTGGTCAAGGGCGCAGTGGTTCTAGCGTACCTGGATTAAGTAGCGGCGGCCCAGGACGTAGCGGCGATACAGGCATGTCGCCCGAACAAATTGAAACAGCCCAAGCTGAACGCGAAAGTGGCGGTAGTAGTATGATGAATAGCCGTATTGCTCGTGTTATTGCTGAAGGTGTAATCGAATTGTTGCAAAGTAAATAAATAGCTCTACCTTCCCTCGTGTTTTATAAACGCCCTTGCTTTTAAAATCATAGTAAGGGCGTTTTTTAACATAAAAAAATAACTACACCTGCCTCGCAAAATCAACTTAATCTGGAATTGTGCCGAAGGATAGAGGGGCTTGAAGCTAGAAAGAGAAAGTGCTATAATGTGACAGACCTGTTGGTACAGGTTGGTATATGTTGTTCCGTTAGAAACCTATGACTATAGATAAACCTCTCTATCAAGTTGTTTACGACGCGCTTCTTCAGCAGATTGAATCTGGTGAACTCAAGCCGCATGACCGTTTACCCTCCGAAAATGATTTATGCGAGACCTTTTCGGTTGGGCGTAATACTGTCCGGCGTGCGTTGAGTGAATTAGCAAATGATGGCATCTTGAAGACAGTCGCAGGACTGGGAACCTTTGTTACGGACAGCCGCTTGACGAAGACAGCTGAGTATCTTTTCGGTATGACGCAAGAGATGGAATTACGAGGGAACACAATTACCAGTCGCGTGCTGGATGCAAGGCTGATTTCTGCCGACCCATTCCTGACACGCCGTTTACGTGTCCAACTTGGTGCAGAAGTGGTTTTTCTCTATCGTGTCCGCGAGATGGATGGGGAATCAGTCGCGATTGAGCGAGCTTATTTACCTCACGCATTTTGTCCAGGTATCCTGGACTTTGATTTCTCGAAAGAGTCTTTGTACCAAACGCTCTCGAAAGTTTATGGGAAATCTCCCAGCTATGCTGAGCAGGAAATTGAAGCTAGCTTGGCAACGCCAGAAGTGGCCCGTTTGCTTAAGCTGATGCAGCCAGCAGTTGTTTTGGCATTTCATCGAGAAACCTGCCTTGAAACGGGTGAAGTGATAGAATATGTGGACTCTGAGTTGCGTGCAGATCGCTTCCGTTTTTACACCAACCTGCGTTTGCAGGCTACTGCGGATGAATTCGTTTTTCGGCGCCTGCCAGTTCACGCAACACAGATTTAGGAGAAAATATGATCTCGGATGCTGAACTCAAAGCCATTGTAAGCAATGTGGTGCAACGTACGGTGCATGGCGAAGATACGCGTACCGAGACTTTGCTTGCACAAGGAAGTGTTTTAGGCGGTAGGAAAACAATCGCATTGGGTGCTGATCATGGCGGATTCAAGATGAAAGAGATGCTCAAAGAGTACTTATTGGAAGCAAATTTCGGCGTGGTCGATTGTGGTACGCATAGCACGCAGTCCGTTGATTATCCTGACTTCGCACTTTGTGTCGCAGAAAAAGTAAGTCAAAAAGAGGTTTCTTATGGCATCATTATTGATGGTGCAGGAATCGGTAGTTGTATGACGGCGAATAAAGTTCCTGGTGTGCGAGCCGCGATGTGCTACGATATTGCATCCGCGGTCAATAGCCGAGAACACAACCATGCAAATGTGCTCACTTTGGGGGCAGGTTTACAGGGTAATCATGTGGCGAAGCTGATTGTAAATACTTGGCTGGCTACAGAATTTGGTAGCGGTCGGCACGCCAAGCGCGTGGATAAAATTACCGCTGTAGAAAAGAAATATTCAAAAAATGGAAGTTGATATGGCAATTGATCTGAAAAATGTTGAAAAAATAGTTGAAGTTATTACGCGCGAAGTTTTGCGCGCGCTGACTGAACAAGAAGCACAAGATACGCATGATGGCGCATATTGCGCGGTCGAAGAAGGCGATGGCATTCTCGTCAAAACTTGTTTCGATGATGTTGGGCACGTGATTAGTGCGGGCGCGGAACGCATCTCGTCCACGCTGGGGAGAATTCCTGAAGATTTGGATTTTGGGGCGATGATTGACCACACGTTACTCAAACCGGATGCGACGCCCGATCAGATTGCGCAATTATGCTACGAAGCGCGC
>JABGQV010000133.1 GCA_018648655.1 Anaerolineae bacterium | reverse complement strand
TTAACGATAATAAAGGAAGTATAGGCGCAAATTTAGAGCGATTAGATAGAGAATCACCAAATTTCGCATAATAAATTGCCAATAAAACAGATAAAAATAACCCAATCAAAAGATTGAGAATCATTATATTAAGAGATAATGGAGCGGGATTATCGAAAGTCATTTTTTCTCCTACGGATGAAGCACCTCGCAACACACGTGACTTATAGTTGGGTGCCGCTATTCAGTTTTTTTGCGTGTCTTTTTTCAGCACACAGTTTTAATATTTCTGTCATGAGATTACCACAAGAAAAATATGAAGGCAAGAAAAAGACCTGACAGCTTTTAGAAACTTGTCAGGTCCTTGATTTACCAAATACTATATTTTACATCATCCCCCAAAAACATCATTCAACCAATCCATAAGTCCACGCTCTTGCGGATTCACTTCTGTGTCAAGCGTATCTGCTAGTTTCTCAAATAGTTCGCGCTGTTCATCATCAAGGTGTTTAGGAATATTTACATTAATAATCACCAACTGGTCACCACGCCCACTTCGGCGTAGACGTGGTGCACCGCGAGCACGAAGCTTAAAGGTTTTTCCTGGTTGTGTGCCCGCAGGGATTTTGAGTTTTTCACTTCCGTCCACTGTAGGAACTTTAATATCTGCGCCCAAAGTAGCTTGAGCTATATTAATATCAAGTTTGAGTAGAATATCATCTTCTTGTCGCTCGAAAAACTTATGGGCTTTTACATTTAGGATCAGGTAAAGATTGCCACGTGGCCCACTATTGGCACCGGGTTGTCCTTCACCGCCTAAGCGAATTTGGGTCCCTTTTTCTACACCAGCAGGAATTTTGACTTTCTTTTTAATCGTCTTGCGTTCTAAACCATTGCCCCTACAAATATGACAATGCTCTTCAATACTTTTTCCACGCCCGTTACAGTGTGGACAAGTAATCGTTTGAACAACTTGTCCCAAAATCGTTTGACGAGCTTGGCGAACTTCACCTTGTCCCTTACAAGTGCCACAGGTATTGACTGCAGTGCCAGGTTCAGCACCATCGCCTCCACAACGGGAGCAAATTTCATCACGAGCGAATTCGATTTCTTTTTCCACACCAAAGATGGCTTCATCAAATTCCAGTTTGATCTCTTTTTGTAAATCACGTCCACGACGAGGAGCATTACGAGAACGCCCACCCATCCCCCCAAATCCAAAGGAATTGAATAAGCCTTCAAAGAGATCACCAAAATCACCCGTGAAGTCTTGATTCATTCCGCCCATATTGCCCATACCAGCGTGACCGAAGCGGTCATATTGAGCACGTTTCTGAGAATCAGAAAGAACGCCGTAAGCTTCGTTGATTTCTTTAAATTTATCTTCGGCATTTTCTTCTTTGCTCACGTCAGGATGATATTGACGTGCTAATCTCCGAAAAGAAGATTTTATATCACCTTCGGAGGCATTTTTCTGAACGCCTAGTACTTCGTAATAATCTCTTTTGCTCATATTTTAATCTTTTGGTCGGGTAGTCAAATTATAGAGTAGTCTACTTCAATTAACCAAGCACTCGACTATTCAACTTCTTCGGCTTCGCCTTCAACTACGTCGTCATCACCTTCTTCGGCAGGAGCTTCTTCGCCCTCAGCAGGTGGAGCGGCAGGTTCTTCATATACACTTTCACCGATTTTTTGTACAACTTCAGTAAGCGCATCTGTAGCTTTTTTGATTTCTTCCACGTCATCACTATCTTGCACCTTACGAACTTCGGCGACAGCTTCTTCAACTTCGGCCTTGATTTCATCAGGAAGTTTATCTTCCAAATCTTTAATTGCTTTTTCTGCACCATAAGCAGTATTATCTGCCAAATTTCTAACTTCAATTAACTCTTTACGTTTGGCATCTTCTTCGGCGTGTTCTTCGGCATCTTTGCGCATGGCTTCAACTTCTTCATCCGAAAGACCTGATGATGCGGTAATTGTAATGTCTTGACTGCGACCAGTTGCCTTATCTGCTGCAGAAACTTTGATAATCCCATTCGCATTGATATCGAATGTAACTTCGATTTGCGGAACACCACGTGCTGCAGGGGGGATTCCGTCTAAAGTAAAATTACCTAGTGTTTTATTGTCCACAGCCATCGGGCGCTCACCTTGTAAAACATGAATTTCAACTTGGGGCTGATTATCACTGGCAGTGGAGAAAATTTGACTCTTTCGAGTTGGGATAGTGGTATTACGCTCAATCAATTGAGTTGCTACACCACCCAAGGTTTCAATAGAGAGTGAAAGCGGGGTTACATCAAGAAGTAAAACGTCTTTTACATCGCCGCCAAGAACACCACCTTGAATTGCAGCACCAATCGCCACAACCTCATCGGGATTAACACCCTTATGGGGGTCTTTGCCAAAAAATGCTTTCACGCGCTCTTGCACAGCAGGCATACGCGTCATCCCACCAACCATGACGATTTCACTGATTTCACTAGCTTTCAAGTCAGCATCTGAAAGAGCTTGGCGAACAGGAGCCATGGTACGGTCGACCAAATTAGCAGTAAGCTGCTCAAGTTTCGCGCGGGTCATCGTTAGCACCAAATGTTTAGGACCAGAAGCATCTGCTGTGATATAAGGCAGGTTGATTTCGGTTTGCATCATCGTAGAAAGTTCAATTTTTGTCTTTTCTGCCGATTCTTTCAAACGTTGTAAAGCCTGTCTATCTTTTCTTAAATCAATACCATTATCTTTTTGGAATTCATCCGCAAAATAATCCATAATAATTTGGTCAAAATCATCACCACCAAGGAAAGTATCCCCACTGGTGGAACGAACTTGGAAAACACCATCACCAACTTCGAGAACAGAAACATCAAAAGTTCCGCCACCTAAATCATAAACAATAATAATTTCATTATCTTTTTTATCTAAACCATAAGCCAAAGAAGATGCCGTCGGTTCGTTAATAATTCTTAAAACTTCTAGTCCTGCAATTTTGCCAGCATCTTTCGTTGCATTACGTTGAGCATCATTAAAATATGCAGGCACAGTAATTACTGCCTGAGTAACTGTCTCACCGAGATAAGCTTCTGCGTCCGCTTTTATTTTTGAGAGAATCATGGCAGAAATTTCGGGCGCAGAATAGTCTTTGCCATCTAGCTTAACACGCACATCACCATTTGACGCACCCGAAACATCATAAGGAACACGCCCCATAATATTTTGTACTTCAGTAGCATCAAATTTATTTCCCATAAAACGTTTAATCGAATAAATCGTATTGTCGGGGTTAATAACCATCTGGTTACGTGCTACACGTCCGACTAAACGCTCGCCATTTTTATTTACTGCTACAACCGAAGGTACAAGTCGCTCACCTTCAGATGATGGGATAATAACTGGCTCGCCACCATCCATAACTGCTACAGCCGAATTTGTTGTTCCAAGATCTATACCAATGATTTTGCTCATTCCTAACTCCTGTTTTTATATGTCAAGTATCAAGTTTTTCTATTCGTGACACATGGCACTATATCACCTGACACGTTTTTTTTAAAATTAAGCCGCAACTCTTACCATTGCGGGTCTAATAACACGCTCTCCAAGCATATAGCCTTCTTGTAAAACTTCTGCTACTTGCCCGCTTTCATATTCATCGCTTTCAACTTCCCCAATCGCCTCATGGAAATTTGGGTCAAACTCTACACCCTCTGCTTCAATACGCGTCATATTTTCAGACTCTAAAACGCCTTCCAATTTACGATAAATCAGTTGAATGCCATCCACCCATGAATCTTCGGGCGCATTCTGCAAAGCTCGTAACATATCATCCAAAACCGGTAAAAACCGTTTAATAATATCACCCTTCATATCTTGGCGCTCTTGCACACGGTTTCGCTCAATACGTTTTTTGTAATTTGCGAAATCCGCTCTGGCACGCAAAACATCATTTTCTTTTTCAGCGAGAGCGACCATCACACCTTCAAATTCTTCTGCCGAGACCATTTCTGCTTCAACCACTTCCCCTTCTGCAGCCTCGGTAAGTTTTTTTTCAACTTCTTCAGTTTTTTCTTCTTTTTCTTTGAATTTCTTCTTCTTTTTTGCCATTTTTTTATAAAACCTCAAACATTAGACTTTAGCTTTTTTGATAGATGCTCCGCGACGTACGTATTTTAGGCTTGATTGCTCTTAACCAATATCCATGCGACGTAAGCTTTTCTTTCGGTAAATTTGTAGCACGAGATTGGGCTCTCCTTTACCATAACTGCAAGATAAATCTTGCCTTATGTTTCACTCATCATTAAGTTGCTCAGTAAATCTGCCATATAACGCACAGTGGGGACAGTACGAGCATAAGGCATTCGCATAGGTCCCAACACACCCAGCGTTCCCACAACCTGGCCAGGAATGCCATAACGAGAAAGCACCAGCGAACATTCTTTTAATCCTTCATCATTACCCAGTAAAACCTGCACCCCACCGATATCAGAATCTATGGCACTACTAGAGAGCATATCTTCAAGCAAAGAGCGTTCGTCAAAAAACCGAAGGGCACGTTTGCCCTGATCGGATTTAGCGAAAGAAGGTTCGGCGAGGATATTTTCCATCCCATCCATATAAATTTCGCCAGATGAGCCTGTTTTTCTCTTTTTCATTTCATCTTGAATGAGCAGAAAAATATCTTTTTCTAGTAAGTCTGCGGGGCTATGAAGAGAAAAAAGAATTTCTGCAGAAAATGAATATAATTTTTTATTAAGACGCTCAGCAACCTGACTAAGCTTTTCTTGTGTTACAGGTTCTGCCAGCATAAGTATTTGTTGAGCAACATCGCCACCCTCAAATACCAATACCATGAGAATTTGTCGGCCCTGCGTAGCAATAAGTTCTACATGCTTAAAAAGCACTTCTTCATTTCGTGGAGCAGTGACCAATGAAACCGCCTGCGTTTGATGTGCTAAAACAGATGCTGCTAGAGTCATCCATTCTTCGGGATTTGTGCGTGTCTGCGAAAATTGATGCGAGATAGTTCGTTGTACCGCGTTTGGCAGATCAGCGTTTTTCATCACCTGGCGAATAAAATAACGGTACCCAGCCTCGGTCGGGATTCGTCCCGTTCGCGTCCGCAAAAATCCCATTTCCGTGAGGGCACGCATCTCATTGCGAACGGTAGCAGAGCTAATATCCAATTTGTAATTTTTAACGAGCGATTTTGAACCTACTGCTTGTCCACCATCTATATATTCACGGACAACCAGTATAAGAATTGTTTTTTGGCGTTCAGTCAGTGTTTTCATAAGTATAATGGCTTTTAGCACCTTTTCTTTAAGGGTGCTAAAGCGCTAAAAAACGATGATACCATGCGCAAAAATAAGGGTCAAATAAGAGCTTTGTTAACAGAAAAAGCCGCCAATATAATTGGCGGCTTTTATTTTTATAGGGAGAAAACTAAGGCATGGGTCTCCACACTGGGCCATAATCAGTTGCTGGGTCTGATGTTAACCTTGTACGAGATGCGCCTGAAGACGTCATTATAAAAATATCTTCGTTATTTTCTTCTTTACCTTCAAAGGCTAACCAAAATCCATCCGTTGAATAAGCTATATTTTGTACAGGCAAAGGAGATGCCTGCACATCTACGCCTGCCTCGCCACGATTTTCATAGCGAATACTCATCAACCAAACGCGCAACGGGGTATTTTGTGCATGTTGATCGTAAAGAACAACTGCGCCATCTGGAGACCAAATTGGGTTCAAGTCCCAGACATCATAACCACTTTGAGTTAATTGCTCTGACGATTCACCGCTATCAGTCATCGTCCAAATCTGATAAGAGCCGTAACGTTTGATGGCATAAGCAATTTGATTTCCAAAAGGTGACCAAGCTGATTGGCGCGTATACTCATTACTGCTTCTATTTGTTTCTGTTAATCTTTGTATAGAGTTATCATCTAAATTGATTGCATAAATTTGCATAAAACCATCTCGAATAGAGGTAAAGGCTATACGCTTTCCATCTGGAGCCCAAGCTGGTTCAAAATCACCACCAGGAATGGAAGGGAGTTGCGTTAGATTTGCACCATCGGCATCAATAAGATAAAGGCTAGCCCCCGTTAGAATATCTTGCCCAAATTCACAAGGCGAGACAAAAACGAGTCTATCTCCATCGGGAGCCCAATCAGGTTGACAAGCTCCTGCCGGCAAATTAGTGATGGGATGTTCTTCACTGCCATCACTATTTATCAAGTAAATTTGAGATGCACCAGTACGATCAGAAACAAAAGCAAGTTGTCCTGCACCACCACCAAAAGGAGTTGGTGAGGCCGTAGGCGTATTTGTTGGGGTTGGAGTCAATGTAGGTGCGGACGTTTCGGTTGGTATTGGTGCTAAGGTTGGTGTTTCTGTTGCTACTTCTCTGACAGGAATTGCAGTTGCGGTGGGTTCTTCAGTCACTTTCTCTGTAGGAATTGCGGTAGGAACTATGCCAAAATCAGATAGTGTATCTAAAATTTGCGGGAAATAAACCATTAATGCTGTAATACTGCCAGCAATAAAAATCATGAGCAATAAAAAGCGAATAAATTTTGCTCGTTTTTTACGTCTTTTTTGGCGCGGTGTCTCTAATGTAGTAGGCACAGGATTTGAAACTGGCTGAGATGGAAGCGGAAGGCCTGTTGTAGGGGCAACTATCTCAGAATCATTTTCACCTTCTGGCTTTTCAGCATCATCCAAAATCTCTAAGGGGACAGATGGAGAAGGCGCAACGGTAAAATCATCTTCAACCAATTTTTGTGTTTTAGAACTAGCAGAAAGCAGTGCTTTTCTAAATTCTTCGGCTTTTTGAAAACGATCGTCGGCATCAATATTCATTGCTTTTTCTATTGCACTGGCCAAACGACGAGGCACTTTAGAAACACGTTTTCGAATAGGTGTTAAATCTGCGTTTTCCATCGCACGCGCTAAACCATCTTCAGGAATCATCCCCGTTAGCGCGGCATAAAGCGTTGCTCCTAGAGAATATATATCTGTGCGTGGATCAGTGCGTGCTGTACCATATTGCTCAGGAGGAGAGTAGCCAGGGGTCATTGCTCTCGCCCCCGTTGTTGTCACTTCACTCCCCTGCACTACTTTGGCCAAGCCAAAATCTACTAAAAAAACTTCCCCATCTGGGGTTATTTTCACATTGCCTGGCTTTACATCTCTATGCAAGATAACTGGCTGACGAGAATGAAGATAAGTCAGGGCTTTACACATCGCCGCGCCAATCAAAATCACCTCTTCGTTTGTAAGGCTGCTGGTGCGCTCCATACGTTGTCGAAGGTCTTCACCCTCGATATAATCCATTACGAGGTATTGTCCTTGATCTCCAATTACAAAATGGTCGGTAACGCGAGGCAAGTTTTGTTGACGTAAATTTGCCAATATAACGGCTTCAAGCCTAAATTGGCGTGCGTATTCATCTGTAGTGAAAAGGTTTTCTTTAACCGCAACATCTACACCAAGATTTTCATCTACGGCTCGATAAACTGATCCCATCCCCCCCTGCCCTAAAATTTCTATAATACGATAACGATTATGAAGAAGTGCTCCGCGTTCAAGCGTCATTGTTAAAAAACTCCGTAAAAACTAGTATCGTGCGATTATAACAGAGGGCTATGCTAATCTTTAGACGAATATACTAAACTTGTCTTAATGAATATAAAGGGCGCGCCTCCTGAAACCCAAAAACCTACTAAGCTATAGCGCAGATAACGGAAAAGATAAGCAATTAGATTATCTCCTGAAGGGAAAACAAGTTTCAGCCCAATATAAAAGACCACTAAACCAACCAAACCCAGTAAATAGCGTAAAGAACGTTCTTTAAACGAACCGCTCGCCGAAAAACCACCTTTTTGATTGATAAATGCAACGCCAGCAAAAAGTCCAAAAAGTGTTGCGGATGAGGTAATTAAACCCTCAATTGAATAGGGATGAAGCGCCTCGTCACCGACGCGTGCTGCGGCTTGCTCCCACGCTACAGGCAGACTCCAGTCTCTGAAGATCCACGCCACGAAAACACCGAGAAAGAGCATGATTAATGATCCTAAAAATGCGACCAAAATCTGTTTTTTGAGCGTTTTCTTTTTTGCCCACTCTGCAACTGAAGACCAAGAACGGTTAACAGCGACCAATAGAAGAAAGCCAATCAATAATCCAAGTACTGTATCAATGGGATAATGCACAGCCAAATAAGTACGAGAAAGGCTAATGCCAAGAATAATAATTGTCATTAACACCCACGTCCATTTTTCACGAAAATATGTGCCTACCATACCCCAAATCGAGATAGCGCTTTGGGCATGACCCGAAGGAAGCCCAAAAGATGTTTCAGCAGCATAGGCTTTCACTCCAGTATCAACCCAATAAGGACGCGGCGAGTGAAATGCGAATTTGAAAATAGTATTTGTGCCTGTAGAAAGGAGCATAATCACACCTATACGCAGGCCCAGTGCAGAATCTATAGACCAATAAATAACGGGGAGGGCAAGAATATAGAAATCTTCTGTGCCAAGAAAACTAAAGAACTCCATTATAGGGAGTAACCACTCACCAAGACTTTGAAATGCGAAGATAAAGTTGATGCTACCAAATAGATCTGTCATTTTTTTCTCCTTTTGAATAGGCTGAACAAAATACCGTACAAGAATATCGTAGTATACAGCTTGCGTTTAGATGGTACAAGAGTTTATATGGGCATTATTTATCGTTATTCTTAACCATCCACAGCAAAGTGCGTTTAGGCGTAAAACCTGCTTGCTCAAAGGCGCCAACAAATTTGCCGGCATGATAATCTATATATAGCTCTCGTTTTGAGGAGGCAAGTTGATGACGAGCGTAAAGAAGCAGAGTGATTAAGGATTTAGCGTCCGCTTGTGGAACGGTAGCAAGCCAAATAGGCGTACGGCGCGCATAAGCCCCTTTCCACATTATTA
This sequence comes from Anaerolineae bacterium, assembly GCA_018648655.1. Classification (GTDB taxonomy): domain Bacteria; phylum Chloroflexota; class Anaerolineae; order Anaerolineales; family Villigracilaceae; genus Desulfolinea. The sequence goes on along the minus strand of JABGQV010000133.1, from coordinate 5,121 downwards.
TTGCCTGAGGCTCTCCATCCTTTTCAACCACCCATTGTTTAATATCATATTCTACAAATATTCGATATAACCAAGACATAATACCTGGTCTGAAAATCTCAAAATCGGGCATCCTATACCATCTAATTTCTCGGGGATAGGCTTCATCAATCCAGCGATTTTGCTCTGCCCAAAATTCTGCTTGTCTAGAGGTGATATATATACTTATATTTTTCTGTAGCGGAGGGTTTTTTCTATCCAGAAGCCAAGTGGTGCGTTCGCTATGGGGCTGAAATCCAAGTTCTTTATAAAGCTCAATTGCGCCAAAATTATCTTTTTCAACATGTAGCCAGGTAGATATAGCGCCATATTTTTCTGCATCTTCGATGCCCTTTTGAGTAAGTGCACGAGCGATACCTTGGCGTCTAAATTCAGGGTGAACAGCAATATTAGCAAGCAAAAAAATATTCTTTTTTGCTCTACGAAAAGGAATAATACTGATATTGCCAACAATCTCTTTTTGATTCCCCCAAATATAGCCCCTAAGCGGCATAGGGTTCGATGCCCAACTTAGAGGGCCTGGTTTACGGCTGGCGGAACGCATTTGCTGCAAATAACTTCTTCCTTCGTTGTCCATATTCTTTTTGAAGCAAAGCTCTACCAAATCGGCGACTTTAGGCAAATCGTGTAATATATTAAGCGAGCGCATTTTATGCACTGATTTTTGAGGAAGATTATTGATAGTCATTGAGGATATTATAATGGGTATGAACTCTAAGGCAATCTATATTTTGAATTTTAAGTCTAACAAGGTAGAATGAATATCATGACAGAAAAAGACCCCACTCTCTCTAAAAACCCATCACTGAAATTAAAGGTTCGCTTTTGGTTCCGCAAAATCCTTCCATCTATAAATCGGGAACGTCGCGGCGATGTACGCGCACATTTGCGCGAAGAAGCAGAACCAGATTTTGATTATTTTCTCCTAGTTGTGCTATCCAGCATAATCGCAACATCAGGTTTACTCATCAATTCAGGGGCCGTGATTATTGGCGCAATGTTAGTTGCGCCTTTAATGTCACCTATTATTGGTTTAGGATTAGGCGCGCTAATAGGTGATGAAAAACTGCTCAAAACAGCTGCCTCTGCTCTTTTTCGTGGGGCATTTATTGCGATTGGTGTGGCTATCCTTCTCACAAAATTTAACGAAGCTCTCCCTTTTATTACTTTACAAACCCTCCCCGAAGAAGTTCTCTCACGCACCAGCCCCTCGCCCATAGATTTGATGATCGCCCTCGCTGGTGGCTTAGCGGCAGCCTTTGCACTGGCACAACCCTCTATCTCAGCGGCATTGCCAGGTGTTGCTATTGCAACCGCACTTATGCCTCCGCTAGGTGTCGTTGGCATTGGCATCGCAATGGGACGCTGGGAAGTTGCTGGTGGCGCATTTTTGCTTTTTATAACAAACGCTGTCACGATTGCCTTTGCCTCTATGCTGGTCTTTTTTTCCCTAGGCTTCAGCCCCGGCACAAAAAACGGGATACGTGTTCCACGTTCGTTATGGATTTCGGCTTTCGTAACCCTTCTTATGCTTATCCCGCTCACTTATTTAAGCATTAATGCCTTTCAAGAAGCTAGCAGAACACGAGAAGTGAACGCCATTGTAGCCGAAGAAATCAGGGTACATGGTGGGGAATTAATCACACTTGACACCAGTAAAGATGAAGATAATATCCTCCACTTAGAAATCACCCTACGCACACCTCAACGTCTTTATTATGGAGACGTAGACAATTTACAAGAAGCCATAGCAGTGCGACTACAAGAAACGATCGCGATTGTAGTCAATCAGATTATTGCCGACAAACTGGATCCGCTTATCCCACCAACGCTTACGTCCACGCCCACACTTGTTGCGGCCTCTCCAACAAGTACTGCGTCTCCAACATCTACCCTTACGCCATCTCCTACGTCAACATTCACCCCAACACCAACATATACCCTCACGCCAACGCCAGAGACCGCATATATACAGAATATATTTACTAACTATAATCAATGCTTAGAACTACGACAGAGTGCAGGTTTCACACGCCCTGTTATTGGACGTGTTCAAAACAGAAGCTTTATCAGCGTACAATATGGGGAGCGAATAGTAGAAGGGCTTGTATGGGTACAGGTTAAAGACCAAGATGAACGCCTTGGTTGGTTGCCAGAAATCTGTATGAACGTAGTTACTCTTACGCCAACAAAGACACCCCTACCTAAGACGCCAACACCTGAAGGAAATTAACTTTTCAGGCCACTCAAATGCTCAAGGGTTAAATGAAAGTGGTTTGGGATATGGCACAAAGATATTTTGATCAGAAAATTATTCTTTGGGACACTCAAATTGAAGTCACGGATATTAGAGTTTTTTTATCCCAAAAAGCCTTAAGGTGTATTTTAACTAATCCACAAAGGAGCAATAATGTCAAAAAACAAACTTTTGTCTTTTCTCAATGAGGCTAATCATGAGGAATTAATTGTCATACCACGTATTGGGGCTTCTTTAGCGGATAGCTTGATTGCCGCTCGGCCATTTGAAAACTTAGAAGAAGCAGAAGAAATTCGTGGCATTAATGCAAATTTATTAGAAAAAATGGCCAATTCACTTCCTGAAGAGAAAGAGAAGGTTGAAAAAGAAGTTATAGCAGAGACCATAGAATCATCTTCACCTGCTTCTGATATAAGCGAAAACACAAAAGAAATTTTATCTGCCTTAAAAGAAAAAGTTACAGAAGAAAGCGAAAACACTCGTCAAATATTTGAATCTATTCCCAAACGATTTGAACAAGTAAGCGAAGAGCACGGTGTATTTTGGAGCAGCATAATTAGTGGTGCTGTTATTGCCTTTTTCGCAATACTTTTAACCTTAGTTATTTTAGGTGGGCTGAATGGTAGCCTAAAATTCTCAACTAGCTCAGATGCAAAAATAATGCAACGAGAGACTACTCAACTCACCGAAGAAGTTAATAGCTTTCATGAGGAGCTGAATGGTCTACGCAACCGCGTAGATACACTCGAGGGTTTAGGAGAGCGCACAGTAGCACTAGAAAAAGCACAAGAAGCATTGAAAGAAGAATTGGCAAGCGCTAACGAAGAAATAGAGAATTTACAAGATGAAATTTCTATTTTGAATCAAGAAATTGATGCCCAAAATCAAATCATTGCCGAACAAGGTGAGAGTATTCAACTTTTCGGTAATTTCTTTGAGGGTTTAGAAAATTTACTAACAGAGACTTTCAATCTTGAAACAAAAACAGAAACTGAAAATAACCAAGCTGAAGAAGTAACTGAAGGAGAAGATAATGAGTAACGAGACCAATTCATCCCCATCATTTTTATCGCGTTTGGGACAAGCCTCAATCAAATTTTTACGCGCAGCATCCATTTTGGCCGTGGTCTCTATTATTGGTCTAATCATTTATTTTGGTCTTCCCTATATTTATAAAAAAATCATATTACCTGTTGAGACCAACACCGCCAGATTAGCAGAATTTGAAGACAATCAATTTTCAGAAATCGAGCAATTAGATAAGCAAGTTTCAGGAATGCAAGAACGCATGAACGACCTTGAAAATCGTCACACTGAGAATGCTCAAAACTTGGCAGAGATGCAAGGAGAAATAGAAGCTCTTGAAGCTGACCTTGAAAGCGCAATTAGAGCGCATAATAAAACACTTGAAAATTTAGAAATAATAGAAGATAACTTAGGTGCTCTTTTTGAGAGATCTGATGAATATGAAAATGTATTGGCTGATGGGACTTCTGCAATTGCTAATATGCAACGTCAAGTTAGTTTGAGTCGTTCTATCGAATTGCTTTCTCGTGCCCAACTTTATCTCTCACAAAGCAATTTTGGTTTAGCAAAAGAAGATGTAGAAAATGCAATCAATTTGCTCTTAACGCTAGAAAAAGAAATGCCCGAAGCCAGAGCAGAAGCACTAGCCAATATAATTGAAAAACTTGAACTGGCCAATAAAAATTTGCCCAACTCCCCCACGATTGCTGTTGATAGCCTAAATATCGCATGGCAACTATTGGTAAACGACTTGCCTGAACTACCAGAAGTTAAAGCAGAACCACCCGATACAGAATCTCCTTAAACTTTATACTCAAAAGGTGATGGACAAAACCCCATCACCTTTTTTATAACCCTAAATATAAAAACGTTGAGCATTTTGGCTCTAGCCTACGAGACAAGATAGTATGGAATCTACAAGAAAAGAAAATAACAAAAAATTTGGCATGTTTGCAGGAGTCTTTACGCCTACGGTACTCACCATTTTGGGCGCAATTATGTATTTGCGTACAGGCTGGGTAGTCGGAAATGCCGGCTTTGGGGGTGCTGTTATTATCATTTTGCTGGCACACGTCATCACCGTTAGCACTGGTTTAGCTGTCTCTTCTGTGGTCACTAATACCCGTGTTGGTGCAGGCGGTGCCTTTGCCATTATCTCCCAATCTCTAGGGCTAGAAGTCGGTGGCAGTGTCGGTATTCCACTCTTTTTGGCACAAAGCATCTCCATCGCCCTCTACGTCCTCGCTTTTACCGAATCCTGGCTGCGCATTTTTCCCATGCACCCCGAAGCCCTTGTCGCAATCCTGACCTTCATCGCCGTCTTCGGGATTGTCTATATCAGCGCACAATTTGCCTCTAAAACTCAATTCATCATTTTAGGGATTGTAGGGTTCTCCCTCTTCTCTATTGTCTTAGCTTCTTTTCCCATTATGGGAAATACAGGATTAACCGAAACACCCATATTTTGGGGTGGCTTTCGCGCCGCAAACTTTTGGAAAACCTTTGCAGTTTTTTTTCCCGCAGTAACAGGAATCATGGTCGGTATCAGCATGAGTGGCTCCTTACGCAAACCTCGAAAAGACATTCCTATTGGCACAATGAGCGCAATCGGGCTAACACTTTTTGTTTATCTCGCACTGGCTTTTTGGCTCTCTCGCATTGCTACGCCCGAAGAATTAATCAATAACACAACGCTAATGGTCGATAAAGCTTTCTGGGGCTGGGCAATTTTAGCTGGGATGCTGGAAGGGCTGTTCAGTTCTGGAGTATTCCTTCGTAATTAAGGACGTATTCAAGCT
>JABGQV010000044.1 GCA_018648655.1 Anaerolineae bacterium | reverse complement strand
TTAGAGATATTTCTGCTTTTCACACAAAATTAAGCCCATATTGAGAATTGCTGGCTTTACGCTCATCTCATTGCAAGGTAGAATTCAGCATCATTTACTCCACCATAGAAAAGGTAAATTTATATGGATGATCAACAAAACCCTATAGAGAGCAAAACTTCTCTAAAGGAACAGTTACACGCCCTTTGGCAGGTAATTTCAGTTCCGTTAGCAGCAGTACTATTAGCCCTCATTATCGGTGCAATTCTTCTTGCTGTTTCGGGAGCAAATCCGATTAAGGCATACTCTGCATTGATTGACGGATCTTTTGGAAGCATGAAAGCTTTTGGACGTACACTAGCCAAAGCTACCCCCCTTATTTTTAGTGGGTTGGCTGTGGCTTTTGCTTTTAAAGCCGGCTTATTCAATATTGGTGCACAGGGACAATTACTTTTTGGTGCCTTAGCTTCTGCTGCTGCTGGATTTATGATTGATGGCTTACCTCCATTTTTACATGCGACACTTGCTTTGCTCATAGGTGCTATAGCGGGGGCTTTATTTGCCGCTATTCCTGGTGCACTAAAAGCTTATACTGGTGCGCATGAGGTAATTACAACAATTATGTTGAATTATGTTGCCATCAATATCACAGATTACCTCGCTGATGGTCCCCTCAAAGATACAACAAATGGCAATATTATCGCTCGCACACCAGAAATTTTAGAGAGTGCAGTTATCCCTACTATCGGCGATATCCCAATGGGTTTCTTTTTAGCGGTACTCACTGCAGTTGCCATATGGTGGTTACTACAGCGCACCACATTGGGGTATGAAATTCGTACCGTCGGTATTAGTCCCCACGCCGCAAAATATGCTGGGATGCGCGTCGCATTTACTGTCATCCTAACAATGATTATTAGTGGTTTCCTCGCAGGCATGGGGGGGAGTATCGAATCACTTGGCATAGTTGGGCGATATCAACCAGGTTTTAATGCAAATCTCGGCTTCGATGGTATCACTATTGCTTTGCTTGGGAAAACACATCCTTTTGGTATTATTCCCGCTGCAATTTTGATTGGTGCCATGAAGGCTGGTGCAAGCACAATGCAATTTGATGCTGGCGTTGCCAAAGAAATTACTGATGTTATTCAAGCATTTATGCTTTTCTTTGTGACAGCCGATATGATTGTTCGCAAAATAATCCGCTCCAAAGCTGAAGGTGGCGAAGGCATCACACTCAGCGGTTGGGGACAACAATAGGGAGCCTCTTATGGAAAATACAAATACTCTCCCCACAACCACACCCCAGCAATTATTTCTTAAGCAATGGGGAACAACTATTTTTGTTTCTCTCACTGTTATTGCTATTGTAATTTGGCAATATATCCTTAATGCAAACGTAACTGAAGCTGTTCTGGCCTCAACTATTCGACAATCTACGCCACTGGTTTTGGGCGCATTATGCGGTCTTTTAGGCGAACGCTCGGCAGTGATTAATATCGGGATTGAAGGGCAGATGCTCTTAGGTGCCTTTGTTGGTTTCCTTGTAAATGTCTGGACTGGCAATCTTTGGATTGCAGTTTTCGCAGCAATATTTACTGGCGCAGTTATGGGTTTGCTTTTGGCATATATGTCTGTCACCCTGAAGATGGATCAAATCATCGGTGGAACGGTGATTAATATTCTCGCGCTCGGACTAACGGGGTATTTCTATCAAGTTGGGCTAACCACAAAAGGAAAAATGCTCCCTATTCCTTTAGGACCTTTAGCAGATATTCCTATTATTGGACCAGCCCTCTTCAACAATCCGCCGATTACCTACGCTACTTTTGTGCTTGTTTTCCTCGTTCATTATGTTCTCTTTCATACCAAATGGGGGCTTCGTACTCGTGCAGTTGGTGAACATCCCCGTGCGGCAGATACTTTAGGTGTAAATGTCTTCAAAGTTCGTTATGTAAATGTGATCGTCGGTGGTGCAATTGCAGGCTTGGCTGGTGCGTTTCTGACATTAGAAGCTGTTGGCTCATTTGAACGTGCAATGACAAATGGTCGTGGCTTTGTTGCTCTTGCCGTGATGATTTTCGGTAAATTCACTCCACTTGGCGCTTGGGGTGCAGCATTGCTCTTCGGTTTTGCGAATGCTATGCAAACCCAACTTCAATTTGCTGATATTCAAGTCCCACATCAATTTATCGGCATGTTACCTTATATTTTGACCATTATCGTCTTATCTGGTTTTGTTGGGCGTACCCATATTCCAGCCGCAGATGGCGTTCCCTACGAGAAGGAGTAGACGATGTCTGAAAAAACAACAACTAAAGAAAATTTAGCTTTAGAAGTTCGTCATGTTACCAAACGTTTTCCTGGTGTTATAGCAAATGATGATGTAAGTTTCACCCTCAAAAAAGGTGAGATTCATGCTCTGCTTGGCGAAAATGGTGCAGGCAAATCAACCTTGATGAATGTCGTCTACGGATTATATGCTCAAGATGAAGGCGAATTCCTAATTGATAATGAGGTCGTTGAAATTAACGGTCCTAACGACGCAATTAATTATGGGATTGGTATGGTACACCAGCATTTTATGCTAGTTCCCGTTTTCACTGTAACCGAAAATATGATTCTCGGCTCAGAAATAACCAAAGGAACCAGCCTAGATTTAGCTCGTGCGAAAAAAGAAATTCTCGAAATCTCAGAAGCTTATGGTCTTGAAGTAGACCCAGACGCTCTAATCGAAAACTTACCTGTTGGCGTTCAACAACGTGTTGAGATTTTAAAAGCACTATATCGCAAAGCTAATATCCTTGTATTAGATGAACCGACTGCAGTTCTTACCCCCCAAGAAGCAGAAGACCTTTTTGATGTCATGCGCGACCTCACTAAAAAAGGTGTTTCTATTATCTTTATTACGCATAAGCTAAAAGAAATTCTCAACGTAGCTGATCGCGTTACCGTTATGAGACGTGGCAAAGTTGTTGGGCATGCCAAGCCATCAGAAACAGATGCTCAGGGCCTCGCTACAATGATGGTAGGACGCGATGTCTTACTTGAAGTAGCCAAAACACCTGCAAAACCTACTGAAGTAGTTCTAGAAGTTAATCACTTAAAAATCAAAGATGAGCGTGATGTAGAAGTTGTTAAAGATATTTCTTTTGAAGTACGTGCTGGTGAAATCTTAGGTATTGCTGGCATTCAGGGCAATGGACAGACAGAATTGATTGAAGCAATAACAGGGTTACGTGGTGCAGATTCTGGTGAAGTACATCTTTCTGGAGAAATTATCCCCTTTGAAAAACCACGTTATCTTGTTGAGCATGGCATGGGGCATGTACCAGAAGATCGTCATAAACATGGCTTAGTTTTGCCTTATGATTTGGCTGATAATATAGTACTAAACACCTACTATCAAAAACCTTTCGCGGGCAAGATGATGATACGCGATGACCAAGCCGTTCTTAAGAATGCAACCGAGCTAATTAAACGCTTTGATGTTCGAGCACCAAGCCCGCATGTTGCCGCATCCACTTTATCTGGTGGTAATCAGCAAAAAGTAATTGTGGCACGCGAATTTAGCCACCCACTTAAGGTGCTCATCGCCAATCAACCTACTCGTGGGCTGGATGTTGGCTCTATTGAATATATCCACAAAGAAATCATCAATATGCGCGATGAAGGCGTGGGCGTTCTTGTTATCTCTGCAGAATTAGATGAGATTCTTTCCCTTGCAGATCGTATTGCAATTATGTTCCGTGGTGAAATCGTGACGATAATAGATGCAAAAAGTGCCACACGTGAACAATTAGGTTTATGGATGGCAGGCGCAAGCCCTGAGATGTCCTAGACGATTAGAGAAAAGAAAAAGCAGAAAGACGCTCCAAAATCTGGAGCGTCTTTTTTATTTCTATTTTTACAAATGATGTACAATGATGCATATCATTTCAAGGAGGCTTTTATGTCTAAAAACACAAGAATTTTCTTATTGCTCTCATTACTAATATTACTGATTTTGGCCTGCACCCTTCCTTCAAGCCAATCTGAGACAAATGACCCGAATATCGTTTTTACGGCAGCCGCAGAAACTGCCTCTGTGCAACTCACAGAGGTAGCCATAAATAATATATCAACACAAGCCCCTTCTTCTCCACCCACTATAGCCCCATCCTTGACTCCGGCTATACCCACTAGCGTACCAACAGAAGATAATTGTGATAAAGCAAAATTTATCGAAGATGTGACTATCCCTGATGGCACTATACTCTCTCCAGGAGAAAGTTTCAAAAAAACATGGCGTGTCGAAAATACCGGCACTTGCACTTGGACAACGGGTTACGCATTGGTTATTGATAGCGGCTCACAAATGAGTGGGCCATCACCGCAACCACTAACAGGCACTGTGGCTCCCGGTGAAATAGTAGATATATCGGTGCATCTTATTGCCCCACCCACAAATGGAAGTTACCGAGGCAATTGGCAAATCAGAAATACTTCTGATGAACTTTTCGCTAAGGTTTATGTACAGATTGAAGTTGGACATCCCGAATTTGCCGTGACTAGTGTGAATGTCTCTTCTACTGGCACATGCGGTAATTTTCTCATCACTGCCGCTATTACAACCAATGGGCCAGGAGAAGTTACCTATAATTGGGAACGAAGCGATAGTGGTGTAGACAACGCTAATCATCCCACATTGGTTTACACCTCAGCTAGCACAAAATCTGTGAGCACGAGTTGGTCTCTAGGTGCTTCTGGATCTCATTGGATGGATATCTATATTGATGATCCTAATCACCAACAATTTGGACGCGCAAATTTAAATTGTCCATAGCAGCTGAAATAATAAGCACTCCGCACGTGTTTTAGTCTGGATTTCGTTAAAAATACTTGGTTGCAAAAAAGACATCAATAGCGTCTCCACTATCAATACAGAGTGTAACCCTTTCTTAGCCATTTTCCACACACTATACATAAAAGCAAAAATCTGTATAATAGCCATCGCCAGAGAGAAAACCAAAACATCTGGCAAAGGATAAAATATGAATAAGAAAATTTTGATACTTCTCTTTAGTCTAAGCCTAATCATAAGTGCATGTGGTTCTTCCACATCAGACGCCGAGATAGAGATGGCATCTACCGCTGCAGTGCAAACTGTTGAAGCGCGCTTTACAGAATTAGCCCAAAAGAATACCCCGACCTCTCTTCCTCCCGAGCCAACAGCTATAGAAAACATAATAGCAACTGAAGCTCTCACCCCCACTCTGACAGCAGTACCCACAGTATCTTCTGATATTGGCACCTTGCCAGAAAATGCCTTAGTTGCTAATTTGGCTTACGAAACAGTTCCAGATGGCACCGTTTTAGGAACTGGTGAATACTTTTCAAAAAGCTGGACCCTGCAAAATAATGGCACCTATACCTGGCATACGGGATATAAACTTATCTATTTTAATGGAGATCGACTTGAAGGTTCTTTTGAATATCCGTTTTTTGAAGATGTTGAACCAGGTGAGGCAATCACGCTATCAATTGAATTGCTTGCTCCAGAAGTAGCAGGAAATTACACTGGCTACTGGAAAATAAAATCACCTTCAGGTCATATCTTTGGCGTAGGCGAATATAATACTCCCATTTCAGTAAATATAGATGTGAGAAATGCAGGTGATATTGATTATGCCATCACTTCAGTTGATTACTATATGGAACGCTCTCCAGCAACAAGTTGCCCATCAAATGTTCAGTGGATAATCCACGCTGAAGTTAGTGTGAGCGGTCCGATGGATATTAGATACCGATTTTATCAACGTGAAAGTGATGGAGAGACTGTTAAGCAAAGTAAAGAATGGCTCCGCTTTGACACAGCAGGCACCAAAACTATCTCAAATACTTGGCAACTTAATCACTGTGTAAATGCAAGCCCACGTTTTTTCAGTTTAGTGATTTTAAGCGCAGAATCAGATGCCCCCATCTATCAATATCCTGAATACCAATTTATCAATAACTGCCCTGATGTATGTGAATAATCTAAAAATAGCGCTTCTGCATAAGATTAGCTGAATAAATTGATTCAAACGAAAAGAGACCGCAAAAAATAGCGGTCTCTTTTTCTTTTAACGAATCTAGCTCTTCTGCTATTCTAAAGTTATTTAAACAAAAATAAGCCTAAGGCACGCACGTTACCGCGCGAAGCGTTCATCTTACAGAAATCTTTCGATAAGCCAATATATCCCTGCAGCAATTATAGCTGTAGCAGGAATCGTGACTATCCAAGCAACCATAATTTCTTTCGCTACGCCCCAACGCACCATTTTGACACGATCTGCCGAGCCTACTCCCATAATGGATGAACTAACAACCTGTGTGGTGCTCACAGGGCCACCAATCATAGATGCACCCAAGATAACAAATGCGGAGGTAAGCTGGGAGCTAAAGCCATGCACAGGGCGAATTTTATAAAATTTCCCCCCTAGCGTTTTAATGAGTTTCCAACCGCCCAACGCAGTACCGAGCGCAATTGCACCAGCACTAATTGCTATGACCCAAAAGGGCACTTTGAAATCAGGAATTATGCCCGCCGTGACCAAACCAAGCGTGATAACGCCCATTGTTTTTTGAGCATCATTTGTGCCATGCGAAAGTGAAAGAGCAACAGCTGAAATAATTTGTGAGCGTTTAAAGAAAATATTAATTTTAGGGGTTGCTCCACGCGCAAGAAAAAAAACTAATTTGGTAAAAATATACCCCAAGAATAATCCAATAATAGGCGAGAAAAAAAGGGCTATTAGTATTTTCTCCATCCCTTGCAACTCTATTGCCTGAAAACCTGCCCCAATAGCCACTGCACCTAACATCCCACCAATGAGGGCATGAGACGAACTACTTGGAATGCCAAGCGCCCAAGTGAGGAGATTCCAAATAATGGCACTCAATAGTGCTGCAATAAGAATATTAAGAGAAATTGCTTCAGCAGAAACAACTTCATGACCAATAGTCGTAGCCACAGCTACACCAAAAATAAAGGGGGCAACAAAATGAGATATGGCGGTAATGCCCAGCGCCACACGCGGGGTAAAAGCACGCGAGGCAATCATTGTTGCCACGATATTGCTCGAATCATGAACTCCATTGAGAAAATCAAATATAACTGATAAAACAATCATCACAATTAGAATTGGGGGCATCATAGATAGCATTGATACCTCCTTAACTTATTTTTACGACAATATCTGCAATCAAATTTGCGGCTTCATCTACACGATCAGCCGCATTGCTAAGATGCCGCAAAACTTCTCGTCTTTTGAGCATCTCAAAAACATGGTGAATATCTTCAGGGCCACTAAAAATATCGGCAATTGCCTCGCGATAAATATTTTCTATACGGGTTTCCATAGCTTTTGCCCGTTGAGAGTGTTCAGCCGCCACAGCAGGATGTTTTTCAATGCGTTCCATTGCCATCAACAATTCGTAGGTGGCATCCTTTAAATGTGAAGTCATCCGCACCATAAAACTGGTTGGTTCTACCTTTAGCACATCCATCTCGTTGACCGTGCTATAAGCATAGTCTACAACATCATCAATAGAACGAGAAAGTGCAAAAATATCTTCGCGGTCAATTGGTGTAACAAAAGACTTATTCAACTCAGCAATCAAAATTCTGCGCACTTCATCTGCTTCCTTTTCAATTTGTGTTATTCGCTCTGCCAAATCATGGGTATGCAAGTCCATATATTTTTGTAAAGTCTCAACACCTTTAAAGGTTAGAGAGGCTTGCTCTATGAGCAAGAGAATGAATTTATTTTGTTTTTTCTTGAATAAATTAAACATATTTATGTCCTCTATGTTATTTTTAGCAAAATCTCACTAGTTTCAACAATCTTGGCAGATATTCTACCAGCAGAAAGCTCTTGAAGCTTTTTCTCAAAACTTTCAAACTTATCAACCTGAAAGCGGAGGGTCAATCTAACATCTGCTGCAAACTCTTCACCTAAAACTTCTCCATCAAGCATTTCCGCTAAACGTTGAATTTTTTCAAAAAGTGGATAGGGCGTAGAAAGTAATATCCTATGCGCCATTACCTTTTCTGCTCTTGGAACAACCGAAACAACCGTGTGTGCGGCTTGGGTATACGCCTTTACCAGACCACCGGTCCCTAACTTAGTGCCCCCAAAATAGCGCGTTACTACCAACACTACGTCACCTAAGCCACTACCCTGTAAAACAGAGAGCGCGGGTCTTCCTGCTGTTCCTGAAGGCTCACCATCATCTGAAGCATGAGCCGTGACAGCATTTCCGCTTCCAATCAAGAAAGCAGGTACATTATGCGAAGCATCATCAAATTCATTTTTAATTTGTGCAATAAAATCACGTGCCACCTCCACGCTAAATGCAGGGGCTAACGTCGCGATAAAACGCGAGCCACCAATAACTATCTCATTTCTTAGTTCTTCTGAAGGGACATAATAAGCCATGAAAATAAGTATAATTCAATACGCGAAGAAGTGAAAAGGCTTTAGCGAAAATAAAGAAATCTCCCCGTAAAAAACACTTCTTTTCTCACACTACAGGGCAACTTGACGCTCCTATTGTGTTGTGCTACTATCAGCTTTGAGAAGACCTGCTCTACGAGTAGAACAGGATAGGATTTGAAAGAGGAGAACACTATGATGCCAAAAAAATCTATATATATATTAGTCATAACTTTAATCGTAATGGCTTTTACAACAGTCAGTTGTGAACGTTCTTATACGACACTTAACGAAGGCGAAAGTCAAGCTACCCCAACAGTAGATGCTGGAATAGAAGTTGTTCCAACGATAGCCGTTGATAATATGAACGAACTCGTTGCGGCTGGTGCACAAACTTCCACAGCGCTAGCATCTTTAGACACCTCACCCACTGCTACATCCACAACAGCCCCAACCACAGATGCCGATACGACAGCTACAGCCACGCCTATCGTCACCGATGCAGTAGATACAAATACTGAAACCCCCATCCCCACGCTTGAATCCACAGCAACTGCAGATACCCCCAGCACTGGAAACCCAGCAAGCTACTCCTTAGAACGTGGTGAATTCCCTTACTGTATTGCTCGTCGATTCAATATCGATCCCAATGAATTGCTTAGCCTTAATGGACTATCAACAGCAGAAGCCCAAAACTTACAGCCAGGTTTAACACTTAATATTCCACAAGGCGGTAAGACTTTCTCGGGCGACCGAGCTTGGCATCCACACCCAGATGCTAGTTATAATGTGCCACAAACAACAACTGTCTACGCTATAGCCTGCTATTTTGGAGACGTTGACCCAGCTGCTATTCTTAGTGCAAATACTATCTCAGATCCAAATAATATCACTGCCGGAACCACCTTATCTATACCCTAAACTTTTTTCTATAATCACCAAAACACCCAAGGGAAGAACTTTTTTTCTCTTGGGTGTTTTCTATATATGGAGAATAAAATGAATTTTGAACTCATAGATTCTGAAAAAATATTTACGGGACGTGTTTTCACTATCCGCCGAGATAATTTACGCACACCTGATGGAAGAACTACTAAATTTGATATTGTAGAACACCACGGATCTGTAGTCATCTTGCCTATTGACCAAGATGGCAACCTGCTACTCGTACGTCAATACCGCCATGCCGCAGTGGATAACTTGCTCGAACTCCCCGCTGGCGTACTTGAGAAAAACGAAGAGCCAATTCTCTCGGCAGGACGTGAACTCCGTGAAGAAACAGGGATGGCATCTGATAATTTAATTGAATTAGGGAAGTTTTATCTCGCCCCTGGCTATTCAACAGAACTAATGACCGTCTTTTTAGCAACTGACTTATACGAAAATCCCCTCGCCCCAGACGCAGATGAATTCTTAGATTTAGAAAAAATGCCTGTAGCAGAGGCTTTTGCCCTTGCAGAAAAAGGTGAGATGCCTGATGCAAAAACATTAGCAGCTTTGTTGATGGCACGTCCACACTTGAAGAAATACCTAAGCTAAAAGGATAGTTTTTGTTGAGAGAAGAACTGAGAATCTACTATTCATGATAAATTTTATGGGGGATGTGCCGCAAATATGACAAGTCGCAGAGTATTTTTAGCTATAGATAACTATTAAAACTGCCCCGAAAAGGCTATACTTATGCTGGTTTTTTATATACATAAATTCGCAATATGCTTTTAGCATATTGATCAAAGGAGTAAGTTTATGAAACGCAAGATCGCAACAATTGACGGTAATGAAGCTACCGCTGATATCGCGCATCGTACGAATGAAGTGATCGCGATTTACCCAATCACCCCTTCCACCCCTATGGGCGAGTGGGCTGACCAATGGTCTGCCGATGGGCAGAAGAATGTATGGGGTACTACCCCCGAAGTTATCGAAATGCAAGCCGAAGGTGGCGCAGCAGGCGCAGTACATGGTGCATTGCAAACAGGTGCATTAACCACTACCTTTACTGCCTCACAAGGTTTGCTTTTAATGATGCCCAATATGTACAAAATTGCGGGCGAACTAACCTCTACCGTTTTCCACGTTGCTGCTCGTTCTGTGGCAGCACAAGCATTGTCCATTTTCGGTGACCACTCCGATGTAATGGGCATCCGCGCAGTTGGTTGGGGGATGCTCTCCTCTGGTTCTACCCAAGAAGCACATGACTTTGCACTAATTTCACAAGCCGCTACACTTGAAAGTCGCGTCCCCTTCATGCATTTCTTTGAAGGTTTCCGTGTTTCTCATGAAATCAATAAGATTGAAATTTTGAGCAATGACGATATCACTGCTATGCTTGATGATGATTTGATTCGTGCTCACCGCGAACGTGGACTTTCTCCTGACCGCCCAGTTATTCGTGGTACTGCACAAAATCCTGATGTTTTCTTCCAAGCACGCGAAACTGTTAATAAATATTACGATGCTTGCCCTGATATTGTTCAAGATGCAATGGATAAGTTCGCAAAACAAGTTGGCCGCCAATATAAGCTCTTTGAATATATTGGTGCACCAGATGCAGAACGTGTAATTATTATCTTAGGTTCTGGCGGTGAAGCTGTAGCAAAAATCGTGAAGTATCTGAATGATAAAGGTGAGAAAGTTGGTGTTCTGCGCGTTCGTTTATATCGCCCATTCTCTGTAAAACATCTCCTTGAAGCAATGCCTGCAAGCACGAAAGTTGTGGCTACGCTTGACCGCACAAAAGAACCAGGTGCAACTGGCGAACCTCTTTATCAGGATATTGTCACCGCATTCAGTGAAGGTGTCTCAGACGGCACGGCACCCTTCGAAGTGGCACCAAGCGTAATTGGTGGACGTTACGGTCTTTCATCCAAAGAATTTACACCTGCAATGGTTATAGGCGTTTTTGCTGAGATGGAGAAAGATAATCCAAAAAACCATTTCACTATTGGTATCACCGATGATGTGACCAATACCAGTGTAGATTACGACCCCAGTTTCTATATCAAAGGTAGTAAAACAATTCGTGCGTTATTCTACGGATTAGGTTCTGACGGCACCGTTGGCGCAAATAAAAACTCAATCAAGATTATTGGTGAAGAAACCGACAATTTTGCCCAAGGCTATTTTGTTTACGATTCACGAAAAGCAGGTGCAAAGACTGTTTCTCATTTACGTTTTGGCCCTGAACCCATCCATGCACCTTATTTAATTAGGCAAGCACACTTTATTGCTTGTCATCAATTTGGTTTCCTTGAGCAAATTGATATGCTCAAATATGCTCTCAAAGGCGCCGTTTTCTTGTTGAACAGCACCTATAGCCCTGAAGAAGTTTGGGCACAATTACCAAAAGAAGATCAAGAAACTATTATTGAAAAAGAACTTCAATTTTACGTGATTGATGGCTACAAAGTTGCTAAAATGACAGGTATGGGTGTGCGTATCAATACCATTATGCAAACTTGTTTCTTTGCTATTAGTGGTGTTTTGCCTTCTGATGAAGCCATAGCCGCTATCAAGACCGCAATTAAGAAAACCTATAGCAAAAAAGGGCCTTCTGTTGTTGAGAAAAACTATGCTGCTGTAGACCAAGCTCTTGCCCACTTACACCAAGTTGAATATCCTAAAGAAGCAAATAGCACTTTAACACGTCGTTTACCTGTCCCTGTTGAATCACCTGAGTTCGTAAAAGATGTCCTCAGCAAAATGATTTTGGGCGAAGGCGACGATCTCCCCGTTAGCGCAATGCCTGATGATGGCACTTACCCCTCTGGCACAACCCAATGGGAAAAACGCAATCTGACACTAGATATCCCTGTTTGGGAAGACGATCTTTGTATTCAATGTGGTAAATGTGTTTTCGTTTGTCCACATGCTGTTATTCGTCAGAAAGTTTATGACCCAGCCTTGCTTGATAATGCACCTGGAACCTTCAAAAGTATAGATGCAAAATTCAAAGAACTCCCTGACACAAAATACACCATTCAGGTTGCTCCCGAAGATTGCACAGGCTGTCAACTTTGTGTAGAAGTTTGCCCTGCAAAAGATAAAACAAATCCAGAACGCAAAGCCCTTAATATGGCAGCACAACCTCCGATTCGTGAAACCGAAAAAGAAAACTGGGATTTCTTCCTAGATCTTCCGGAAGTTGATCGCACTGCTATCAAATTGGGTAGCATTAAAAATTCGCAGTTATTGCAACCCCTCTTCGAATTCTCTGGTGCCTGCGCAGGCTGTGGTGAGACCCCCTATATCAAATTGGTTACACAACTCTTTGGCGACCGTACTATCATCGCCAATGCAACGGGTTGTTCTTCCATTTACGGCGGCAACCTCCCCACCACGCCTTATACCCACAATAGTGATGGACGTGGACCTGCATGGTCAAACTCACTCTTTGAAGATAATGCCGAGTTTGGTCTTGGTATGCGCCTCACAGTTGATAAACAAGCTGAATATGCCCGAGAACTACTCAACGCCCAAGCAGATATGATTGGCACAGAGTTGGTCAACGATATTCTCAATGCAGAGCAAGAAGATGAAGCTGGCATCCAAGCACAACGCGCTCGTGTTGATACGCTCAAAGAAAGATTAGAAGGTAAAGGCAACCCCAAAGCCAAAGATTTACTCGGCTTGGCAGACGTACTTGTTGATAAGAGCGTTTGGATAATCGGTGGTGACGGCTGGGCTTATGATATTGGCTACGGTGGTCTCGACCATGTTCTCGCCTCTGGGCGCAACGTGAACATCTTGGTTATGGATACACAAGTTTATTCCAATACTGGTGGTCAATCCTCCAAAGCTACCCCCATCGGTGCAGTTGCCAAATTTGCCGCAGACGGTAAAGAGATTGCCCGCAAAGACTTGGGCATGATTGCCATGTCTTATGGCTATGTCTATGTTGCGCAAATTGCAATGGGTGCCAGCGATATGCAAACCCTCCGCGCCATCCGCGAAGCCGATGCTTTTGACGGCCCCTCCCTCATCATTGCTTATAGTCACTGTATCGCGCATGGTTACGATATGAAAGACGGCCTGACCCAGCAAAAACTGCTTGTCAAATCTGGTTTGTGGCCACTTTATCGCTATAATCCTGACAATACTCAAGCAGGCAAGAATCCCCTTAAATTGGATTCAAAAGCACCTTCAATCCCCGTCTCTGACTTTGCCTATAACGAAGCCCGCTTCCGAGTTCTCACCCAGAATAACGAAGAAAGAGCTGAAACCCTCATGAAATCTGCTCAAAAAGATGCCGAAGCACGCTGGAATCTCTACGAGCAAATGGCAAAGATGAATTACGATAAAGAAGAATAAAGTCTGACTTTTATTCAAAAAAAGCTGACAGGTTTTGAAAACCTGTCAGCTTTTTTCTTTTAAAAACCTTGCTATAAATATTAAAAAATATACCTTAAATTTCATCAAAAGCTTCTCTAATGATGTTGAATCTAAGATCAAAGCTAAGCTAAAACACAAGTTTTTTTCTAATCAGAACAAGACATGGCATAAATATAGCGGTATAATTATTCAACCTTCAAAGTGAAAGAAGGTCTAAAAAGCACGCAGGTTGTCATGTGAACAATCTATAGTGAACCCCAATGTCAAGACCACAAAATGACAAAGTTAAGGTGGATAAACGTGTCGGGTGATTAGC
>JABGQV010000066.1 GCA_018648655.1 Anaerolineae bacterium | reverse complement strand
GTTTTTAGACATCAGAAGTATCATTCCCTACAGCCCATTTTTCTTCGCTTCATCCCAGCAGAACTCCATTTCATCTAAAGTCATATCCTGTATAGAAATTTTCCTCCCTCGTGCACATTGCTCTATATAACTAAACCGACCTTTGAAACGAATATTGGCTTCTCGTAGTGCAGATTCTGCATCCACATTTTGCCAGCGGGCGAAGTTTACTAGAACAAAGAAGAGATCTCCTATCTCTGAGGCAATTTCTTCCTCAGTTTCGGCTTCTTGGATTTCGACTATTTCTTCCACTAACTTATCAAGTACACCACTGATATCTCCCCAGTCAAATCCAACACGAGCAGCACGTTCTTGATATTCCTGCGATTGATTTAAAGCAGGAAATGAGAGGGGAACACCATCTAATATCCCCTTTTCAGATTTTCCACTATCTTTGCGTTCTTTTTCTTTGAGAGCTTCCCAATTCGAGAGAACTTCGTCTACGCTATCTAGATTTTCTTCCCCAAAAACGTGTGGATGTCGGCGGAGAATTTTATCGTAAATGCCTTTGATAATTTCGCTCATAGAAAAATTAGATTCTTCGGTGCCAATTTGAGCATGTAGAACAATTTGAAGTAGCAAATCACCAAATTCTTCTGCCATGCCTTCATAATCACTGACACCTATAGCATCAAGAGTTTCGTAAGATTCTTCTAGCAGATGTGGACGCAGGCTTTTATGAGTTTGTTTTTGATCCCAGGGGCATCCATTTGGGGCGCGAAGGTGAGCAACTATTTCTTGAAAAGACGATAGTGAAGTACCTGCGTCTAAGGCCGAAAGGAAAATAGCGCTTACTTCGGTATTCTTCCCATTAGCAGCAAGCAAGCCTAAATTTAGGTCTGTTAAAACTCCGCTTTCAGTAGCTATTCGCAGAGAATGAGAAACCGAGTAGGTGGTCTGCAAGACACGACAAATCCCCTCCAAATCCAGCGGAGCATTTCCCCATATCAAAACAGGAAAATCTGGTTGAAAAGGTGGAACGTGAGCATCTTTTAACTCATCTGCATTAAGAAGGATGAGTTTTTCGGCGTTTTCTAGATTTAAGGTGGAGAGGAGATTGAGCATAAAATTATCCTAACTTAAAGCGCAAAAGCTAATGCAAAAACATTAGCTTTTGAGTTTTGTATGAAAAAAAGATTAACGCTTGGTGTATGTAGGAGCCTTGCGTGCGCCTTTGAGACCTGGTTTTTTGCGTTCCTTGACCAAGGGGTTACGGGTAAGGTAGCCACCTTTGCGGAGCGTGGGTTGCAATTCAGGGTTAAATTTGATGAGGGCACGAGCCAAGCCTAGTAAAACGGCATCAGTTTGACCTGTTACGCCACCACCATTAACATGAACACTCACATCAAAAGAGTTGCGTTTTTCACCAGTCACTGCAAAGGGAGCCAAGATTGTATTTGTATCGCCGTGGCGAGTGAAATAGGCTTCGAGTTCTTTGTCATTGACAATAAACGCGCCAGATCCATTTGAAATACGCACACGGGCAGTACTTTCTTTGCGACGACCAATTCCTTCAAAATATCGTTCAGTCATAATAATTCCTCTATTATTTCAATTCTTTGGGTTCTTGCGCCGTGTGGGGGTGTTCATCCGTTGCATAAACCTTGAGGCGTTTTAGTAAACTTCTGCCCATTTTGTTGTGAGGTAACATACCCCAAACAGCTGAGCGGATAACACGATCTGGGAAAGTAGCAAGTTGTTCGCGCAAAGTTTTTTCGCTAAAACCGCCAGGATAACCAGAGTGTCTATAGTATTTTTTCGTATCCAACTTAGAGTTGGTGCGCGTGCCAGTTACGGTAATACCACCAGCATTGGTCACAATGACATAATCACCCATCGGTACGCCAGGCGTATAGGTGGGTTTGTGTTTGCCTAGTAAAACGGTGGCTATTCTGGTCGCTAAACGACCCAAATTCTCACCATTGGCATCTACTATATACCAATCGCGCTCTATTTCAGCTTTTTTCGGATAATAAGTTTTGTACACTTCGTCTCTCCATTTTTGACGTCAGACGTTAGACATCGGACTTTAGACATTATATTTTAGATATAAATTTCAGATTATCGGGATAGGATACTTCAACCAGTGTCAAACCATTTGGAGGAGCGATTCCGCTCGTGATTTCAGCTTGGTTGGCTAAAGATTGGGCAAATTTCTCTACATCAACTTTGTGCTGGGCTACCATAACTTGCTTAAACACCAACTTGCGTACCATGTGATAGAGAAAGGCATTTGCCTCCACTTCAAAAATCCATTCATCAGCTTGCTTTCTCCAACTCGCTTGCATCAAGTGACGCTCCGTACTGCCTCCGGGACGGGGGGGGGAGCCGAAGGCGGAAAAATCATGTTTTCCCGGGAGCATTTCTGCAAGTTTGTTGAGTATTTCACCATCCAACGCGGGTTTAACTCGCCACATAAATCGTTCTCTTAGCGGGTCTCGCGTCTCTTGGCAAAAAATTCGATAACGGTATAAGCGGGCGGTCGCATCAAATCGCGGATGAAATTCATCCGGCGCAATTTTGACCGAGCTCACAGCCAACTCAGCGGGCAAAGTAGCGTTAAGTGCATTTCTCAAATCGTTAAGGTTATGCTTCCAATCAAAATCGAAAGCGACTACCTGTCCCGAAGCGTGGACACCTGCATCAGTGCGCCCAGCTATGAGAACTGAACTATCTCGCCATCCTATTTTCTGCAAAGCTTTCTCAAAATCGCCCTGCACAGTTCGGACTTTTGCCTGCCGCTGACTACCGAAAAATTCGGTGCCGTCATAAGCAAGGATAATCTGGTAACGTGCCATTCTTTCAATAAACTAATGAAGTAACAGTAAATCAGGTTTTAGAAAACTGTTCTACTGTCCTGCTACTCCCTAGTTTACTCTTCTACTAATTCAATTAGCACCATTTCAGCACCATCGCCTTTGCGAGGGCCAAGTTTAAGGGTGCGAGTATAGCCACCGGGGCGGTCAACAAAACGAGGAGCAATTTCATCAAAGAGTTTAGGTAAATCTTTGTTAGTTCCTAATTTTTTTGCTACTAAGCGGCGGGCATGCACTTTTTGTGCATCTTCGGCTTCTATGCTATTTCGGGCAATAGTAATCAGTTTTTCAGCTTCGCCACGAATAGCTTGAGCTTTTGCTTTTGTTGTTTTAATCCGTTCATGCTCAAAAAGCTGTCGGATAAGAGTGCGGCGCAAGGCTTTGCGTGCGCCTGTGGAGCGATTTAATCGCTTTCCTGATATTTGATGTCGCATCTTATATTACTCCGCGTTATCTTCGCTTTCTACTTCGTCTTCATCACTCATATAACCCTTTTCTGTCATTTTCTGGGTTAATTCGTCGAGACTCTTTTCACCAAAATTGCGGATGGACATAATTGCCTGATCGCCTTTCTCAAGTAAATCAAGCACATCGCCAACCGTCGTGATACCTGTGCGCTTCAAAGAGTTGAAAACGCGTACTGAAAGATCAAGAGCTTCTACAGGAGTTTCAGCAATTTCGCTGTTTACGCCTTCCTCTTCTTCTTCCTCTTCAATCACTGCCATTAGCGATTCTTCGCTAACACCAGCAATATGCCGTATATGTTCAATCAAAACTTTGCCAGACATGCTCAAAGCCCTTTCAGGGGCAATAGAGCCATCTGTCCAGATCTCTAGCATCAAGCTATCATAATTGGTACTTTGACCAACACGCGCAGATGAGACATCCCAATTTACACGCTTAACCGGGCTAAATAATGCATCTACCGGCATTTCTCCAATTGGCATATGTCCACTGCGTTCGTTCGCGGGCGAGTAACCTCGGCCACGCTCTACAGAAAACTCAATATCCATCTCAGCAGTATTATTATCCACTGTGAATAAATAAAGCTCAGGGTTAACAATTTCTACTTCTGGAGGTGCAATGATATCAGCGGCTGTTACAACACCTTCACCACGCACTTCAAGGTGCATGCGAATACTATCCACACCATCTAATTTCATGCGAATTTGTTTGACTTGTAACATAATCTGGACAACATCTTCACGCACACCAGGGACATCTGTAAACTCATGTAATACATCAGCAATCCGCATAGAAGTGACAGCAACACCTGGTAAAGACGACAAAAGAGCACGTCGCATCGAATTACCAATAGTGGCACCATAACCCTGTTCTAAGGGGCTGATAATAAATTTACTATAGTTACGAGATTCAGCTTCTCTCTCGACTTTCGGTATAACCATATTTGTGATACCTGTCACGGTTCACTCTCCCTATCTAAACAGAAAAACTCTACTTAGATAATCATTCTTCGTTAGCGTGAGTAATACTCAACAATAAGCTGTTCGTTCAAGCTACCATCAATCTCAGCTCGCTCTGGCAAACGACTCATTTTTCCAGCTAAGGTTTTTGCATCTCGTTCAAGCCATGCAGGGACATTGCGTTTTTCTACAATTTCACTTAAAGTCTTGAAATAAGTCTTTTTACGAGAACTTTCGCGCACAGCAATTTCATCTCCATCCGAAAGGAGCATAGATGGAATATCAGTGCGGCGATCATTCACAATAAAATGACCATGAGTTACCATTAAGCGAGCTTCTGCTCGACTAGAGGCAAACCCCATACGGTAGACAACATTATCTAAACGAGATTCAAGAATTTGGAGCAAGTTTAAACCAGTTATTCCACGGCGTTGCTGCAATGCAACTTTATAGTATTTGCTAAACTGACGTTCCAAAACACCATAAACGCGACGAGCACGCTGTTTAGCACGTAATTGCTTACCGTAATCCGACTCACGTTTTCTACGACGACTCATATTCCGGCCATGTTGACCAGGAGCATAATCACGTTTATCAAACGAACATTTCGGAGAGTAACAACGCTCTCCTTTAAGAAATAGCTTTTCGCCTTCACGCCGACATAATTTACATACCGGACCTATATATTTCGCCATACTATTCTTTCCTTATTTTTACTAAACGCGGCGTTTCTTGGGGGGACGACAACCATTATGTGGAATCGGAGTAATATCTGCAATAGAGCGTACTTTGATTCCCACTGCCTGAATGGCACGGATTGCGTTTTCACGACCAGGACCAGGACCCTTGATAAAGATATCAACTTCCTGAACGCCCAATTGCTGAGCTGCTTTACCTGCTTGTTCGGCTGCTAGGCGTGCTGCAAAAGGAGTGCTTTTGCGAGAGCCCTTAAACCCAACTGTGCCAGCGCTCCCCCATGCAACAGTATTACCTTGCATGTCTGTTACCGTGATAATGGTATTATTGAAAGAAGCCATAACATGTACTTGTCCTTTAGACAAAGTACGTTTTGTTTTCTTTCCGCCACGGCGTTTTTGTGTTTTTTGTGCTTTAGCCATAATTCCTCGCTAAATTATTTAGTTGCGCCACGACGACGGCCACGACCTGCAACAGTCTTTTTAGGACCTTTACGGGTACGAGCGTTTGTTCGCGTGCGTTGCCCACGGACAGGAAGTCCGCGACGATGACGAAGACCACGATAACAACCAATCTCAATCAGTCGCTTAATATTCATCTGCTTTTTACGGCGAAGATCGCCTTCAAGCGTGTAATTTTTATTAATAAATTCACGCAATAAAGCCAAATCACCTTCAGATAAATCTTGAATACGTTGGTCGGGACTCACATTAGTCGCGGCTAAGATATTCTTTGCACGCGTTCGGCCGATCCCATAGATATAGGTCAACCCAATTTCAACCCGCTTATTACGGGGAAGATCAACACCTTCGATTCTTGCCATAATATTTTCTAACCTTGTCGCTGTTTATGTTTAGGATTTTCGCAAATAACGTACAATTTGCCTTTGCGTCGAACAATTTTGCATTTCGCACAACGCTTGCGAACAGATGGTGACACTTTCATAATAACATCTCCTACTTTAGAACTAAAACTTAGCTCAGCCAAAACACTGCATTATACTCGCTGATTTCTGTTCCGTCTAGTATCTAGCTTATTTATCTTTACAGTTTTTCTTGCTTTTGATCAAAGGACAGTCAGGATTAGAGGTTTTCCTTCGGTTACGGCAATTGTATGTTCATGGTGTGCCGTCAATGATCTATCAGCAGAAATTACTGTCCATTGGTCAGCAAGAACTTTAGTCTGCGCTGTTCCAACAAGTACCATCGGTTCTAGGGCGATAGTAACCCCAGGACGAAGAAGTAAACCGTGCCCAGCAGTGCCATAATTTGGCACCTGTGGTGCTTCATGCATTTTTCGTCCAACTCCATGACCTGTATATTCTCTTGTGAGATAAAAGCCACGGCTTTCAACATGTTTTTGAATGGCAGCAGAAACATCACCAGTTTTATTACCCGGTCGCATTTTTTCAATGCCTGCCATTAAGGCACCTTCAGTCACATCCACTAATTTTTGTGCTTCTTTCGAGAGTTTTCCAACACCCGCTGAAAAAGCAGAATCAGCTACGAAGCCACCAAAAAACGTGCCGCAATCAATTGAAACTATATCGCCTTCTTTTAATTTCCTTTTATTACTTGGTATCCCATGCACCAACTCCTCATTAATGCAAACTGTAATGGATGCAGGAAAGGGGTAAGGTCCGGGATAGTTTTTAAAGGGCGATATTGCATCGTGCTTCTTTAGCACTTCCTCAGCAATCGTGTTGAGATCGGCTGTAGTCACACCTGGTTTTAGCATTTCTCGCACAGCAGCGTGAACTGTGGCGTTAATGCGCCCTGCTTCTCTCATTATTTCAATTTCAGCAGGGTTTTTAATATTTACTTTTCTTTTTGCCCAATACATAATTACTTCTTTAGCGTAGCAAGCAGATCTTTTGTCACACTATCTATGGGTTGGTCACCCTCTATCTCAACAAGTTTGCCTTGTTTACGATAATAATCTATAAGTGGTGATGTTCTTTCCATATAAATACGAAGTCGTTTCTTTACTGTTTCCACAGTATCATCAACGCGTTGATAAAGTTCAGCTCCACACAAATCGCAAATGCCTTCCTTTTCTGGCGGGCTAAACATTGTGTGATAAACATGGCCACTATTTCGACAAGTCCAACGCCCAGAAAGGCGCTGAATAAGAACATCTTCAGGAACAATAATATAAGGTACTACAGACACACTTGAACCCATTGCATTGAGCATAAGCTTAGTTGCGTCTGCCTGAACAGGGTTACGTGGAAAGCCATCTAAAATAACACCTTGCTCACAATCGGCACGCGATATACGTTCTTTGACCATCGCTATTGTTAAATCATCTGGAACAAACTCACCTTTATCCATAAGGCTTTGAGCTAAAATTCCTAACTCTGTTTTTTGGGCAATATGTTCACGAAATAAATCGCCTGTTGATATATGAGCCAAACCTGTTTCTTTTGTTAAAATATCAGCTTGAGTGCCTTTACCTGCTCCTGGTGATCCAAGCAAAACAACATACTTCGCCATAAAATCAGGCTCCTATATCAAACACAGAAAAACAGTTGCGGAATGATGACGTGCGCCGCATCGTACGTGATTTAGGCTTGAGCAGTACACCCAAACATCTTCTTGGAGTAAACTGTTTTTCAACATTGCTAACACCAAGAAGATGTTATTTAGGGCACTCAAGCTAAGGACAAAAACGCTTTGAAGCACTTCATCCTAATAAAAATTCTATTTTACAAGAATTGAATCTTGGTATCCATGCAATTTGAGTTCGGCATCGATATTTTGGAAAACATCGCGAACTACGCCAACAACAATAAGCAATCCTGCAGAGGATACAAGCAATAAGCCCGAACCTTGTGAGGAGATTGGCATAATAAATTGCATTAAGTAAGGCAAAACAGCAACGAGGCCAAGGAATAATGCACCAGGCAAAGTAATGCGGCGTTGAACTTTGGTAAGGTAACGTTGCGTTGGTGCACCACGGCTAACACCAGGAATTTGCGCACCCATACGCTTTAGGTTTTCACCATAATTTTGCTGCGCAAAGAGTACATCG
Organism: Anaerolineae bacterium; assembly: GCA_018648655.1. Classification (GTDB taxonomy): domain Bacteria; phylum Chloroflexota; class Anaerolineae; order Anaerolineales; family Villigracilaceae; genus Desulfolinea. The sequence continues at coordinate 6,111 of JABGQV010000066.1, read as the reverse complement.
GTGTAGAAGAAGGTGAAGACAACGACCATAATGAAATAAATAAGCCAATATGTGCCGCCTGTACCATCAAATGTATTTTGTGTACCTTGTGCAAAGTTTGCAATCCATGCCGTTGGTGAAGTCACAAAATAACTGGAGACAATAGCAGGAAATTGCAAAATAGCACTGGCAAAAATAAGCGGGATCATGCCAGCCATATTAACTTTCAAAGGCAATGAGCCTTTGACAGGCATAGACATGCGGTTTCCCATACGTCGACCAGGGTACATAACAGGAACGTTACGCTGCCCTTGTTGTACTACTACAACAGCGTAAATGGTTAAGACTAAAACAATAACCGTTAGTGCTAATAATAGCCAGCGGTTTTGCTCATCGCTCATCATTCGAGCAAGGTTACTGGGCAAACTAACCACAATACCTGCAAAAATGATTAAGGAAAGACCTTGTTTACGCATTCCGTATTCAGAGATCAATTCTCCAAGCCAGATAGCAAACATGGTGCCACCTGTCATTGCAAAGAGGACAGTTAAGGAAGGAAGGATAAGATCACCTGAAAAACCAAAGGGAACGATTTGAGCCAAACCTCTTTGAGTAGCAAATGAATTGAAGATATTAACTTGACCTATAGCAGAAAGCATAGCCATAGGAACAGCTAAGATATAAGTCCATTTTTCCATCCATTTTTGCCCCTCACGAGGGTCATCTTCCATGCGTTGTTGTAATGCAGGGATAATGGGCGTAAGTAATTGCAAAATAATTTGCGCTGTAATATACGGATAAACGCCCATTGATAGAAGTGAGAATTGAGAGACGGTACCGCCTGACAAAAGATCGAGGAAACCTAAAATGCTTCCTCCTGCACCACTAGAACGAAACGCTTCCAACGCAGTAAAATCTACGCCTGGAACGGGAACATTGGCGGCTACTCGATAGAGAGCCAAGAAACCCAACGTAAAAAGTAATTTACGTCGAATATCTACGGATGTCCATAAATAACGCCAACCAGAAATTTTTGACTTCATATAGAAAGTCTCCTGCCTACGACAAGTTAGCTAATCAACTCTACACTACCACCAGCGGCTTCGATTTTTTCTTGCGCGCCTTTGCTTACACGGTGTACACGTATCTTAAGGGCGGTTTTTATTTCGCCACGTCCCAAAAGCACAACGGGATTACGAGTATCACGTAAAAGGCGAGCCTCATGCAAGCTCTCTGGGGTTACCTCAGCATTGGCTTTGAATGCATCTGCCAATTGATCGAGATTGATTTCATTATATTTGATTCGATTTCGAACGTGCATCCCTTTACCACGCATAAATGGTAATCGGCGGAAGAAAGGTAAGTTACCACCTTGGCGATACAAAGCACCACCACTTCCTGAGCGGGCTTTTTGTCCCTTATAACCACGACCAGCTGTTTTGCCTTGGCCAGCGGCTATACCACGTCCAACACGTTTTCTTTTTTTCTTTGCACCGGGGTTTGGTACAAGCTCATGTAATTTCATATCAAAATCCTACTCTTCTACTTTGATGAGGTGGCTAACTTTGAAAAGCATGCCACGCAAAGCAGGGTTGTCCACATGTTCTACTGTATGATTCATGCGGCGGAGTCCTAATGCACGGACTGTGGCTTTTTGCCGTTTATTATATCCAATTGGGCTTTTTACCAAAGTAACGCGTAGTTTTTTCTCAGCGGTTTTCTTTGCCATGGTTAATTTCTCCGTTCCCAGAATGGAATGAGATCTTTTATATCTTTACCACGTCGAGATGCCTCTTCAGCTGGTGATTTTAATTGCTCTAATGCATCAAAAGTTGCCTTGACTACGTTAAGAACATTATTACTACCCAAAGATTTTGTTAAAATATCTTTGACACCAGCAGCTTCTAAAACAGCACGAACACCACCTGCTGCAATAACACCTGTACCGGGGGAAGCCGGTTTCAAGAGTACTCTTGCGCCGGAAACGCGCCCAATAGTTTTGTGTGCGATGGTGGTATCAGATAGGTTTACAAAATGAAGGTCACGGCGTGCACGGTCAGAAGCTTTACGGATGGCATCAGGTACGGTATTGGCTTTGCCAATACCCATGCCAATTTTGCCTTTCCCATCGCCAACGACTATAGTTGTGCGAAACCGAAAACGGCGTCCACCTTTGACCACTTTTGCTACACGGGCAATCTCGATCATACGTTCGTCAAGATCGTCTTTTTCAAACTTCTGTTTTTTATTGAATTTTGCCATAGTATTCTCCACTCAGTCCTAGAACTGTAAGCCACCTTCACGCGCGGCATCAGCCAAAGCTTTTACACGCCCGGTATAACGGAAACCACCACGATCAAAGACAATACTGGTAATTCCGGCTTTTTTTGCGCGTTCAGCAATAGCTTCGCCAACTAAGCGGGCTTGTTCTATTTTTTTCAAGCCTTCCATCTTGTCTCGCAATTCTGCATCAATACTAGAAGCTGAGGCGAGAGTTTTACCTGCCTCATCATCAATTACTTGAGCATAAATTCCTGAGAGACTTCGGAAAACACTTAAACGCGGACGTACAGGGGTTCCAGAAATATGTTTGCGCACACGAGCATGACGTCGGATGCGCGCGGCGGCACGATTTTTAACAGCCATAATTACAACATTCCTTTCCCGGCTTTGCCTGCCTTACGGCGGACATATTCACCAAGATAACGAATTCCTTTGCCATGATAAGGTTCTGGAGGGCGAACTTTGCGGATTTCAGAAGCAACTTTGCCTACAACTTCCTTATCTATGCCCATCACCTTAATCTGCTTGGTTTTAGAATCTACTTCAAAACTAATGCCATCCACTGGTGCAATTTCTACAGGATGTGAATAGCCTACATTTAAAATAAGGTTTTTGCCTTTCAGTTCAGCACGATAACCAACGCCTTGAAGCTCTAAAATTTTCTCAAAGCCTTTAGTAACACCTTCTACCATATTGGCAATTAGTGCACGCGTCGTTCCATGAAGGGCACGTTCCGTCGGATGGTTAGATTTACGTGTAACGTTAACCTGTCCATCATCAAGTGCGATTTCCATTCGGTGCGAGAACTGACGTTGCATCTCACCTTTTTTGCCTTTTACTTTAACAAAAGACCCTTTAATATTAACCTGTACATCCGCAGGGATGTCTACAGGTAAACGTCCAATTCGAGACATTATTTATAACCTCCGGTTACCAAACTTTACAGAGGAGTTCGCCACCAACACCCAAAGAACGAGCTTTTTGTCCTGTCATTACTCCTTTAGGAGTAGACAAAATCGCAACACCTATACCTGAAAGAACCCAAGGGATATCTCTCTTTTTGGTATAGACACGGCGTCCTGGACGGCTCACTCTTTCCAAACCGGTTAAAACCGATTGGCGTTCGCGACGCTTACCTACATATTTAACCCGCACACTTAGTACAGGCTGGTTAGGTCGTTCACCATCAACAATTTCTACCTTGTCCAAATAACCTTCATCCTTAAGGATGTTGGCAATTCCAACTTTCATTTTGGAGCTAGGCATGGAGACAGTTGTTTGACCAATCATGACCGCGTTACGTATACGGGTCAACATATCTGCAATAGGATCAGAAATACTCATAATTTCACCTCTACCCGATTACCATGAAGCCTTAGTAACGCCAGGAATCTTGCCTTCTAACGCTAGTTCACGGAAGCAAATTCGACATAAGCCAAAGCGGCGAATATAGCCACGAGGGCGACCACAACGTTGGCAGCGGTTACGGACACGGGTTGGGTATTTACGTCGCTCCTCACGATACTGCATACATTTTTTTGCCATAGTTACGCTTCCTTTTTGAAGGGCATTCCAAGCAATGTCAGCAAAGAGCGTGCTTGGTCATCATCTTGTGCGGTAGTGACAATGGTTATTTCCATACCGCGCATTTTGTCTATTTTGTCATAATCAATTTCAGGCCAAATCAATTGATCTTTCAGGCCCAAAGTATAATTGCCTCGTCCATCAAAGGAGTTTGGCGAAATACCGCGAAAATCACGAACACGCGGAAGAGCAACGTTGATCAAACGATCTGCGAAAGCCCACATTTTCTCACCGCGCAAAGTCACTTTTGCGCCGATTACTATACCTTCTCGCAATTTGAAATTTGCGATATTTTTACGTGATTTAGTCAATACTGGTTTTTGCCCAGTAATGGTGGAGATGTCTCCAACTGCGGCTTCGATCACTTTAGGGTTCTCTTTTGCCTCGCCAAGCCCAATATTCAAAACTATTTTTTCGATCTTTGGGACTTGCATCACGCTCGTATAGCTAAACTCTTTTGTCAACGAGGGTACTGCTTCATCGTGATAAAACTTTTTCATTTTATTCATAATCAATACCCTATTCAATAATTGCTTCGCATTTTTTACAAACACGGTGAGCACCATCTTCATCACGTTGTACAGCAATACGTGTGGGTTGATCACATTTGGGACAGACCAACATTACATTAGAAATATGCATAGGTCCTTCAAATCTAATCAAACCAGGATTAATGGTACGCCCTTGTGTTTGTACTTGTGCTTGATGTTTGGTGCGCAAATTTGCTCCTTGCACAACAACGCGGTCATTTTTGGGGATGACATTAATCACCTCACCGCGTCTTCCTTTATCTTCAAAGCGTCCGCTAATAATTTCTACGGTATCGCCTTTGCGGATTTTATTTCTCATTATTTTGCTCCTAAAATCCTACAGTGCTTCTGGGGCTAAGGAAACGATTTTTGTAAAACCATGTTCGCGCAATTCGCGAGCCACTGGTCCAAAAATACGACTACCCTTAGGGTTTTGGCTATCGCCATCTAAAATCACTGCCGCGTTATCGTCAAAACGGATGCGAGATCCATCATCACGTCGCCATTCTTTAGATGTACGTACAATTACGGCCTTCACAATCTCGCTCTTTTTTACAGAGCCTTGAGGTGAGGCAACTTTAACTGTAGCAATAACAACATCACCAATGCCACCATATTTAACTACTGAGCCACCCATCACATTGATTACCAAAATTTCGCGTGCGCCAGTGTTATCTGCAATTTTCAAACGGGATTCAGTTTGTATCATCGCTTAATTCTCCTACACCTGCATCAGCAGTACGCTTTTCGCGTTTGATAATTTCTTCAACCACCCAGCGCTTAGTCTTGGATAGTGGACGGCTCTCTACAATACGAACTTCATCGCCAATATTGCATTCTAGCTCATCATGTGCTTTCACACGTTTACTATTATGAACAACTTTACGATATAGAGGATGTCTATAAGTTCGCGTAATTTCAACCACAACGGTTTTCATCATCTTGTCGCTGGTTACAAAACCAGTCATTCGCCGACGTTCGTTCATGCTTCACCTTCCAGTTCAGCCCCAGCTTCGAGTTCCTTAAGAATAGTGCTCATACGAGCAATATCACGGCGCACAAAGCGTACTTGGCTGGTATCCGTTAACTGACCAGTTACCTGCTGAAAACGGAACTTCATCAGCTCTTCACGAGCGTCCAGTAACTTTTCTTCAATCTCGCCAATAGACAATTGGCGTAATTCAGTCGCATTCATGTCTATTCATCTCCTATATTGCTAGAAACGATCTTGGTTTTGATTGACAGTTTATACTGCGCAAGCTTTAAAGCTTTTACAGCCACATCATCTGGAAGACCGCCAATTTCGAACATGATACGGCCAGGTTTTACAACCGCAACATAATACTCTACAGCACCTTTACCTTTACCCATACGGGATTCGGCAGCACGCTTTGTATAAGGCTTATCAGGAAAAATACGAATCCAGACCTTACCACGACGTTTCATAGAACGCACAATTGCACGACGAGCAGCTTCGATTTGGCGAGCCGAAATCCAACCCGGCTCTAAAGCCTGAATGCCATAATCGCCAAAATTAACTTCAGCACCGCGTAGTGCTTTACCACGCATTCGTCCACGCATTTGTTTACGCCATTTAAATCGTTTTGGCATCAACATAAAAATAACCTCTATCCTTAGAGAAGCTGAGCAAGAAATCTACTTACTAACGTAGACGCCTTTGGTTTCTTCAGCCTTCTCTTCTACTTGCGGCAGTTTTTCGCCTTTATAAACCCAA
>JABGQV010000204.1 GCA_018648655.1 Anaerolineae bacterium | reverse complement strand
TACGAGATTTGCCAATGGGCACCCTCCTCCTATAACGGACAAACCACCCGCTGCGTCGCCGTAACCGACAAAAGCGGCACTTTGCAATCCTTCGATTTCTACGCCGCGACCGCCTCCCAATACTACGCCCCCGTCGCCCTTGGGATTTGGTCTGCCAACTGGGAAATGGGTTGCGTAGCGTTGGGAATTGAAGGTCATTTTGACGTGTATTCGAAGGAAGAGCAGGTTTCTTTGCCTAGATATGATTTGAGTTGGGTAGAAGATAGCTGAGCGTGATAATTGTTTTACCGTATAATATTGATTAGTTAATTTGTTTGCATTTTCTTTCGTAGATTTATAAATTAGGGTAATAAGGAGAAAATCCATGGAAAATATTAAGTTGAGCTTGACACTTGGAAGAAACCAACACGACACAAGCGATGAAATCGCAAAACTTTCTCAGCAATTAATGAATGAGATATTAAAACTTAATATTGAAAATGCGGATTACTTACGAGAAGAAAAAACAAAAAAAGGCTCAAAAGCAGGAGATGTTATCTCTTGGGAAACTTTATTAATCACCTTGGCTGCATCAGGTGGTGTAATCTCTACTTTTATCAATTTTATTTTAGGATGGAGTACGAGAAATGAAGGTCGTTCTGTAGTCTTGGAATTAAATGGTGATAAGTTAGAAGTAACAGGGCTATCCGCTAGTGAACAGAAGAAATTAATTGAAACTTGGCTTAAAAGGAGTGGGGGGATACTTTTGAAATGAGCAATAGAAAGCTTGCACTTATTATTGTTAATTATGAGTTTGAAGACGAACGACTTCAAAAGTTAACTAGTCCTGCTAAAGACGCAGAAGAACTAGCCAAAATACTGGGAGACAGCCAAATTGGCGGATTTGACCACATAAATCTTCAGGTTAACCAATCAGATGGTGTGCTTAGAAAAGAAATACTCGCTTTTTTCTCTAAAAAGTTGCCTGATGATATGTTATTTTTTTATTATTCTGGTCATGGAGTGATTGATAATAAAGGGCGGCTGTATTTAGCCACAAAGCAAACTAATATGGATTGGCTAAAAGCAACATCGATACCATCATCTTTTGTCATTGAAGAAATGGATGAAAGTAGATCAAATCGTCAAGTTCTAATTTTAGATTGTTGTTACAGTGGTTCTGCAATTCAAGGATTTAAGTCAGGTATCGGGACAAAAATAAACACGGAGATATTTGAGGGGAATGGATACGGACGAGTAGTTCTTTCCGCAACGGACACCCTGCAGCTTGCTTGGGAAGGAGATCGAATTCTTGGTGAAGTATCAGCGTCTTTGTTTACACATTATTTTGTAGAAGGCATTAAAACAGGTGAAGCTAGCCCGTATAAAGAATGGATTTCTATTGATGATGTGTATGACTACATTTATCGAAAAACTATTAAGTCTCAAACACCTTTAAAAACTTCTGTTAGACAAGAAGGTGAATTAGTAATTGCGCGAAACCCTAACCCTAGAATCAAAAAATACGATCGAATCATTGACATTCCCACTGGAAAGCAAGAATTTTACGGAAACAGTTCCATATTTGGGATTGATTTTGGTACCACTAAGTCAGCTGTGTCAATTATTCATGAAGGGACACCAATCATCATAAGAAATGAGCGTGGTGAGAAGTTCACTCCATCAGTTGTTGCTTATCTGGAGAATGATGATGTTGCCGTAGGTACCCCTGCTATTATTCAAGCTTTTGCTGATCCAGACAGAGCTTTTTTTGGAGTAAAGAGACATATTGATGAAAGACATCCAGGTTGGGCTATTAGCTATGGTTCTCCAGACAGCTACGTAGATATTGCATCAAAAATATTTGCTGACCTCAGAAATAATGCTAAAAAGTATTCTACAGATGATAAATTTCAAGCAGTTTTATGCGTTCCAGCATATTTTACAGAAAAGCAAAAAAAGGCAGTTTATTTAGCCGCAAAGCAAGGTGGTTTTGATGTGTTGCGCATGATACCTGAACCAGTTGCAGCAGCTTTAGCATATGGTGTTGAAAAAGATGAGCTTATTATCGTTTGTGATTTGGGAGGAGGGACATTTGATGTTTCAATCATGGAAATTGGCGATGGAGTAGCACAGGTTCATGTTGTTAATGGTGATAATTTGTTGGGCGGTATAGACTTCGATAAGAGAATAGCTGAATTTCTTACTGATGATTTTTCTAAAAAACATGGGGTTAATCTATCAAACGATAAAATTGCACAGATGAGACTCATGGAAGCGGCAGAACAAGCCAAGATAGCTCTCTCTGAGTTAGAGACAACCACTATATTTGTCCACAATATTTATATGGATAAATTAGGAGGGAAGAGCATTAATGTTTCGTTGTCCAGAGAACACTTTGATAAATTGACAGAAGATCTTGTTGCCAGAGTTGAAACATGTTGTCAGGCAGCGGTAAAAGATTCTGATTGGGATTATTATGATAACCACCCTGAATATTATAAGAAGAAAATTGTTTTTGTTGGGCTGTCTACGCAAATACCAGCAGTTAGAAAAAAAATACAAGAAATTTTCAGAGCACCGGTTGATTTTAGTGTAGACCCAAACGATGTTGTTGTAATCGGTGCATCTATTCACGCAGGGGTACTTTCTGGGACTGTTCGGGACACAATGTTATTGAATGTTGCTTCCATGTCTTTAGGGGTTGAAACTTCAGGAAGTGTTATGAGGTGTCTAGTCAAGCGTAACACAACGATTCCTACAAGGAAAACAGAAGTTTTTACTACCACAGAGGATAATCAAACATCTGCTTGTATTCATATCTTGCAAGGCGAACGACCAATGGCTAGTGATAATAAGTCTTTAGGTGGATTTTATCTTGAAGATATTCCCCCAACTTATCGTGGCATTCCTCAAATAGAAGTTACCTTTGATATTGATGCTAATGGTGTTATTAAAGTTTCTGCAGAAGAAAAAACAGTGGGAAAAGAAAAAAAACTTATAATTTCAACCTATGGTGAATTACATAATGATTCTCCATTTCAAATGATGGATGGTACTGCCATAACAAGCACTCGTAATTAAGCAAAATAGATTTTAAAAAAACCGCCTTCCCCATTGGGGAAGGCGGTTTCACTTCTCACTCGTCACTCATTACGCTTTTTCCAGTATCACTGCAGCGACCTTATAATCCGGAATTTTCGCCTGCGGGTCTCTCGCATCAAGCGTCAGCTCATTCGCTGCCGCCTCCGCAAAGTGCATCGGGATAAAGACCATCCCCGGGCGGGAGCGTTTGGTGATGAGTTGGCAAATGACAGTCACCTTTATGGTAGAAAAAATCGCCTTCCGAATTTCGGAAGGCGATTTCGCTTTGATATTTTCTAGGCAGCCATCATTTCTTCAGAGAGTTTCCACAATCTTTCGGTGATCCCTTTTTCTTCTGCCGAAATTTCTATATCATGTTCATCCAGCTTGTAGAAATATTTTCCTGTCGTATGTGCGACCGCATTATCGGTTGCAAGATAAATAATACGTTCACCGCCTTTTTCTGGTTTCTCAAGAAAGATACTCATCACTTTGCTTAGGAATTTTGGAAAATCTCGGAAAACATCTGTGCCTAAAATGCCGGGATGCAATGTGTTGACCGTAATTCCTTTCTCCTTCACTCTCTGAGCCAATTCAGCTGAATAGAGTACCGCCGCATATTTGGTGTTTGCATAAGCATTACCGACTTTATAGCCGTTTTCGAGCATCAGATCATCAAAATTGATTTTGCCACTCTTGTACAGTTCCGAGACCACGTTAACAATACGTCCGTTCCCGCTGGTGGCGAGATTATCAAGCAGAAGTTCTGACAGCATGAAAGTTGCCAAATAGTTGACGGCAAAGCTCATTTCAACCCCTGTTGAGTTTTCGTCTCGTTTGACTTTGTAAAGACCGGCATTATTGACCAAGACATCGATCTTAGGATATTTCTCCTGAATTTCTGCAACAGCTTGGCGAATAGAGCTTGGTTCTGCCAGATCAACAGGGATGAGAACGACGTTCTGATTGCCAGTTGCCGAAATAATCTCCTGCTGGGCAGTTCTGGATTTCTCGCTATCACGGCTCAACATGATCACTTGGTTGCCTGCCTGCGCAAGTCGCAGAGCAGCTTCTTTGCCAATACCTGAATTGGCACCAGTAACGATAATAGTTTTCATTTTTCTCCTTAATAAGTCGGGTTTTCAATTTACCAATAAATTTTCTTTTATGCTTTCTCCAACACCATCTCTGCAATCTTATAATCGGGAATCAAGAGTCAACTCATTTTCTGTTTGAATTGGCCAACTCATATCTCTCTTGGAGCGCGCTAGAGCGAAAGACAAGGGCAGAGCATCCAGTAAAGAGCGCAACCACGCCGAGGATAAGAGCAAGTCGAGTCCAGGGTTCGCCGAGCAGTTGCCTTTCTGCAACGAGATTGAAAAGGGTTCTGATCCATTCGCATGCGCCCAGGATGAGAACAACTTGTATCAAGCGCGCCACCCAAGTTTTTTTGACGAAAAGCAAAAAAGGCAGCCCAGCCAAGACTAACACCAGGGAAAAGGGGCCAGAGCGCAAATAATGCGCGCCAAGTACCAATAAGCTTAAAATAACAGGAAGCAGTCGAAGAAAGATCATTATTTTCTATTCATCCTTGTTTAGTTTACTTTTTCCAACACTACCGCTGCAACCTTATAATCAGGAATTTTTGCCTGCGGGTCTCTTGCGTCAAGCGTTAATTCATTCGCTGCCGCTTCGGCAAAGTGGATCGGGATGAAGACCATCCCCGGGCGGGAGCGTTTGGTGACGAGGGCTTTTACTTTAATTTCACCGCGCCGTGAGCGGACTTTGATCCAGTCGCCTGCGTGGATGTCGAGCGGTTTCGCGTCCTTCGGGTGGATTTCGACGGTTGGGTCGGGGTAAATATCGTCTAGTTTTGAACGCCTGGTCATTGTGCCGCCGTGCCAGTGATAGAGTACGCGTCCCGTTGAAAGCAGGAGCGGATATTCATCGTCGGGTAATTCTTGCGAAGGGCGATAATTTAGCGGGGTTAGTTGACCTTTTCCGCTGGGGAAAGTATCGGCAAATAAATAGGGTGTGCCCGGATGATCGGGGGTTGGGCAGGGCCAATGTACGCCGTCTTCTCGTTCAATGCGCTCATGGGTGATGCCCTGAAAATCTGGTGTCAGGCGTGCCATTTCATCCCAGATAGAAGAAGCAGAGTCAAACTCAAAGCCCGCACTCGTTTTCCTCCCTAATTTTTCTTCTACGCGTTTTGCCAAATCAGAAATAATCTCCCAATCATCACGGGCTTCGCCGGGGGCGGGCACGGCTTCACGAATTAATTGCACGCGTCTATCGCTATTCGTGAAAGTGCCTTCTTTCTCTGCAAAACTGGATGCAGGCAAAATGATGTCAGCATATTCGCCCGTCTCGTTCATGAAAATATCCTGCACGAGCACAAAGTCGAGTTCTTCCATCACGTGGCGGGCGTGGCGCAAATCTGGCTCGCTCATCATTGGGTTTTCGCCCATCACGTAGTAGCCGCGTATCACGCCCTTTTCGGCAGCGTCAACCATCTCCATTGTCGTCAACCCAGCTTCGGGATTCAGCACCACGCCCCAATCACCTTCGAATTTCGCTCGCGATTCGGGATCAGTCACACTTTGGTAGCCGGGGAAAACGTTCGGGAGGCCACCCGCATCCGAGCATCCCTGCACATTATTTTGCCCACGCAGCGGGTTCAATCCCGTGCCTGTTTTGCCGAGATTGCCGCTCAGCAGCGCGAGATTTGCGAGCGAAAGGGCATTATCGGTGCCGTGGACGCTCTGGCTGATGCCCATGCCCCAGTAGATCGCGGCTTTTTCGGCGTTGGCGTAGAGCCGCGCGCTTTCACGAATCTCCGCCGCTGGCACGCCCGAAATCTGCTCTGCCCATTCGGGCGTACTCTCTTGGATGGATGCGGCGTAGTCGTCAAAACCATCCACCCTTTTTTGGATGAAATCTGAATCGTATAAGTTTTCCTGGATGATGACCTGCGCCATCGCCTGAAAGACAGCAACATCTGTGCCCGGTTTTTGACGGAGCCAACGTGTGGCAAACTGGGTCATTTCAATTTGACGTGGGTCGACGACGATCAGCTTGGCTCCGTTTTTGACGACCGCTTCCCGAAGGAATGTGCTGATAACCGGATGCGTTTCGGTGGTATTCGACCCCGCAACGATGAAGACATCGAGGTCTTTCATCTCGGCAATCGAGTTAGACATCGCCGATGTGCCAAGCGCAATTTGCAGCCCCGCGACCGATGCGGCATGACAAAGCCGCGCGCAATGATCGACGTTATTTGTGCCGATCACGCCACGCACAAATTTCTGAAAAAGGTAATTATCTTCGTTGGTCGCCTTCGCCGAACAGAAAGAGCCGATAGCATCCGCGCCTTTTGCCTGGACGATTTCTGCGAATTTCTCTGCGGCAAGGTCGAGAGCTTCATCCCAAGTGGCTTCACGGAAACCTTCTATGCCGATGGCTTGGCGGGGTTTCGTGCCGAGGTCTTTACGAATAAGTGGCGTCTTCAATCGTGAGGGGTGATGCACATAATCCACCCCGAAGCGACCTTTCGTACATAGCCTTCCAAAATTTGGCGCAACGCCAAAAGGCGCGTCCACGCGGAAGATTTTTTCATCTTTGATTTGTAAATCAACCTGACAGCCGACTCCGCAATATGGGCAGGTGGAGCGAACAGATTTTTGAGATTTAATCATGGGGTGTTTCCTCGTCTGTCATTGCGAGAAGCATGCTTTTGCGACGAAGCAATCCCCAAGACTGTGAGGGAGATTGCTTCGCTCCGCTCGCAATGACGTTTGATAGTGAGTGTCGTAAAAATCATTTCCCACCTCCCATTTTCTTCTTCTCAGCCCGCTTTTCCTGCCGAATCTCATCATAATCCAAACCCTGTTCCATGAAGAATTCGGTCTTGCTTTTCAGCGCATTCGTCGGGCAGACCGCAACACAGTTCCCACAAAAGACGCAGCTTGTTTCTGGCATCGGGCTGTCGAAAAAGGTTGAAATTTTGCTTTCAAATCCACGTCCGCCCACAGAGATAGAATAAGTGTATTGAATATCATCGCCGCAAGCCTGCACACAACGCCAACACATCAGACATTTTTCGTAATCGCGCACGAAGAATGGATTATCGTCTTTTACATCTTGCTCGCGCGTTTTCGCGTGTGGGAAACGCTCACGATCTGCGCCGAATTCATCCATTTGGGCTTGGAGTTCAGGCGCCTCGGATAAATCTACACTCGCATTCAGCATTTCAAGAATGGTGCGCCGTGAGCGGATAACGCGCTCGCTCGCGGTGTGGATCACCATCCCTTCATTGATTTTGGTCACACAAGAAGGAGCCAGAACGCGCCAACCCTCTACTTCCACGACGCATTGTCGACATAGCCCTTCGGGCGTAGTTGCTTCGTGAGCGCAGATTAGTGGAGCAGGTTTGTTGATACTCTCCAAGACTTGCTGGATGGTGGAATCTTGTGGGGCATCAACGGATTGTCCGTCGATGGTTAGGGTAAATGTTTTATTCATATTTATTCTCCAGTTCCTGAGCGGAGGGCTGAACGAAGTGAAGCACGTAGACGAAGGACGGTGTTTGCCAAATCACTCTTCGTCTGCGCTCCCTTTCGGTCGCTGCGCTCAGAGACTGTACTATTTAAATTGCTCAGGGAAATGCTCCATCGCGCTCAAAACAGCGGATGCGGCAGTCTGCCCCAATCCGCACAAGGATGCGTCTGTCATCGTCCAGCCCACATCTTCGAGACGGGTAAAATCACCTTCGATCACCGACCCCGTCAAATTTCGGTCGAGTATCTCGGCTTGACGTTGTGTCCCAAGCTGACAGGGATAACATTTCCCACAGCTTTCGTGGGCGAAGAAGTGGCCTAAATCTGCAAGAGTTTGTTTTAAGTCGGCGTTTTCGCTGAGCACGACCACCGCTCCAGAACCGAGGGTTAATCCCGCTGCGTGGGCATCTTCTTGCGTTAGACGTACATCCAGTTGGTCGGGGTGAACGAATTTCCCTGCTGCGCCGCCGAGCAAGACAGTTTGCAGGGCTGCGCCATCTTTCACACCGCCCGCCCATTCGAGCAATTCACGGAGTGTAGTTGGGTTGGTGATTTCGTAAATGCCAGGTTTGGCTATATCACCCGAAACACTGAAGAGCCAGGGGCCGCTCGATTTTTCTGTGCCGTAGCTGCGATAAGCATCCACTCCGATGCGAAAAAGGAGCGAGATATTGGCGAAGGTTTCGACGTTGTTGATGACTGTCGGCTTTTGGTAAAGTCCGTGCGTGGTCGGGAAGGGAGGCTTTAAACGCGGAAATCCACGTTTGCCCTCAATGGATTCAAAGAGGGCTGTCTCCTCGCCACAGATATAGGCTCCTGCGCCAGAGCGTAATTCGATGTCGAAATCAAAGCTCGAGCCAAGAATATTTTCACCAAGATAGCCCTTTGCGCGGGCTGAAACAATGGCTGCCTGAAAAGTCTTTTGTACTTTGGGATATTCACCGCGTACGTAGATAAAGCCCTTCGACGCGCCGATGGCGTAGCCGCCGATCATCATCCCTTCGAGAACAGAGAAGGGGTCATTTTCTAAGATAACACGATCCTTGAAAGTGCCAGGTTCGGCTTCATCGGAATTACAGACGATATATTTCTGCTCACCCGGAGCCTCCGCTGCACCCGCCCATTTCATCTTGGTCGGGAAGGAAGCACCGCCGCGCCCCAAAATGCCTGAATCCGCCATGCAATCGAGCATCTTCTCAGGGCCAATTTGCACCGCGTTTGGGAAACTGAGAAAACCTTCGTTGGCGAGATAATCATCCAAACTAAAAGGATCAACTTCTCCAATACGACCGGTGATTACACTCTCTTTGGCATATACTTCCGTGCGCACATTATCCTGTGGGTTGAGCAAAAGCTCAGGTGTGATACTGCCAAGAGCAGTCTCATCTACTAGCGCAGAAGGGGCTTTATCGCATAAGCCGAGACAGGGTGCTTCTTCAACGAAATACTTTCCGTCAGCGGTTGCACCATCTTTGAGCAAATCAAGTTCGGTCAATATCTGCTGATGTACATCTCGCCCGCCACGCGCCGAACAGCTTGGGCTGGTGCAAACGCGGATAATGGTCTCGGCGGTTGGTTCGCTGTGGAGCATTGAATAGAACTCAATCACGCCACTTATATCTGCGAAGGGGACCTTCAAGGCATTGCCTATTTCTGTAGCCATCTCTTTTGAGATATAGCCAAACTCTTTCTGCGCTTCTAGCAAGGCGGGCAGAAGCATTGTTCTGCCTTGTGGGGCGATTTCCCTCAGAAAATCGTTGAAAGACTGTTCTTGCATGAAATCTCCGTTTAATTTACGAAATGCAAGGCATCTTTAAGATGCCTTGTTTTGATACTTCTTTTATTATATCTGATAAAGTTTGTCTTTGATGGAGTTTTTTATGTTTTGCTTTTAGGAGAGACTTATTAATCGTTTAAAAATGAAAACCCGAAAGGTTTTTCCAGTGTCATCTCCTGCTTGAGAGTATTTGCGTGAAGGAATGCTTCTTTTTGAAAGAGTACGTGTCAACCTTTCGGGTTTATATAGGATGTTGTTTTTAGACGCTCACTTTAACAAGTATACGAGCTTATTTTTTAAAGGGTTTTCTAGAGCATAATATGATAAATTTGCGACTATATATGTCTTTTTAGTCCATTTTCATAAGAAGGAGTAAAGAAATGAAAAAAAGAAATTATAGTTTTTTGGTCGCGGTGCTAATGTTGGTTTTAGCAAGTATGGCTTGTTCCACTAGAGAGTGGAGCTCTCGGGGTAACCCCAGCCCAAGGGAAACGAGTGAGGCTTATTCTGCTACTCAAGAAGCTATTGCTACGGAAGAGCCTGTAGAAGAATCTACATCTGAACCCACAGAAGAGCCTGTAGAAGAACCTACAGCTGAACCCACAGAAGAGCCTGCAGAAGAACCTACAGCTGAGCCTACACCAGTTAAGATTTCCTGCGATAAACCCTCAGAAGATATCCCCGGTGATCCCTATGACGTTACCATCGTGAATACAACAGAAGAAGATCTAACGATCTACTGGATCAACAATATGCTGCAAACCGAAGAGATTATGACAATCTCCGCGGGAGAAAGCGCGCTTCTTACCGAAGCTTATACCGGCGATACATATTGCTTGGTAGATCCTTCCGGCAATAATGTTGCTCAAGTTCATTTTGGTGAACAGATCAGTGAAGTTACAGTCGATGGCCCGGGTGAAACGGAGCTTGTACCGGCACCATGATCTTGCTATAAAGTGACATCTTAGCGCCAGATAAAAAAACCTTCCGAAGGTTAATTTTCGGAAGGTTTTTACTTTCTTACAAATTCATCTACGCATTTTTTTCAACGGAAGAATATCCAGCTTGGCAATGACAGCACCGATAAAGGGTAAAGATAATTCCACAATACGGATACCAAGGAAATTATCAGCAGGAATTCCATTTAGTGTGAGTGTTGCCAAACCAACACAGAAGAAGAGCGCACCAATCAGCAATCGCCATGCGGGGACGAAAGACGGCTTTTCGATTTTACGAAGTCGCTCGTAGCGCAAGAAGATGGGGACAAGGGTTAATAGCACGGTGCTGAGGATCAGAATCCAGATCGGTCTTGTCAACCACCAAGCCGATGTCCCTGGGGCGATGCCGAGTCCAATCCCACCTAACGCTAGGGCTAATCCCGCCACTAAAATTAAGACCGTCACGTGCCACAGGAAGAGCGTCATAATCATCCCGTTGATGAGCACTGTGGCCGCCCACACCTTTTTTTTATCCAACCATTTGCGAATTAGGGCTTCAAGCGAAAGCAATAATCCGCCCTGAAAAATGCCGAGCGCGAGCATGGTGAGATTAGGCGGGAGCGTATTACTGATTTCCTCGCCTTGCACCGAAACCATGCTGATCGGATAGGGGCCAAAAGTGACAAGTGCGATGAGTGCCACCAAGCCACCGATTGCCCAAAAGAGCATTTTCCGAGCATCGTCCTTGATTTGGGCTTGCCACGCGATCCCGAACTGGTGGACGGCGACCCAAACAAAAATGTAATTCACCCAACCGAGTGCTTTCCAGCCAAGCGCAAAAACGGCAAGGTCTACTAAGATCGCAGCGGCTACGAGCACCCAGAATGAAGCGATATTAAATCGTTGCCAGGCTTTATATACCAGCGGCATAAGACTAACAACGACAATATAAACTACCAAAAACCACGCAGGGAGCAGCGCAAAAGCGGATGCTGGCTGCAGTATGCTGTTATCTGCATTAAAGAATTTTGCGATGATGCCGATAATTGCCCAGATGACCAAAACAGGCAGAACGGGGGTGATTAATCGGCGTAAACGAGCGGCGAGCCAAGAGCTGTAGCCTTCTCCGCGTTTTTGCGCGGATTGCCATGAAATGCTATTTGAAAACCCGCCCACGATGAAGAAGATAGGCATAACTTGCAGAATCCACGAGAGCCATTGTGTCCACGGGGAGATGGAGAGAATATCGGAGAGTAAGATTTCGCCATCTTTGATATAAGGGGCAACGACCAGCCAATGCCCAAAAATAACCACGATTATAGAGACCGCACGCAAAAAATCGACATAGCGATTACGAGATGCAGGAGTCTTTTCAGCGAGATAGAGGGCTTGTTGCCAGGCATTAGGTTTTTTCTTGGTCATCGATATTCTCCTTGAATGGGCGATAATTATTTAACACTCTAGAGTAAATAAAAGTTGTGAGCTCTCTCCCCCGCAATTCTTGGTGTATTGGAAGTTATGGGTTGATGATAATTAAGTTTATGTCACTGTATGTCTTCCAAAGGTAATCAGGTTCAAAATACCTGTAGTTCGTTATTTTTTAGGGAGGGGAAGTACTTATAGAAAAATACCAAAATAATGATATAGTGTAGTGATGATTATTTTAATAATCATATTGTGGGAGTAAGGTGTATGGACAATCTGAGAGAAAAGTTCACCTATATTATAAAAAAGTATTTTTTTCAATATATATTAGTGCCAATTATTGCGCTTATTTTCATTGCGCAGGGTTGGTATAGTGTTTGGCACCAGACAAATATCATCATAGAAAGAAATATTCTTGCGTATCAACAAACAGAGTTAGAGATTCTTCGTACCACCGCACGTAGTGTGGATCAATATATCACGCACGAATTTGAAATTCATGGACGCAAGGAAGTTTCAGAATTTGAACAGGAGATTTTTGATAAATTTATCGAACCAATCCATTTGCTGGAAAACGGTGATGCCTGGATTTATGCTCCTGATTACGTTGTTTTTGATTTAAGTGAAGATTTTCCTTATGAGTATTTTGGGAAAAGTATGGCAGAGATTTTCAAGGTACAAAAGGTTAACGGTGCCAGCCATTACGAAGAAATGACTGCTGATATAGCGGAAGCAAGAGAAGGCGTGGGGTGGTATATCTGGCTCCCTGAAAAGGGCAAAGAAATTGCAGCTTGGACTCCTGTTTGGGTAGGAGAATATGTCTGGACGATTGGTTTGGCTACTCCGTTATCTGAAATCTTAGAATCCAATGGCGCGGCAGAGCAAATTCGTGCCCTGAAAATGAATAAGGGGATAGAAACTCTTGTTTTGGTGATAGTATTTTTTATGTGGCTATCTAGCTCAATCCGTCAAGGCAGGGGCGAGAAAGCATTAGAAAAAAGTGAAAAACGTTATCGTAATCTTTTTGATTCTGCGCCAGATGGAGTGAGTATTTTAGATGCGAATGGGACAATTCTTGAGTGTAGCCAAAGTACGGCTGAACTTTATGGCTATGCTCGTCCAGAAGAGTTATATGGGAAAAATATGCAAGAGTTAATGAGCATCGATTCTCTTAAGACCTTTCGAGAAAAAATGCCTCAGCTTCAAAAGTTAAACTCTACTGAAGGAGAAATTCAGATTTTAAGGCCAGATGGCAGTGTGGTAGATGTTTGGCGTAAAGGCATTCCATTGGCAAGTGCAGATGGAAAGTTTTCAGGGATTTTGAGTTATGATCGTGATATTAGGAGACAAAAAAAAGCAGAATTAGAGTTGAGAGAGAGCGAAGAGCGTTTTAGCAGCTCTTTTGAAAGTTCTAATAGTGGCATGGTAATGACTGGAATGGATGGCCATTTTTTACTTGTTAACAGGGCATTTTCTAAGATGCTTGGTTATACGCGCTCAGAGCTTAAGGGCAAAGGACTTCGAGATGTCACCCATCCCGAAGATGCAGAAAAGAGTTTGGTCTATTTACGAGAACTTCTTCAGAATAAAATAGATTCTTTTGAAGATAAAAAACGATATATCAGAAAAGATGGCTCAGCTTTTTGGGCTGAAATTAGAGTGTCTGTTGTAAGAGATGAAGAAGGTAACCTTCAATACTTCTTTAGGCATATTCTGGACATCAGCGAGCGGGTGCGAGCAGAAGCGGCGTTGCAAAAAGCGCATGTTGAGTTGGAAGACAAAATTGAAGAACGTACAGCAGAGTTGAAAGAAAGTGAAATGCGTTATCGTAGCTTCTTTGAAAATTCCCCCATTTCCTTATGGGAAGAAGATTACTCCCTCGTCTTTAAATACTTAGACTCTTTGCGCGATTCTGGTATCGAAGATCTAGCTCTATATTTTGTTGAAAATCCTGATGAAATAGTAAAATGTGTGGGGCTAGCTCAGATATTGGATGTTAACCCCGCCACCTTGAAAATCTATGAAGCCAAAGATAAAGAAGAGTTTCTCTATAATCTAAATAATGTTTTTACAGAAGAATCATTAGAGATATTTAGAGAACAATTGATTTCCTTTTATAAAGGTAATTTTCACTTTGATAGTGAGGGAATTACAAAAACACTTATGGGGAAAAAGAATCATATCCATATAAGAGTTTCTTCTTTGACACAATCTAAGGTGTTGATCTCAATTATTGACATTACAGAACGCAAAAAAACAGAAGGAAAGCTGCGCGAGCAAGCTACAATAGATCATCTTACCCAAATTTTTAATCGCCGCCACTTCTTTAATCTTGCTCAAACAGTGTTCGCCCTCAAAGGTCATTGGACAAATATAGTGAAATATTAATGGAGGCTT
>JABGQV010000039.1 GCA_018648655.1 Anaerolineae bacterium | reverse complement strand
GAATAAAATATTTAGGAGTTTTCAAAAATGACATCAACAAATATAACCCCACTCATTGCTAATAGACGTAGCCCACGCGCATTTGACCGAAAACGTAATCTTAGCACAGAAGAACTTAGTTATTTATTAGAAGCCGCTCGTTGGGCACCATCTGCCAATAATATCCAACCATGGCGATTTATTGTGGGCCAAAAAGGGGATGAAACTCATCAGAAAATTGCCGCCACGCTCGCAAGCGGGAATCGTCTTTGGGCAGAACACGCGCCTGTGCTTCTTCTTGCAGTAGCTCAAGAAGAAGGGGAACGAGGAAAACAAAATTATGCTTGGCACGATTTAGGATTAGCAACTACACAGATGATTTTACAAGCCTCAGCGATGAAACTATATGCACATATTATGGCAGGCTTCTCCAAAGATGATGCACGCACAGCTTTCAATATCCCCCTTGAATATGCCCCGCTAACAATAATCGCAATTGGCTTTTTAGGTGATGAAAATATACTCCCCAAAAATCTACAAGAACGAGAAAAAGCACCACGTATGCGCAAGCCACTCGATGAAATCGCATTTAAAAATAAGTGGGGAGAAGCTTGGTAGAAAAATATAGGTATTTATTTCTAAACGCGAATGTTGTGACATTCGCGTTATTTTATTAAGGCGTGCAGTTCAAAAGCTCTTGAGTATTTTGAGCTTTTTCTTGCCCTGAAATCATTCCTACACGCGCCCACAACTCACACAACGCTTTACGCAAATGAGGCTCTTTTTTAAGGGCAATTTCTGTTAGCCCCTCTGCTTTTTCAAACTCCCCCGCCTGCGCATAGCCTTCAACAAAAGGTAACCACTCTATCGCATCAAAGGGATAATATCCCAACTTTTCCGCTTCATCTCCTAAACGGACAACTTCACCCCAATCACCACGCTGACGAGCTAACTCTGCCTTTGTTGAGTAATAGCACCATTCATGAGCCGGTTCTTTGCCAAATAATTTTATTGGGAGGGTAGGACTCTCTGTATCGACCTTGACCTGAGCTGGGTTGGAGAGGAAAATTGCATCGGTGAGAAAATGGCTTTCTTTTTTATATACTTCAGCATTGGCATAGGTTGAATCTAAAACGCGCAAACATCCACTTTTGGGGGCATAAATGACAATTGCCTCAGAAGTATTCCCCTCAAAACGCACTGTACGATAAGGCACATTAATTGGCATATCAAAATCTAAAACTTCTATAGTGCTTCCACCAAGTCTTTTTTCTATATTTACAAAAGCATAAGGGAGCAGTTCCCCTGCACGATAATCTGGCGCATAAATCCAATTTAGCGGGGCAGTGAAAGACTGATCACTTTCGTAAACCATAGGCAATTCATGGGTCATTAAAGCAGTACCCTCTTCCATATCGGGAATGCGCCAAGAAAGTTGCCATGCCAAATTACGTTGCCTTTCCCAATCTCGACGAAATTCATTTGCGCTTAAAAACTGTTGTCCCACAGCAAGAGCAAGGAAAACACTGAGCAGAATATTGCGCCATTTTTCATTTCTAATAAGCAATTCAAGAATCCCTGCAAGAAGCAAGGCTGTGCCCAGCATAATTGAAATTGTTAAGCGATCGAAGGTAGTACCAATTTTAAAAGGTAGCCCTGCCATCCAAGAAGGAATGCGTCCCAAAAGGATACCTACTGTGCCGATAAAAATTGCTTGAGATGCCCAACTGTCTTTTACTTTGCTGGAATCTGCTAAATCTAGATTTTGAAGGTAGATGATAAGGAGGACAAATGTAAATATAACGAGGCCAAGCCCAAGTATGGAGGTCGGTGCGCTTGGTGATTCCCAGATATGCTGGATAATGCGTGTCCATATCTGCCAGAGTGATTTGTAAAATAAATCCCAAATCTCATAGAAAACTTTGCTAAACATGCTTGTGGAATTTTGATTTGCAACCACATTATAAGAATTATATGTACCTTTGGTATAGAAATAGGCAAGCCAGATTGCGTTTGAGAGCCATAAGAAAAAATAAGGAAGCCAGCGTTTTAGGCTCTCTTGTATCCGTGGCCAAAATCTGGTGCTTTCTTCGCCAAGAATAAAATAAATAATGAGAAAGCGGAGCGGCTCCATCGTGAGAAAATACTCGGTGGGATACAGACCCCAAAACAGTAAAAAGAGAGAAAGAATGGTTTTGCTTTTTGAACGATCGGATTGCCGAAGCGCTTGCGCTGTTAGCCCAAAAGAGAATAAATAGGAAATGAGTGAGATCCATTCTTGGTTGATATGGGTAAGCGCGACCCATTGCTGGCTATAACCGGGAAAAAGAAGAAAAAGCAACACAACACTAAGGGTTTGAGCGGGTTTCTTTTGCCAAATTTGCTTCAATGCCCACCACGCGGCAAAAGCACTCAGAAACCGAAAACCTAAACCAGCTATTTGCCAAATAATGGGGCTAGGAAGGATTATGCTAGTAGTAAATGTAAATATTGGGGCAATAAAAGGGCGAATGCTTCTAAAAGCAGGAAAAAATTCTGTAGGTCCGAGAAACTCTCCAATCCACGCGAAAGGCCAATCATCCCAATAAAACCCGAGCCATGGGATTAAAAGTCCGTAGGCTAGAATCGTCAACAGAGCAAAGAGGGCAGGAATAGATTTACGCGTGAATGTTGGCATTTTCATCCTATAGAAAAAGGGGAGATTCTTGAAGAGTATACAGGGTTTTAGAGATGTAAGTATATTTTCTGAGCGTATGTTTAACTGTTTTCACCGCTCATCCCCATCGCCACGAATGGTACCACGCTCCAAACGCGAATAGAGTTTATCTATATTATATTCTGCAATTTCTTCGAGTGTTAAATCTAACTCTGTTGCTAATTGGGAAAGATACCAAAGCACATCACCAAGCTCAGCCTTCAGCGCAGATTTACTCTCTGCGTTAATCTCGCCTCCTTTGTCACGGAAGACTTTCTTAATTTTTCCAGCTACTTCGCCTGCTTCGTTTACAAGCCCCAGTGCGGGGTAAATAATTGGGTTACCAATGGATGGATATTTAGCTGTTTTACGAGATTTCTTTTGATAATCGTTAAAATTCATTTTTTCTTTTCCTAGGATTTAATTGGATAAATGATAAGGGTAATTATATAGCATCACTTCTATAATCAGTGCATAAATTGATGAGGGAAAATATTATCAAGTATAATTATAAAAAATCAGTTCATCGCCTTTTGATTAGATTTGGATGGAAAATATGGAAAACTTATCTACGATTGAAGTTATCTATTGGGCCGCAACAATAATTGGCAGCACCTTATTTCTTTTACGGACAGTTTTGTTGCTAGTTGGCGGAGGATTTGGGGATAGCGATTTTGATGCAGACCACGATTTCGATATAGACGCAGACCACGACTTTGATGCAGATACAGACCACGCAGGAACAGCGGCTGATTCTGATTTCAGCTTCAAACTATTATCTATGCAGGGTATCACCGCCTTTTTTATGATGTTTGGGCTGGTAGGCTTGGCTTTGGTGAAGGCAAATATAGTCATAATTTTGACTCTTTTTGGGGCAACACTTGCTGGCTTATTTTCTGTTTGGGTTATTAGCATTATTTTCATGAAAATGAAAGGCCTGCAATCTGATGGCACAATCAATATCAAAAACGCAATTGGGCAAAGTGGCTCTGTTTATTTGAAAATCCCAGCAAGAGGGACTGGGCAAGTTCAAATCACCATACAGGGTGCCCTAAAGATATTCGATGCCATCTCAGAAGAAAAAGAACTGATTAAAACAGGAGAAAAAATTCGCGTAAAAAGAATAATTGACCACAACACATTAAGTGTTGAAAAAATCTAATACTCTGGAGAAATAGAATGAATACCTTTTTTACTTTAGCATTGATGGGCTTTGTAGCCTTAGTTTTCTTTACCCTTATCTTTATGGCAAGCCGTTATAAGCGGTGTCCATCAGATAAAGTACTTGTCATTTTTGGGCGCGTAGAAAAAGGGCGCTCTAGCAATACCATACACGGTGGTGGTGCTTTCGTGTGGCCCCTTGTGCAAGACTATTCATATTTAAGTCTAACGCCAATTACTATCAATATCCCCTTAGAGAATGCTCTTTCTTTGCAAAATATCCGTATTCATGTACCCAGTACCTTTACGGTTGGCGTTAGCACAGCTCCAGAAATCATGAGCAACGCGGCAGAGCGTATTCTCCATTTGCAACAACCAGAAATAGAAGAAATGGCACAAGAAATTATTTTTGGTCAATTACGTCTCACAGTTGCCTCATTAACCATTGAGCAAATTAACCAAGATAGAGAAAGTTTCTTAGAATCAATTCGAAAAAATGTTGAGCCAGAATTAAATAAAATTGGCCTTCATCTCATCAACGTAAATATCACCGATATTACCGACGAATCAGATTATATTGCCAGCATCGGTAAAAAAGCAGCATCTGAAGCCATTAATAGGGCAAAAGTTGATGTTGCCCAACAAGATAAAAGTGGTGCAATCGGTGAAGCTCGTGCGATGAAAGAACAAGAAATTGAAGTTGCAAAGGCTTTAGCCGAAGCAGAGATTGGACGAAAAACCGCCGAAGCAAATCAGCGTAAAAAAGTCCAAGAACAAGAAGCAGATGCTGTGCAGGGTGAAAATATTTCAAATGCTGATATCGCAAATTATAACGCTGGGTTAGAAGTAAAACGTGCGGCTGCGCTACAGCAAGCTGAAGTTGCTAAATACGAGGCTCAAGTTGCTATTCAACAAGCAATTTATAATGCCGAGCAAGAACGTTTACGAGCAGAAGAAGTTGTTGGCGAAGAAATTGAGAAAAACAAAATTGAAATCGCTGCTGAAGCAGAAGCTGAGAAAACCAGACGCGAAGCGCAGGGTGTTGCTGATGGCATTTTGGCGAAATACGAGGCAGAAGCCAAAGGTATTCAGAAGCTCTTAGTCGCGAAAGCTCAGGGTTATCAAAAAATAATCGAGAGCGTAGATGGTGATCACCAATCTGCCGCAACTTTATTGATGATTGAGAAAATGGAAGAGTTAGTTGCGAAGCAAGTTGAAGCGATTAGCAACCTGAATATAGATAAAATCACTGTCTGGGATTCAGGTGGAAATGGGGATGGTTCTTCCACATCTAATTTCATCTCTAATCTTTTTAAGAGCTTACCTCCGCTTCAAGATATTTCTGAAATGGCGGGCTTTGAGTTGCCAGAATATTTAGGGAATATCAAAAGCAAGGAGAATACTGCTGAAGATATAAAAAAAGTAGCAGAAGCTGAAGAAAAAACAGAAGAGGCTGAAGAATAAGCCGCTGAGCAAGAAGAATCTAAAAGCCTCGCCGAAAATGGCGAGGCTTTTTTTATTGCACAATGTTTTTTAGAAAAAGCTATTTTTCAAAGAGGCAGCAAGCCCAAGGTCACACGCGAAGCGTTCATCTTTCCTAAAATGCGCCAACCATCTTCTTCCAAAAATCATCTTTTTCGCCAGGAAGAAAAGGCGTATATATTGTAATTCTGTCTACCATGCCAGCGTAGCGTTTTTTCAGGGCAGCGGGCAAATCGGCAGGAGAATCAGCGTAAGTAACAAATTCTTCGAGCATCTCATCGGTAATCAACATGGGCATTTCAGACCACTCTCCTTTAGCTACATGATTGCGTAATTTCTCGGCGGTATCTCCCCAACCATAAAGATCCATGACGCGTTTATAAGAGGGCGTTGAAGCATAAAATGCAATTTGCATCCGTGCCTGATTGGCTTCTTCGGGGGTGGTGGCTATAAAAGCTGTTAGAGAGATTGCCACATCTTTTCGAGAGCGATTGGTTTTACTAGCGCCCTCTTCTATGGCAGGGATAAGGATTTCTTCTAAATAGCGGGGTGTATTAAACGGATGTGCGTGGAATCCATTGCATATTTCTCCCGCTAAACGAGCTAAACCGGTATTGACGCCTGCAATATAAATAGGAATATCGGGGTGAGCAATTTTGCCGGGATTAAAGAAGGGAGTCATTAAACGCAATTTATAATATTCTCCGCTATAACGCAGCTTTTCGCCAATCTGCCATGTATTCCACAAGGCACGGATTGCGCCAATTTGCTCTCTCAATTTTCCGACCACAGAATCAGGCCAGGGCATCCCGAAGCGTTTGGTGATATGTCCCTTTACTTGTGTACCCAAACCCAAGATAAAACGCCCTTCAGATTGCGCTGCTAGATCCCATGCCGTATATGCCATATCACCAGGGGAACGAGCAAAAGAGATGGCTATTGCAGTGCCCATATTAATTTTGGAGGTGCTATTAGCAATAAGGGGATGAGGTAAAAAGGCATCATGCTGAGTTTCTGTTGTCCACAAAGTATCGAAGCCCATTTCTTCAGCAGCACATGCTACTTTTGGAACATTTTTTAAGGGCATTGGCGGTAAAACTGCATCAAACTTCATCTTGGAAACCTTTGTGACGAATTAATCACTTAGCAAATAAACAATAATCCACTGTGTGGTGGCAAGTAGGGCCTTAATATGTGTTCTTTCATAACTATGTGAAGCATCTACACCGGGGCCAATTAAAGCCACGGCCATATCGCGTCCTGCACGCAGTGCCGCGCTAGCATCAGAGCTGTAATAAGGGTAGATATCCACTTTATGGGAGATATTATGCTCTGCAGCAAGTTTGCGTAATTGGTTAGATAACCCATGGTGATAGGGTCCGCTGCTATCTTTTATACAAAGGGTCGCGTTAAATTCATCTGATTCCTGCCCCTGACCAACAGCTGCCATATCTACTGCAACGAGTTCAGTTACTTCTTCAGGGATGCCACCTGGTGCACCATGCCCGACTTCTTCAAAATTGCTAAAGAGAAAATAAGTGGTGCGGGTTGGCTTAAATTTTGCTTCGAGCATCATCTTAATAGCCGTTACCAATATCGCTACACCTGCCTTATCATCCAAAAAACGTGAACGGATAAAACCATTTCTCTGTTCTACACGTGGGTCAAAGGAAATAAAATCACCAACCTGAATGCCTAGTGCTTGAGTTTCCTCTGCCGACAGAGTATATGCGTCCAAGCGAATTTCCATTGTTTCAGTGCTGCGCTGTGTTTCTATTGTCTCTTTTCCATGAACATGGCTAGAGGCTTTATTCAACAAAAATGATCCTCTTATTTTCTTCCCGCTCTGTGTATAAACCCAACATCCCTCTGATTCAACAGCATTTAATACCAATCCGCCGAGCTGAGAAATTTGCAAACGCCCATTGGCTTTGATTTGTTTAACCACCGCTCCAAGTGTATCTACATGCGCTGTTAGTGCACGCGGCGCATGATCGCTTACGCCTGACCATTTGGCAAGGAGTGAACCTTTATTTGTTCGCTTTGTGCTTATTTCTGGAAAATCAGCAAAGGTCTCTTCAATAAAGGTAATAGCATCTTCTGTATATCCTGTTGGCGAAGGGATATTAAGCAACTTAACAAGAAAACTAAGCAGATATTGGGAAATTCTTGAAAAGGTCATTTTTGTTCCTCTATATTTTTATAGGACGAAGTTTTTGATAATCTAAGCTCCCTAAAAGGGAATAACCACCAATAACTATGAATTATACCCTTCAAACGCGCTAATCTTTTCCCGCATTTCAACAGGAATAGGAATTGTCTTCTGTGTATGATAATCAAAGGTAACCAAAATAACATAACCAGATGCATAAACTTCACCTGTCTCTGCGTGAAGAATGCTCTGTTTTACAGTCATCGATTTATTGCCTAATTTACAAGTACAGACTCCAGCCTTAACTGGTGTCCCGTATTCAACAGGAGCAAGATAGGTTACCTTAGCCTCTGCAAGAATCACGCCTATATCCATAAAAGATTGCCCTGGCTCAAAGAGCTCTAGCGATACAAAATAGCGGATACGTGCTTGCTCAAAATAGGTAAGGTATTTAGCATTATTTAAATGTCCTTGCGGGTCTAAATCCCCGTAGCGGACTTCAATTGGATGGAAGAATTTTATTTCAGACATGGCGTCTATTATAAACGCAAGTAGGGGCGAGTTGTGAGCAAACTCGCCCCTACTATACAATTCAATTGACATGTCTCATTTCTTCGTCTCAATAACCTGATATTTTTCTAAGAGTTGAATAATATCTAGGATTTCGGGAGCAAGTTCCTCGTCCACGTTTGCTTTTCGAATAATATCTGCAACGGGGAGTGCATCGGCGTTGGGGAAGGGTAAATGATAGAGGAAGAGGCCTTGCGGACGTGTCAGACTAATTTTACGTTCTTTGCGGTCGCGCCCGCTTCCCGTCCAGAGCGAGACGTGGCTGATATATTCCCCTCCACGTGCTAGAGAGAAATTTGCACCAGCGTCCGCTTTTTCTCGAATCTGACGCGTTAAATCCTCTGGTCTTTGTTTTTGTTGGATTTTTGTCAGGTCTATATCCATTTGAATACGCTCCCTTTGAAGGGTATAGCGAAAATAGGGACGCTTTTTCTCATAGACCTCTTCTTTTCTGAGAATTTCGAGTCTAGTCATTGCTTCGAGGAAATCCTGTGCGGTGCGAATATGCAGCCCCAAACGGGATGCAGATTCGGAGGCAGAAATATTCTGATAATTGACCAGCAGAGCAAAGAAATCTTCTGCATAGTCTTTAGCGAGATAATTGCCCAATTGGGCAGCTTCTTTGAAATTCATGCGATGCTCCTATGAGAAGATGCCAACACGGACAGCGTCCATGCGGGCAATGATGCGAATGCCCTCGCCACGATGGTGGGTTTCGATAAAGTCTACAAAGAGATTGCCAAGTGATGAGCAGAGCTGATCAAAAGAAAGGGCTTCTGTGTATTCCAGATAATCACGATGAGAGATATTGACGGTGATATTGCCATCAAAGTCGAAGGAAACCCAGGTTTCGTCTATGTAGTCGTTTTTCAGCCCCACGATGAAGCCAAATTCACGCCCCATCACGACAGGGACAAAGACAACCTTATCTTTTCCGACATAGGAGACTGCGATTAGGTTACGGCGGGCAAATTTAGCGAATTCCATAATCTGCTCTTCACTAAATTCAGTTTTTCCGCTCGGCAGCGGACGAGGAGTATAACCGTTACCTGTATCCTCAACGGGAGCGGCTGCCATCTCGAGGATTTCACGTCCGCGCCATTTCATCTTTTTGGTAGCAGCCAACAAAATCACCCAGATGAGAAAGATGATTGTCAGAAGTACGGCAAACGCCAGGAATGGAGGGGCATTACCGCTGCTCTTGGGTTCAAATGTGTAGGCGACAAGCCCAGCAAAGAACTGAAATAATGAGGGGATGATGAAGTTTGCGTTGCCGGTGCGTAGAAAACCAATGAATGTATAGACGGAGATGCCCCAGTAGAAAATGGCAATAAAAGTAAAAGCTGCTTTTATGCCAAAAAATATCCCAATCAGAGCCATAATGATTGCTCCGCTAAATGCAGGGATGAACCCGGTGATCGATCGGTCTGGTTTGAGTTTATGGATAGTGTACATGGTATCTCCTAGTATAGATTATTCCTGTTTTGTATACTTCAAATCAAATACAGTATACAAAGTTTTCATTTAGATTTCAAGAGGCAGTTTCTCTGTGCTGGGATGCTAAAAGCTGTTAGAATAAATGTGCTATGAAAATAATCCGCTCCTCCGAAATAGGCTCTTATCTTTATTGCCACCGCGCATGGTGGTACGCAAAAAAAGGTAAGAAGTCTGAAAACCAAGCTGAGATGAAAGCCGGGACAAGGATGCATGAGCATCACGGCAGGCAAGTTATTGCATCGGGGCTAACGCGCGCACTCGCAATTATTTTTTTTCTCATTGCGCTAGTAATGATGGTCTCTTTTTGTACAGTACAAGTTTTGTAAATAGAGTACTTTTCAATATTCAAATAAATGCCTTATATCTCCCTCATTCTCCTTCTCATCGCCATTTTTCTTTTTTGGCAATCCAACCGTCAACGCAAGCGAAGTGGATTGCCGGGTGGACGCGTCATATACTCAGACATGAATGAGTGGGGACGAGTGCAGAAGCCTCTATACGATGCACCGATGCGTCTTACCGGCAAACCAGATTATCTTGTAGAGCGTCACGGAAAAATTATCCCTGTTGAGGTAAAGTCGGGGCGCGCACCAGAAGCCCCCTACGATTCTCATATCTATCAATTGGCATCTTATTGTTATTTGGTGCATAAAACGATGGGAAAACGTCCGCCTTATGGCATTATCCACTATAGCAATCGAGATTTTGCCGTTGATTATACGCCCGCGTTGGAAAATGCCTTACTCGATATTTTGGCAGAAATGAGACGTGCTGAGCGGCGAAAAAATGTAGCGTGTTCGCATAATTCCCCAGCTCGCTGTAGAGGCTGTGGCTATAGAAAAATCTGTGACCAAAGACTCACCTGAGTCCAGTATAATAGGGCATTATGTCATCTTCATTTATACCTACTAAAATAGCTGTAGCTATTCATCCAAGATTCCCAAAAGCTTTTGATGAAGCCCAAGCAATTGTGGATTATCTCAAAGAGAAGGGGATAGATGCACCCATAGGCACACTTAATGATGAAGATTTACGAAAACGCGTTAAAGAGGGTGAATTCGACTTATTGATTTCTGTCGGTGGTGATGGCACAATGCTTCGCGCTGGCCATCTTTGTGCTCCTTGCGAGGTGCCGATTTTGGGCATTAATATGGGGAAACTTGGTTTTCTCATTCAAGTAGAGCGTAGTGCTTGGCAGGGAGAATTAGAGCAATTATTAGCAGGCAATTTTTGGATTGAAAAACGTTTGATGATTCTGGCAGAGCTTTTTCGAGCAGGAGAAAAACAAGGGGCATGGCACGCATTGAACGAAGTTGTTGTAAGCCGAGGACAATACCTTAACCCTGTCCATATTTCTGCTAGTATAGATGGTTTAGAATTGGCCACTTATGTGGCAGACGGCTTACTGGCCTCAACCGCAACTGGCTCTACTGCTTATGCCCTTGCAGCTGGTGGTCCCATTTTGCCACCAGAATTACGAAATATCCTCATTGTACCGATTGCACCGCACCTCTCCATTGATCGTGCTGTTGTTCTCTCAGAAGGAGTTGCGGTTAATATTACTATTCATAGCGAAAATGCCGTTCTTAGTGTCGATGGTCAAAGCCCAATAGGGCTAGATGCTGGTGATCGCGTGGATGTTTATTCTGCAGAATACTCTGCTAAATTCATTCGTTTTGAAGACTTGGGTTATTTTTATCGTAATCTAAGAGCCCATATGAATCAGAATCCAAGTACAGAAAAATAAAGAACACAGCAAGAGGAAAGTAGATATAATCTTTCACACTAATTATTTAAAAACTCGTGTAAATTTGTGGACTAAAAATTATGCCAACCTATGAAACCACCTACTGCACATATCATCCTACAGCAGAAACTAACCTTCGCTGCAATCGTTGCGAAGAATTGATTTGTAGCAAATGTGCCGTTCACATGCCTACAGGTTATAGATGCAAAGACTGCATTAAAGACCAGAAGAAAACTTTCAATACCGCCGAATGGTACGATTATATAATTGGCTTGGTCGCTACTGGCTTACTATCTCTTCTTGCTAGCGGAATTATTAGCGCAATCTCTTTTATTGCAGGGTTTTTCATGTGGTTTATTTCCATCGGCATTGCTGGTGGCGCAGCAACGCTCATCGGAAAAATAATGCACCGCCTTCTACGTGGACGTCGCTCAAAAAATCTCTTTCTCGCTAGCACAGCCGGTATCGTACTCGGTGCTTTGCCCGTTATCATATTTTTCCTTCTCACTGGCAATTATTACTCGCTTATATGGCAGGGAATTTATCTCTTTGTTGCCGTTCCTGCTGTTTTTTACAACCTTTCAGGCTTCAGGCTATAGCTTATGCTTAAAGAACTCCGCATACAAAATTTTGCAATTATCGATAAACTCGAATTAACCTTCGATAAGGGACTTGTCATTCTCACCGGTGAAACTGGCGCGGGTAAATCTATTATTCTCGACGCTGTAGAAATTCTCGTTGGGGGACGTGCCGATTCTACAATGGTACGCGCAAACTCCACCCGCGCCATTGTAGAAGGTACTTTTAAACTTGAGGGTAAAGAACGGGCAAATATCCACACTATTCTTAAAAATGAAGACTTATTAGATGATGAAGATTATCTGACCATTAGCCGTGAAGTAAAACCAGAAGGACGCAGCGTTGCGCGTGTTAATGGGCGAACAGTAAGTGTAGGAATGCTTAAATCGCTCGGCGGATATCTAATAGATATACATGGGCAATCTGGTCATCTCTCTTTGCTCGATACACGCGCGCATTTGAGCTTGCTCGACCGCTATTCAGCTTCTGATTCAGCCCTTAACAGTTATCGCACGACCTACAAAGAACTCACATCTCTTCGCACCGAGCTGGACGAATTACAAAAGCTACAAAAAGATGCACAAAACCGCGTTGAGTTGCTTAGTTATCAAGCAGAAGAAATCGAATCGGTTAATCCTCTCCCTGAAGAAGATGAAATTCTGAAAGAAGAACGCGATAGATTAGCAAATGCCGAATCTTTAGCTTCTCACGCACAAGAAACCCTCGCCCTGCTCGATGAGGGGAATCGTGAAACCCCGCCAGTAACAGATTCTTTTGGGGAGGCAATTACGCATCTCGCCGCACTAGCGAAAATAGACAGCTCTCAAGCCCCAATTCACGCGAGTGCCGAACTCATCCTAGAAAATTTAGGTGATATTTCCCGTGACTTGCGCGTTTATCTCGAAAAAGTTGAATTTAATCCATCTCGCTTAGAAGAAGTGGAAGATAGGTTAGATTTATTACAAAACCTAAAACGAAAATATGGTGGTTCTATAGAAGCCGTAATTGAGTTTGGGGCAAATGCCAGCCATGAGTTAGAAAGTATTTCAACAGCCTCTGTGCGGAGAGATGAGTTAGAAAAAGAAGAGCAGATTTTACTTAAAAAATTGGCTACTCAAGGTGAAAAACTCTCTAAGTTGCGCAAGGCCGCCGCAAAAAAAATGTCTGCGGGCATTGTGGCAGAACTTGCCGATTTACGGATGGAGAAAGCGAAGTTTGCTGTTGCTTTCAAGGCTATACCCGACAAAAGGGGATTGCCACTAAATGGTGAGCATGTAGCATTTGATAAAAATGGATTTGACCAAGTTGAATTTATGCTAGAGCCAAATCCTGGTGAGGGCTTGAAGCCACTCGTAAAAGTTGCTTCTGGTGGTGAAACCTCACGGATGATGCTTGCGCTCAAAAATATCTTGGCACAGGCCGACGAAGTTCCATCGTTGATTTTTGATGAAATTGATCAAGGTATAGGCGGTCGGATTGGTATGGTAGTTGGCGAAAAATTATGGCGATTAGCGCGCACACATCAGGTTTTTTGTGTGACACATTTACCCCAATTAGCAGCTTTTGGAGACCAACACTTGAAGGTAGAGAAATTGCTCAAAGATGGGCGCACCTTAACCCATGTTGGTGCTTTAAAGAAAGATGCACGTTTATTAGAACTCGCTCAAATGCTAGGCTCTGTGGGCGAAGGCACTTTGCGCTCAGCACATGAAATTTTGCAAGCTGCCCAAGAAGTTAGCGCAGCATAGTATTTTTGTCTTAGGTAAATTATTTAAGAAAACTTAGCATAATAGTTTCTCTAGAACAAAAAAAGCGGACTTCTATATGAAGTCCGCTTTTTTTTCTGTTTCTGACAGACACACGGCTTTTCATCCCATAAAGTGTTGTTTTTATTGCTGTAGGGGCGGGGCTGAGCCCCGCCCCTACTCAATTACATTAATCAGCTAATGTACTCGTATCACCAACTTCTTCACCCATTGCCTGCGCCTTCAATAAACGACGCATTATTTTGCCACTGCGTGTTTTGGGGAGGCTATCAACAAAGGTAATAGATTCTGGTTTTGCGATAGGACCCAATTCTTTGCCAACATGATCGCGCAAGGTTGCGGCTAATTCATCACTGCCTGTTTGACCTGCGCTCAGAATGACATAAGCGTGAATGGCATTGCCTTTAATATCGTGTGGTAGCCCCACAACTGCCGATTCTGTTGCGCTAGGATGCGAGGTAATTGCACTCTCGACTTCGGCGGTGCCTAAACGATAGCCACTAACTTTGAGAACGTCATCCATTCTACCAATGATCCAGATATACCCGTCTTTATCTTTGCGAGCAGAATCTCCGGTTTGGTACATATTGCCAAATTTTCCCCAATATTGTTCTTTAT
>JABGQV010000108.1 GCA_018648655.1 Anaerolineae bacterium | reverse complement strand
CCAAGCAACAATCGCTTACCCATAGAAACAAGACAACGAGCAATTGATTTATTGCACAGTCTCTATGCAGATTTTGGGCCAACTTTTGCTCATGAAAAATTAGTTGAGAAAGATGGTCTGAAACTCTCTTCAGGGAGCGTTCGTCAAATTATGATCAGAGAAAATTTATGGACACCTCGTAAAGCGAAAAAGATAGTTGCACACCAAATGCGCGAAAGGCGCGCCTGCGTTGGCGAGTTAGTACAAATCGACGGTTCTCCACATCGTTGGTTTGAAGACCGTTCTCCAGCTTGTACACTTCTTGTATTTATAGACGACGCAACCGGGGCATTGGGCGAATTGCGTTTTGTTAAGAGCGAAAGTTTCTTTAGCTACGCAGCGGCATCCAGAGCCTATATCGAGCGTCACGGCAAACCTGTAGCCTTCTACAGCGACAAACACGGCATATTCAGGGTCAACCAACCTAGCGTTGGAATAGGGGATAGCTTGACCCAATTTGGGCGAGCGATGCAAGAATTGGAGATAGCCATTATCTGTGCGAACACCCCGCAAGCAAAAGGACGTGTTGAACGAGCGAACTTAACTATGCAAGATCGTTTAGTCAAAGAAATGCGTCTTTTGGGAATCTCTAGCATGGAAGAAGGCAATGCATATCTGCCTGAGTTTATGGACGACTTCAATCGCCGTTTTGCGGTCACCCCACGAAGCAATAACGACGCTCACCGCTTGCTTTTGTTGAAAGATCATCTTGACCAAAGCCTGACTTGGCAAGAAACAAGAATTATCTCAAAAAACTTGAGTATCCAATTCAAAAATGTCGTTTACCAAATCCAAACCAACCGCCCGACTTATGCCTTCAGAAAAGCCAAAGTAACTGTCTGCTTGAGTGAAGATGGCTATGTCGCCATCCTCTACAAAGGAAAGGAGCTTGCCTATACCATTTTCAAAAAACAAGCCAAGCAATCTGAAATTCTGTCATCAAAAGATCTTGATCGCAAAGTAGACAAGGTTCGCAAACGTCACAAGCCTGCTGCTGACCACCCTTGGCGCACTGGTTTCTCTACACCTTTATCTGAACCAAAAGCGGACATTTCTACTTTAACCAAATAGAGGACATTTTAACTTAACGTTGACAGGTCAAGAAATACAAGAGAAAAACTATAACGATATAGTTGAGCACGCTCAATTTCTTCACTTAACCGAAAATCAAAAGCCTGACGTGATAATGCCCCTGTTAGATGATCATAAAGTCCTGCGCTATATTCAGCAGGATTAATTTCTCGAAGACGAGAGCTAAGCAAGCGCATTAACTCTATACCAAATCCCGGTATTAACGAGAGCAATCCCTGAAATTTATCTTTGCTTAGGTATTTCAAATCTGTCTTAACTATTGCAGCCACAGATGCCGTGCGTTGAATATCTTCAAGAAGCGCAATCTCTCCCACAACATGTTCTGACTTGCGAAAAGTAAGTACACGGGGTTCTTCGAGATCTCCTTGCAAGATTGCCAAAACGCCATCTTCAATCCAATATAATCCATCAGCGGAATCACCTTCTAAAAATAAGGTTTCTCCAGCTTCTAAAACTAAATCACTTCCATACGCTGCTAAAAATTCTTTCAGACCAGAATCAAATTGCGTTTCGTTTTCTACAGGCGGCACATTATCAGGAAAATGTTCAAATGTGATTTGTAATTTCTCTAAAACAGATGTGGTAATAAGGTTTTTATTTTTCATAATTATCAAAATTGTAGCACAAAGTCATTTTCTTGGATAAAAAACTGAATCGCATCTTTCCCATACGTGGGGAGCCTCCCCAGCACCTTCTTAACGTGGACCGAGTTTTTTTCCAAGAAAAGGTGTCGCATAAGCTCTTTTATCCCCACAACTTTGGTACTAACATCGGCGTATTCTCTTTATATCTTGCATAATCTTCTCCAAACTCACGGAGCAATTTCCGTTCTTCAAAATACGCGCCAATAATAGTATAGACTGTCAAGGAAATATATAAAACTAGCATATTTACTGTCATCACCGGCGTTAGCCAAACAAAAAGCAATCCAAAGGTATAAAGTGGATGTCGCATATATTTATAAAGTCCCTTCACTACCAATTTGCTTTCTCCCTCTCTTTGCGGAGCGACAATTTGCCGTAAGCCTGCAAACTCCCAGACATCGGTTTGGGAAAGACCGACAGCCTCTCCAATTGCAGCAATCATTTGTCCAAAAAACATTAGATATAGCCACGGCATCGGAATTTGGTAGAGCGTGCTATCAGGCAAAACCTTTGCCAGCCACAAAATAGGGATTAAGGTAATCACCGAAAAGATATTGAAAAAGAGTCGATAAAAACGCATCGTCTTTGCGCCAAGCCAGTTTGTCAATTTTTCCCTAAAGCTAATTGATGCCATCACCGAATGGATGAGCCCCCAAAATATTATTGATAAAATTAACCAAGTCATCATTCACCTTTTTAAAAAACACTTATTTTCTATTTTTCTATCCGAATGCAGGAACTTCTACTATATCCCCATCCAATTCAACCAAATAATAGGGCATCCATGCCACACCAAAATCATCTACAAAGATATTTGTTTTCGTAGGTGTAAGCGTCACTTCACTGATTTCGTTAACCACATTTCCCCAGCGATCACCAATTTCAACAAGTCTTTCTTTTAGCTCAGATTCGAGATTACGAATTTGTTGCTCTAAATCATCAATAGCCTCGATAGATTCTTCTACATCTGCTTTCGCTTGTTGAGTTAGCCTGCGTTTGGTTAGCGATGTTGTCATGCGGCGGCGGCGCCTGCTGAAAAGGCTCATCACATTTTCGGCGTGCGTGCCCATTTCTTCCATTTTTCGGTCGGAGAATTCGTCTTCATCCTGACGCAATTCGCGTTCTTCGCGCTTCAATCTATTATCAAGCGTATCCAATTTTCGGTCATAGCGCATAGTGATTTTGTCGATTTCCGCATCTCGTTTTTCACGAGCTTCGGCGGCACATAGACGCATAAATCCAGATTTTGAAATATCGGGGCCCGCATAAATTTTCAGTTTTGCGTTTGCGCGGGCTTTCAAGGTTGTTGAGCGATAGAGCCAATCTTTAAAATCTCTCTTGAGTACACTCATCGTTTTTGCAGTGTTCAATGGCGGTTCTATACCCATAAATCTTGATTGAGGCGCGGGCATTTTAGTTAGCAAGTCTCGGCGTAAACTTGGTGCATCACCCCAGCGCACAACACCGCGCGAGTCAGGGTTTGATGCCCAAATGATGCGCGAAATTTCATTATCTACATCGTGTTTGCGGTCTAAAAATCGTACAGTTGCAGCCGCCAACAAAGTTGCTTTATAAACGATGCCAACTTGCTCTGCATCCGTGCTGAGGGGACGATTTACTGCGCCAAATGCTTCCGCCAAGCTCAAATTGAAGGGTAGAAAAAACTCTCCGTAGCTAGATGGAATAACTGGACGCGTAGAACTGCTACCATCGTGAGGACTTTTAACGCGCCGTTTACGACTGGCAGATGCTCGAGCAACGGAAACGGGTTGATATGACGCGAGCGTTTCGCCCCTGTCCCGTGGCTGGGTCACCGCAATATCAACATCCTCTATCTCTGGCATTTGCGCATTAGCCAATTCATTTAACGCGGGTATCTGCATCCGTGTCATCGGTCCTGCTAAATAATTCATCGCCCAACGCGTTCTAAAGAGGGCAGGTTTTTTCTCGTGAATATTATGTAAAATAAAGGCACGCTTACCGAGAGAAGAGATGAGTTTGTCGTAATCTTTGCGATTAAAACCACCCGCTGCACTATCAAGACCATCAAGGAGACGCTCTTTATCACGCTCCGTTTGGAGCTTACCAATAAACCATGTGCCAGCGTTAGAGAGGGCTTTATAATCAATATCTACAGGATTTTGAGTGGCCAACATAAGCCCCACACCGAAGGCACGTGCTTGTTTCAACATGCGCAACAAGGGCGGTTTGGATGGCGGAATTTTCTGCGGTGGAAGATAGCCAAAAATCTCATCCATATAAAGAAGGGCACGAAGGGAGCTTGTGCCACCCTGCGACCGCATCCATGTTTCGACTGCGGTAAAAAGGAGAGTGGTAAAAAACATGCGCTCAGTTTCGCTAAGGTGAGCGAGATAAAAAACGCTATGACGGGGACGACCATCGGGGGTAAAAAGCAGGTCGGGAATATCAAGAGCCTGCCCAATGCGCCATGTTTTAAAAGAAGGTGCAGCGAGAATGGCGTTAAGCTGCATCACGAGCGATGTGCGCGCTTTAGTGGGGAAAAAACTATCTACAGGGAGAGCGCCGAGTTTATCAAAGGGTGGGTTTTGGGTTTGAAGAATAAGTTCGGTGAGATCGAGATTACGCCCTTTACTCCACGCATTTTCAAAAATATGTGAAAGTAAAATATGCTCGCGGGAGCGAAGGGGATCAATATCTTTTTCGCCAATCAAGCCAAGCAACGCCGTGACAGTACTAGCAATTTTTTCGCGTAGAATTTCGCTATTGCTCTCCCAATCAAGATTTGGTACTGAGAAAGAAGATAAAACGCTCACGGGGATACCCGCATCTGAGCCGGGTGTATAAACCGCAAATTGGGCAGCATTTTTAAGGGCACGGAGACGGGCTGAATCTATTCCCCAGTCTTTAAGACCATTTTTCCACATTTTTGCGGTTTCTTTGGCTTTTTCTTCAACGCTTTTTCCACTACGGCGTGCATTTTCAGCATCCACCCACGGTTGAAAATCTTGCGGGGCCAAATCGGGGAAATGAAGTAAGAGGTTGGTCAAATCGCCTTTAGGGTCAATAATTAAGGCAGGGATATTTTGTAAGGCGGCTTCTTCAAGGAGAGTTACACAAAGCCCCGTTTTACCAGAGCCTGTCATACCCGTTACTATGGCATGAGTTGTGAGGTCGGGGGGATCGTAGTAGAGGTTTTCGTCCGTAGGGTCAGCTTGAGGAGATGAAAGAGTGCGTCCAAGATAGAATTTATTTTTGTTGGCCATAAGAACTCCAGAGGTGATGAATGAAAAACTAGTCATCAGAAAAAGGAAAGTAGGGCTATATCCAGATGAAAGAGAAAAAAGTTCAGAACGAATGTGCTAGATATAAATTTACCCCATTTCGGTCAAATTCGCAACAAAAAAGCGGGCTTTCGCCCGCTCATTATTCATCATCGTCTGGCTCATCATCATCAGCCTCGTCATCATCACTTGGCTCATCATCTGGCTCAGGAGTTTCTTCGGCTTCTGGTGTTTCTTCAGGCTCTGGTGTTTCAGAGTCTTCAGGTATTGGCGTTTCAGCCTCATCACTGCTATCGCTCTCATCGTCTTCCTCTGGTATCTGTGTCCCATCTTCATTATCGTCTTCACTATCATTATCGCCGCCATCTTCTTCGTTTATTTCAGGCGTCTCAATCTCATCAGGCTCGTTAATATCCTCTTCGGGGTTTTCTATCGGCATTATATGATCTTTATCTTCAGGATAGTTCAAGGTGATTTTGTCTGCAAAAACAATGCCCTCTGATTCTGTACGACCGCTCACGATAACATCCGATCCAATGCGGATATTTCCATCGAGATCTGTTTGCTCAGATACGATTACCGGCACCCCCGCAACTTCCCACTTGCCTCTGTCTAAAAGCGTGACTAAACCCTCAAACTGGACTCTTGCCACACGACTGTAATCCAAAAGCTTTTGTACTTCTTCTCTGCGCTCATCTTCATATTCGGCCTCTAAGCGGATTGTTTCGTCGTCATCAGCAAATAGAAAGCGCGTATTTTCCCAGCCACGCTTGACAGCGTATAAACCATCTCCTGGCAAAGCAGAGTTGGAGGCGCGGACGAGACTCGTCCCGCCGACAAAGAAAACGAGCATTAATGTTAGCGCAGCTGTAGCAAGTCTAAAGTTAAAGAGCGAGGCGCGCGGCGCAGGCACGGCATCTCGTATTTGAGCGGCATGCTGTAGCAGACGAGTACGGCCACGACGGACCACATCTGCTGAGGCAGAAGGAACCGCGAGTACGTTGACATCTACCGCTGATTCCAAGAGAGGCCGTAATTCTTCAGCAAGTTCAGGGAATTCAGCTAAAGCGACTTCAATATCTACACCTTGCTCAAGGATTTTTTCAAGCATAGTTTCAAGAGCTTCATATTTATTCATTATGCTACCTCCCCGACCTGTCGCCGGAGCGCAGCCAAAGCACGAAATTGAAGTGCCTTGATGGCGTTACTTTTTTTCTTCATCATTTTCGCTGTTTCTTCAAGAGAATAACCTTGCCCAAATCGTAGCGTGAGAACAGTTTGTTGTTCAGATGTGAGGTGCTGGAGAGCTTCTCGAGCAAGATGATTCTGATGGCTGCGTTCAAATTCTTGGGATGGAGAAACAGATTGGTCTACCAAGTCTTTTGGCATTTCTGCTGTAGGGCGACGATAGTGACGACGATGGTGATCGGTAATAATATGCGCAGCAGTCGAAAGAAGCCAAGCTTTGATATTTTTCTTGGGTCCACGCTTTTTCTTGACCGCCTCTAGCAAACGGAGAAAAACATCACTGGCAATATCTTCTGCACGCTTTTCATCATTAAGCCTGTAGAGCGTAAAGCGATAGACATCTTGAAAATAGCGGTCATAGATTGCGCCAATAGCCTGCGGATCAAGCATCCGCAGGCTATCTAATTCACTTTGTCTTTCAGATGAGGATGTCATTTTTATCCACGTCCAATTTTGAGAGAAGAGCTTTGATTGATTCACGCTAGTATATCACTCTCGCTATTGGCATCTGGGAAGGGCTTAGCTTTGCCTAGCTGACACTTTCGTCGCTGCCATCGTCATCGCTGTCGTCATCATCATCGTCATCGGCATCGTCGTCATCATCTTCGCCATCGACATCGTCATCATCGTCATCGCCGTTGTCATCCATGTCGTCGTCGCCGTCGTCATCCATGTCGTCGTCGCTGTCATCATCCATGTCGTCGTCGCTGTCATCATCCATATCGTCGTCACTGTCATCATCCATATCGTCGTCACTGTCATCATCTTCGAGTTCAATCTCAGTCAAAGACAAAGTATTATCAGCATTGACAATATATTCAAATTCAACCACGTCACCAGCAACGAAGGCACCCATAAATTCTGTTTGCTCGTCAAGTAAGTAGA
The DNA here is from genome assembly GCA_018648655.1 of Anaerolineae bacterium. Lineage (GTDB taxonomy): Bacteria > Chloroflexota > Anaerolineae > Anaerolineales > Villigracilaceae > Desulfolinea. The sequence goes on along the minus strand of JABGQV010000108.1, from coordinate 7,215 downwards.
TTTGCCCATCAATAGTGACCATATTCCCATCAACAAACTCAATGACACCGGTCAAACTGCTGTCATCAGAGCTATCTTCATCCTCGTCTTCAAGTTCAAGCTCCAGCAAGGAGAGTGTATTATCGGTATTGACAATATACTCAAAGGAGACTGTATCGCCAGCAGCAATCATATCGTCCAATTCTGTTAGATTGCTGATTGTATAAGTTTGTCCATCAATAACAACCGTATTTCCGTCAATACCCTCAACAACACCATATAAAGACATGCTATCATCAAATGAATCATCATCGTCTTCGTTATGAAGCTCAACATACTCAGCCACGATTGCACCTGTTTCATCAACCGATGCTTCGACTTCAACCGTATCACCTACGACAAAATCAGCAGCGACGATCATTTCAGGTGTCAGGACAACAACTTGCCCATCAACAACGATTTCAGCTTCACCAATCGATTCGACCACACCAGTAAAAACTAGAGATGCGTCTACTTTTGCACCAACAGTACGCTCACTAGTAGAGGCGGGGGTTGCTCCGCAGGCACTCAACATCAAGCCAAGTACGGTCAACGCAGTAAATACAAATAAGTTCTTTTTCTTCATTAGTTTTTTCCTTTTAGTTAGTTGGATAAGTCTTATCTACATAGTCGATGAACTCTCTAAAAGGTTACGGGTAATAAAAAAACTGGGTAGCAATGATATTGCTACCCAGTTCAGAAAGATGAATATTAAACAGAAAATTATTATTCTATTTCTATTTGCGCTTGCACTCTTTCAAACTCTTTCAAAAATTCTTGGGCAATATCGCTATTATAAATCACAAGAATATTCTCATCATTCCGTTCTTCTGCGCTACGACTAAAATTATATGAACCCGTAATTAAAATTTCTTCATCAATAATAAAGACTTTATGGTGCATCAATCCTTCAATACCATCTACGTGAATATCATAACCAGCTTGAACTAAGACATCGTATTCCCCACCCTGATTAGATTTCATTTGGCTTTCATCCAAGACCCCAGCAACGCTAACGCCTTCTTCTGCACGAGCTTGAATGGCTTCAGAAATCGGATCAGAAGTAAAAGAAAATGCCATAAAGATGATACTTTCTTGGGCATTATTAATCAGGCCTACAATTACATCAGCAACACCGTCATCAGGAGAGAAATAGTTTTCAATCATCGTGCCGTTATGATAAATAGAGGGATTCGGCGTATCTGAGACAGTATCTGCCCCAAAATGATCATCTACGAACATCTCATCAAATTCTTTTTGGTAATTCTCAATCAGCTTTTGTGAGTAAAAACGCATTAAATTATTATTATCTTCATAGCCACCACCAACAGTGAAGTTCATTGAACCAATCCAAAGCTCTGAGCGGTCAATGATGACGAATTTATCGTGCATTAATCCCGCACTTCGATCGCCAATAATGGTGATGCCTGCTTCGAGTAACTCTTGCGGAACACTTCTATTCATATTCTTACTTTCCATCACCACACGCACTACTACACCTCGGTGAAGCGCATCTATAAGCGCATTGCGAATGCTCCAAAGGCTCATACTGTAAACGGCTAAGTCTACGCTAAGTCTCGCGTTATCTATTGCCTCAGCAAGTTTACGGTCAGGTCCGCCTCGAAGAGAATCTGCTTCAGGATGCACAGGGTCTGTAAAATAGAGTTCATACCAGCCGCCATCCACGCCATAGCCTATATCCAAAGGAATTTCTTTTATTTTTCTATTATTCGACTCTGAAGATGAAGTCGGTGAAAGATTTTCTACGAGAGCTATAGGCTGACAGGAAGTGAGCAAAAGTAAAAGAGAAAGAAAAATAAGCGTTGGTTTCATTTTTTTGCCCATATATTAAAGGTATCGAACTCGTTGTATTCATTTAGGGTGCATTGAACGAGATTTTGGCAATCAGCTTGCTTGCCTACTCTCCGTGAGGCACCTGTACTGATGACAATATTTTTCCTGACAATCATATTTTTCTCCTTTGGTAAGCTAAATTATAGTCGATGAGAAAGGCAGCTATAGGAGTTTTCAATATCTCTGCTATTTTTCTGGTATCCTTTTCCTTGCTCCCCTATATATACTCCATAAAGGATTTTCACAATGAAACTAATCTCATACGATATAGAAATCTCAAAAATCATTCCCGACTTTTCAGGCAATCTCTTTGAACATTCTCCCTTAGGCATTAGCTGTGCGGCAGTTGCACACAAAGAAGTCAAATTTTGGCAAGGCGTGCCAGAATTGACGAAGGAAAAGAATCAAGAAATGGTACGCGAGTTAATGGCGTACGCGGAAGAAGGCTATACTTTTGTCACGTGGAACGGATGCGGATTCGATTTCAGACTTTTAGCAGAAGAAAGTGGCATGTTTGAAGAATGTGGTGAATTGGCATTAAACCATGTTGATTTGATGCTCTTAGTCACATTTACGAAAGGCTGGTTTCTAGGATTAGATAAGGCACTCAAAGGCGCAGGGATTGCGGGAAAAGTTCATGAATTAGAACTTAAAGATGGCGAAGTACTTCACGACATGAATGGGGGTATGGCACCAAAATTATGGGCAGATGCTGAATATGATGCTGTTTTGACCTATTTACGTGGAGACGTGGAACAGACTTTGGCTTTAGCCCAAAATATTCAAAAAACACAAAAAGTCAGTTGGACAAGTGGACGTGGAAAACCGCAATCTGCCTCTGTGCCACGTTTAATGACCGTGAAAGAATGTTTTACCCTCCGTGAACCAGATACTTCTTGGATGTCTAGCCCACCCCAACGAGAAGATTTCGTGAGGTGGATTCCTGATTGGGCAGCCAGGATTTAGAAAGGGGGAATTTCAAACTAAATCTAAAGTTCCTTTACGCTTTGCCTGATTTTCAACCCATTTAAAAAGATAAAACCCTAGCCATCCATAGATGATGCCAATACCCAACTCTCCCAAAACCAGAGGGGTGACTTCAGCGAGGCTACTTCCTGAAATCAGAAGGCGTGCAGAGGCAATACCCCGCGTAAGCGGAAGCATTTGAGAGATAATTTGCATCCAATTTGGGAACGTTTCAAGAACAATATTTGCCCCTGAAAAAATAAGCAATAAAAAATAAACGGTGTTATTAACGAACATCACATTGGCCGTGATAAGGCTGAGACAGCCCATCATGAGGCCTAGTCCGCAAGTGCTAATGGTGGTGACAAGGATTGTGATTCCGAGTGCAAAAAGGTCAGTTTGCGAAAAATCAAGTCCAAATAAGAGCGCACCCCATCCCAGTGCAATTACAACGCCCAACGCACCATCAAAAATATGCATAAAGGCGCGTCCGAAGAAAAGCATCATCCTATTTGCGGGAGTGCCAAAAAGATAGGGAAGGGTGCCATTCCAACGATCACCACCGATGCTGAGGGTTACGCCGAAAATCCCACTAACGGCCACAATTTGTATCGCGTTGCCAATCACATAAAAATCTACATTTGTGCCACCTGAGGCATAAGACCCCAAAAATGAAAAGAAGAGAATTTGCGCAAGAGGCATAAGCACTTTGGAGGCAATATAAGTGGTCGGGCGCAACCAAACGAAAAGCGCGATATAAGATAGAAGAGTGCCTTGCCAAAAAAGACGGAGGTTATTGGTAATTATTCTCATCGGGCTATTCCGTATTCAAGCTCGCATCTACGCGAGCCTTATAGAGCATCAGCTTAAAAAGTTTGCTGGCAACAAAGAGAGCAATAAAGCTAAAAAGGAGCATCATACCCCAAGCGAAGATAATTGTTGATAAGTCACCCGCACCTGTAGATGTTTCGTGAAGCGCACGTGCCGCCCAATATGGCGGAAGAATATAGCTAATTGGCGTTGTCCAACCAGGCAAGAGAGCAATAGGGAAGAGAAATCCCGCCAAAATATAGACAGGAAATTCCATCGCATTTTGCCATTGTTGAATGCCACGATACATAATAAAAAGGGGCGCAATAATCAAACCAAAACTGATAAAGGCAAAGATGCTCAACAAAACAGAGGAGAAAAAGAGCAAAGGCAGCGTCATTTCAAGCGAATAGCCAAAAAAGAGCGCAGCAAGCAAATAAGAGGCCGTCATTGAGAGAAGCGATTGGACAACATTCGCAAGATTTTTACCAAAAATAATCACATCAAAAGGAAGCGGTGCGGCAACCAAAGCCTCGAGCGTTCCTTGCCAGCGTTCTCCATTGATGCTATTGCCAGAGATAAAAAGAAGGCTACTCCACAAACCTGTCAAACCACTTCCTACGATAACAAACATTGCATAATTATCGCCTGTGCCACGCAGCATAAAAAGAGCGAGAATGGCAATTACCATTGGCTGAATAAGTACCGCGAAAAGAATAAAACTATCGTTCCATTGATGCCTTAAGGTAATTTCTGCAACGGTGATGACAGTGCGCCAATAGCGAAAAAGGTTTTTTATACTCACGACTTTCCTCCCACTAAGCGGACATAAGCATCTTCCAGCGTTGGCTCTCGAACGGTGACTCTCCCAACGCGCTGCCCTTCGAGGGACTTCATCAAATCTGGGACAGCTTCTGCGCCTCGTTCAGTTTGGACGAGCAAAACTTGACGTTGGTCTTGCTCTCGCGTGGATACAGCGTCCACGAAAGGAAGAGCGCGAATCTTATTCACAACAATTTCAGCAATACCAAATGTCTCAATCTCAACGACAGAAAGGTCACGAACATGCTTTTTCAACGCAGAGGGTGTATCTAAAGCAACAATGATCCCATCGTCAATTACAGCAACGCGATCTGAAAGGGAATCAGCTTCAAACATATAATGCGTGGTCAACAAGATAGTCTTCTTTTCAGCCTGCAAATCACGAATAACTTCACGAAATTCGCGTGCGCCAACAGGATCAAGCCCAATTGTTGGCTCATCCAAAAAGAGAATGTCGGGGTCGTGGAGCAATGTCCGTGCCACATGAAGGCGTTGCTTCATACCACGCGAATAGCCTTCTACGCGCTCATCGCCACGTCCTTTTAATCCCACCAAATCTAATAAATAGGGAATACGTTTCTTCGAAACTTCTGGCTCAATATGATAAAGGCTAGCAAAATAACGCAAATTATCAATACCTGAAAGCCGCCAATAAAGTCCACGCTCACCGCCAAAAATGAATCCAATTTGCTTGCGAATTTCGTTGGCATCTTTAACAATATCCAAGCCGTTGATTTTCACTTCTCCAGCATTGGGAATTAAGAGCGTAGTCAAAACTTTAGTAGTGGTTGTTTTCCCAGCCCCATTAGGGCCTAGCAAGCCAAAAAGTTCACCTTTTGAGATTTCAAAAGAAATATCCTTAACCGCCTCTACTTCTTTGGTCTTGCGACGAATAACACCGGTGGTCGTTTTATAAATACGTTTGAGGTTTTTTACAGAGATTGTGTTCATATTTTTCTCTCAAGAATATGTGGAAGGGAGCTTTGATTGTACAAGAAAACAGCCTCAGATACAAATTTACTCATATACAATTATTTGAGCAATACTCATACGTGTACAACAAAATAGATTTATCTATTTTATAAGCCCCCTGGCACAAATAAAACCCTTGCTGTTTCCATCAAGAAAGCGAGGGTTTTATTTTAGATTTTTGCTTCAGCGAACTTCTTTCTTCATTCTCTTTTTGCCAAAATACGTAAACAACTAATGACTTCTCAATAATAAGGGCCTAAACTATTAATTGTCATTCAGATTTTTGAAATAAGGTACATTCTTCACCCCAAATACAATTTTTTATTTGCTCCCACAAATCCCATATAGTTGGGGATCTATCTGTGGGTATAGGCATTGGCGTTGGAGAGAATATAGGGGTAAGAGTGGGTGTAGCCGTAGGAAATTCTGTTGGTGTTGGTAATATAGTAGCTGTTGAGGTTGGCAGCATAGTGGCAGTTGCTGTCATTGTTGGGAATTCATTATGAATGACACGTGGCGCAATCCATAATACACGATCCCCGTCCGATGATCCAAGAGATAAAACTGTTAGCACAAAACTAATCCGTTTTCCAGCAAGCGAGTTTAAGTCAAGATCGACATCAAAATATTGTCCATCATGCTGTTCGCCAAAGCCCCAGAAATCATGAATTTGTCCACTCTCGTCTTGGTAATCTAAGCGCAAAAGCACTAGGCAGGATGTTGCCCCCTCTTCACACGCAACAGTAGCACGGAAGCGGTCTCCGCTTTGGATTGTAATTTCAGGAAATATTCCTTGAATATAGCCATCGTGAATAGTTTGAGGCGCAAGCAATAAACCAGGAAGTGTTGTAGGGTTATTTCCTTCTAATATAGAGCCATCTTTCCTTAAAACGAATCCACGATCGTCACTATCAGAACCTGGGCATGGCAACTTACCGCCTTCACTAGCCCAGATCGCATCACAAGAACTGGCTACAAAATCATATTCAAGGGAAGTGATTGCCGTTGGTGATGGCGTGTATGACGGTATAGATGATGAAGTCGGAGAAGGTGTTAACGACAATGTTGCAGTTGGCGTATTAGTTGGGATTATCTCAACGATAATTTTTACCCAGAAGGGGGCATCAGCATCATTTTGCCTGCTGATGCCAAAAACATCTCCCTGTGAGGTTTGAATTTGCCAATTGCTTTGATATTCCCCGGGGATTTCTGGAGCGATCAAAGGAAGAGTAATATCTACCATCTCTCCAGGTTGAACTGTTGAGAATAATGGAATTGTCTCTTCTTCTCCCATTTTATCTCCGCTAACGAAGATTATTTGGTAGTCTGATGTCCAGGGGCATGTTCCAATATTTTGCAACTTCCATGTTTTAGAGAACCTTTCTCCTGGCTCTAAGAGAGCGTTATCAAGAATATTTACATCCTCGACAAAACTCGCTTTATTGCAATTAGGATCTTTTGTAGGCGTCGAGGTTGGCGTCTTGGTATAAGTTGCAGTTGGCGACGGTGTCCGCGTTGGCGTATTCGTCGGGGTTGGGGTCTTGGTATAAGTTGCAGTAGGCGACTGTGTCCGCGTTGGCGTATTCGTCGGGGTTGGGGTCTTGGTATAAGTTGCAGTAGGCGACTGTGTCCGCGTTGGCGTATTAGTCGGAGTCGGGGTCTTTGTATAAGTTGCGGTAGCCGTTGACGTCCGTGTTGGCGTATTCGTCGGAGTCGGCGTCTTGGTATAAGTTGCAGTTGGCGACGGTGTCCGCGTTGGCGTATTCGTCGGGG
>JABGQV010000128.1 GCA_018648655.1 Anaerolineae bacterium | reverse complement strand
TTGTGAACTATAACATGGATGCCATTTTTCCATTTTGCGCTGAGGCAGCACATTATCTACTTTTACCGAGCGAGCAAGAAGCGCTTTTACATGAGCCTGAAGTTCAGCAGGATGCGTAGGTTTGGTCAAATAATCGTCTGCGCCAGCTTCAAAACCAGTTACTTTATCATTGAGCTGGGATTTTGCTGTAAACATCAAGATAGGAATATTTTCTGTTTGGGGATCCTGGCGTAAACGCCGAGCTACTTCATAACCATCCATCTCTGGCATCATCACATCTAATAAGATCAAATCAGGAATATCTTCCGCTACTTTAAGCAACCCTTGTTTCCCGTTATTTGCTGCTGCAATTTCGTACCCTTTTTTCTGAAGCATTAGCCCAACAAGGCGCAGGGTATCAAGATCATCATCAATTATTAAGATTTTTTCAGGCATGGTATTTTCCTTATCGATAAGTTAAATAAAGTCTAGCATAAAGCCATCTATACAGCAAGAATCCCAAAGTCCCTATCAGTAAAAGCCTAAGTATTTACAAAAACCAGAAACTCTATCTCAAATAAAGGGCAATGGGCTTAGAACAGAAAGCCCAATTGAACACCCTTTTTTTAGGACCAAGAAATAAAAGAGAAATATTTCATGTTAAAATACAGCGAAATCAACCTTATAGACGGAGCAAACAAATCATGAAAAAACTCATTTTTATATTAATATCTCTATCTCTTTTACTCACAGCTTGTGGTAAAGAAAGCCCCCCAGAACCAGCCTCCTTTGATATTACTGGCACATGGGAATATACTATGACCACAGAAGGTAGCGAAGATATATACGATTCTGGCACAATCACCTTTACTGGCAATCCAGACACAGGAGAATATATAGAATTAAACTTTTACGAGATTGAATATACTGGCACCTATCTAGTGACAAAAATCTCGGTCATCCTCGCGGGAGATACAGAAATACAAGGTAGCTTTACCAATGAAAATCATATGATTGGTGCCTGGGGAGACGACGATACAAATGGCAGATGGGAAGCAACCAGAATAACAGAATAACCAAAGTAATAAAACTTAGGCTCTTCTCATCTAATAAAGAGTGCATAAATAGTTTTTAAAGGAGAAATATAATGGCAGAAATAAATATAACCGAAAAAAATTTTGAGAGCGAAGTACTAAAGTCCGAACTTCCCGTCTTGGTCGATTTTTCAGCAGAATGGTGCGGTCCCTGTAAAATGGTTGATCCTATCGTTCACGAACTTGCCGATGATTGGGCTGGCAAGGTTAAGGTCGTGAAAATTGATGCAGATGAAAGCCCTGGTATCTTGATGAAATATAAGGTCATGGGCATTCCCACTTTAATGTTTTTTGTTGATGGTGAAGTCAAAGAACGCGTTACAGGCTATAAACCGAAGAAAAAATTAGTCAAGAAGTTTGAAAAACATATTTAATGCTATAAAGCCCCTAAAGGTTTAGTAAATCTTTAGGGGCTTTTCTATAAGGAGAATCGCATGACAAAAAAAATCGCACCCTACGGTCTCTGGAAATCACCAATTACGCCTTCTTTACTTGGACGCAAAATTCAGTTTAACGATGTGCAGTGGGCAGATGATGGTAAAACACTCATTTGGGCAGAAGGACGTTCGGGGCACGGAGTTTTGGTGGCTAAAACGGGAGATGATGCAGAACGCGATTTAACGGGAGATGTCCCAGTCAAGCCCACACTTGGATATGGCGGGGGCGAGTTCACTACACGTTCGAAACAAGCGGTTTTTGCCAGCAATGGCAGACTATACGCAATCCCACTCAAGCAGGGGTTACCCCATCCCATCACGCCCAAAATTGGCGCAATGGCTTCTCCCACCCTATCTCCCAATAATCAGCGTGCGCTCTACGTCCACTCTTATGAGGGGCAAGATTCTCTCGTTATAGCAAATCTAGCTGATAAAAATTTCCCGCAAAAAGTAGCACAGGGAGCTGATTTTTATATGCAGCCTGTTTGGCATCCTAGTGGGGAGAAAATTGCATGGATAGAATGGAATCATCCGCAAATGCCTTGGGATGGTACTCGCTTGGCAATCTCTGATTTTGAAGAAATAGAAATTTTAGCAGGCAGTGAAGACACACCCATTTTTCAGCCCGAGTTTTCTCCAGATGGTAAATTTTTAAGTTATATTGAAAGCGATGGAGAATGGGAACAACTCTGCCTTTTCAATTTAGAAGAGGGCAAAAAACAGATTCTCGTCTCGGGCACGGTGCTGACGATGCCTGCGTGGATCCAAGGCATGCGGATGCACGCATGGGCGTGGGATTCTTCCCACATCTTTTATGTGCGCAATGATGCAGGAACCCATTCTTTATGGGTTGTAGATATAACCACGGGCAAAACTGCCGAGGTTAAAACACCTTATACACATATTATCCAACTCTCTGCCTCACCTGTAGATGGGAAATTGGCATTCATCGGGGAATCTCCACAAATTGCCCAGCAAATTGTGGTCTGGGAAAAAGGCAAATGCACTGTCATCAAACGCTCTATGGCAGATAATCTTGCAGATGACTATTTACCTTCACCCAAGAAAATCACCTGGGCTGCGCCCGATGGCACACTCGTCCATGGACTTTATTACCCGCCCTCCTCTGCCCTTTACGATAGCGAAGGTTTACCGCCTGTTATCGTTGATATTCACGGCGGCCCTACTTCACAAAAATACGAACAACATAATGCAAACTCACGTAATGAAGGCTTTTTCTTCACCAGTCGTGGATACGGTGTTTTGCAAGTAAACTATCGTGGCAGCACAGGTTATGGGCGAAGTTATATGCTTGCCTTGCGTAAAAATTGGGGCCCGCTAGATGTAGAAGACGCTATCGGTGGCGCACAAGCCCTTGTTGATCAAGGCTTCGCTGACCCGAAACGTTTAATTATCATGGGCGGTAGTGCGGGCGGATATACCGTACTAAATGCCCTCGTCCATAAACCAGGATTCTTCAAAGTAGGCATTGCTTCTTATGCGGTCACCAATTTATTCACTCTCGAGATTGACACGCATAAATTTGAATCACATTACAATGCGTCCTTGGTTGGTGTTTTACCAAAAGATACCGACTTTTTCAAAAAATGGTCGGCAGTTTTTCATGCCCATAAAATCAAAGATGCAGTTGCTCTCTTTCATGGCACAGAAGATAGCGCTGTTTCTCCAGAGCAATCAAAAACGGTTGTTGCGGCGTTGCGCGCAAATCATGTCCCACATTTTTTCAAGTTATATGAAGGCGAAGGCCACGGTTGGCGAAAAGCAGAAACTATAGAAGATTTCTATAAAGAAGTCCTTAAGTTTTTAGAAGAGTCCGTGATTTTTGGATAAAGAACTTACCAAGACCTGATAGGCTTTAGAATCTATCAGGTCTGTTTTTTAATATGATACAAAACTCTTATAAAAAAGAAAGCTTTAGCAAGTACAATAGCCCCTGTATAGAAAATTCAAGCGAGAATGCATTGCATTTCTCATTATAAATGAAGGAATACCCATATGCCCCAGCAACAAATACCCTGCCCACAATGTAGACAACCAATAGCAGCAAATATAGAGCAACTTTTTGACGTATCCTCTGATCCCAGTGCAAAACAGCGTCTTCTAAGCGGATCGGTAAATGTTGCCCTTTGTCAAACTTGCGGATTCCAAGGACAAGTGCCTACCCCCGTTATTTACCATGATAATGATAAAGACTTGCTTCTCACATTTTTCCCACCTGAATTAGCCATCCCGATGAATGAGCAAGAGCAAATGATGGGCCCAAAAATCAAAAAAATTACAGATAACCTTCCTCCCGAAAAGAGAAAAGGATATTTATTAAATCCACAGACTTTTTTCACTTACGAGAGTATGCTTGAACGCATCTTAGGTGAAGACGGCATTACACCAGAAATGATTAAAGCTCAAAAAGACCGCATTGAGATTATTGAAAAACTGCTCACTGCTAAAGATGACGAAGCACGAAAAGTGCTGATCCAAGAAGATGAGAGTATTTTTGATGAACAATTCTTTGGACTCTTTGGCCAACTAGCACAGGCTGCCACAGCGCAAGGTCAAGGCGATACAGCAGAGCAGATGAAAGCAATAGAGAAACTCTTATTGGATGAAACAACCTACGGGCAAGAAATCCAATCTTCGATGAAAGAGATGGAGGCAGCGGCACAATCCTTGCAGGAACTGGGTGAAGGCTTAACACGCGAAAAGCTCCTCGACCTCATCATTGATGCCCCAAATGAAAACAGAGAAAAAGCCTTAGCAGGCATGGTACGCCAAGGCCTCGATTATGAGTTCTTCCAATTACTCACAAATAGAATCGAAGCCGAAACAGATGCTGACCAACGTGAGCAACTTGAAGGCATGCGCGACCGCATTCTAACTTATGTTAACGATATCGATAAGCAAATGGAAGCGCATTTACAACAAGCACAAGGCTTCCTTAATTCCCTCCTAGAGCAAGAAAATATTGCAGCCGCAACACAGGCAAATCTGCAAAGTTTCGATCAAGGCGTTGTACAAGCATTAGAAGCGATGCTCCACAAGGCAACTGAGGAAAATGATAATGCCTTATTGGCAAAATTACAACAGGTAGTTGGCGTGCTTCAACAGGCCAGCGGCCCTTTACCTGAGTATGAATTCATTGAAAAATTACTTTCTGCCGAAAGTGACGAAGCCTTAGAGAAAACACTTGCCGAAAATGAAGATAAAATCAATGAAGAATTGCTCAAAACTTTAGGCGGTATTGTGGCACAACAACAAGGGCAAGAAGATAAACTCTCCCCAAAAGATAAAGAAATGTTTGAAAAGATGGAACGCGCTTATGGTGCAGCATTGAAATTCTCCATGAAAAAGAATATGGAATAATTATGTGCGCAGTAAGCATTAATAAAAAGAGCCCCTGAAAAAACTTTTTTCAGGGGCTCTTTTTATCTCTAGAAAAATTCATATTATGGTAAGGGGTTATCCAATCTAATCCCGTGACCGCGCACAGTGACAATATATTGGTGGCCAGGATCATAGCCTGCCAACTTTTCACGTAAGCGACGGATAAGGGCATCAAGAGCTTGGTCTGAAACACCAAAAGATTCATCTTCCCCCCAAACTGCCACGACCAAATCTGAGCGAGAGACAACATCACCTTCTTGCTCAAAAAGCCGCCATAATAAACGGAATTGTTGTGCTGAAAGCGGTGGTGTGACTTGTTTTTCGTCTACAAGAACGCGGCGCGAGCGCAAGTCCATCATTAGGCGCCCCATGCTCGTATTGCTTTCTGTTAACGGCATAGTAGCATCTGAAATAAGAAACATAAAACTTTGTGTTACTGCAATTTGAATGAGATCACCATCTTCTAAAATCAGTGAATCTTTTAAGACTTCCCCATTACAAAAAGTTCCGTTTTTGCTGCCCATATCTTCTAAAAGCACACCATCAGAAGTAGGTGTGAGGCGTGCATGATAACGAGAAACTTTACGGTCTGGGATGGTCAGATTACAAGTGGCATCACGCCCCAAGACAAGAGCATCTTCCAAGGGCCAACGCTCCCCTTTGAGGGGGCCTTCTTGAGCAAGAAGTATGGGGAAATCTTCAAAATTAGTCATATTTAAATTCAGTCTACAGATTAGCTAAAAGACGCTTATAATATAGCAGAAAAAAGAAATTCTGTGTAAGATTTCACGCCGAAATTTATAATATACACATCTTATTCACATATCAGATTGGAAAAAGCATGGCTCTCCCACTTAAAGAGAGGGAAGTTTTGCGTGGTCGTTATCAAATTCGACAGCAAATTGGTCAAGGCGGCATAGGCAGTGTCTATCTCGCCGAAGACTTGCGTCTCGAAGGACGCCTTTGCGCAGTTAAAGAAGTTGAGCACGACCGCTCACTCCCCGCCAAAATATTTGAAGAAGCCCGCGAGCAATTTATGCGCGAGGCTACTGTTTTGGCGCGCCTAGATCATCCCAATCTGCCTAAAGTTTCAGATTTTTTCTCAAGAGAGAACCGTGATTATCTCGTTATGGACTATGTCCCTGGTGAAGATTTACGTACTCTTATGCTCGATGCTCGTCGTCATAAAACCTTCTTACGTACCGATGTGGTGCTTGGTTGGGCAAACCAAATTGCCAATGCGCTCACCTACCTACATCGCCAAGACCCACCGATTATTCATCGTGATATTAAACCAAGCAATCTCAAATTAACACCTTCTGGGCTAGTAAAACTCGTTGATTTTGGCTTGGTCAAAGTGCTCGTACCAGACGAGAGGACCATCACTGTTATTCAGGGGCAAGGAACAATTTTATATACACCCTTAGAACAGTATGGAAGCGATGGTGCACATACCGACCCCCGAAGCGATATTTACTCTTTAGGGGCAACGCTTTACCATCTGATGACAAACACTCCCCCAGCCGATGCACGAAAACGCTTTTTGTACCCTGAAAGCTTGCAGCCTTCTCGAGCAATCAACTCAGCGATAAATAGGCGTACTCAGCGTGGTATAAAATGGGCTATGGCTCTACATCCCAGCGAACGACCTAATACAGCAGAAGATTTTCGCCTTTTCTTATTAGGGCAAAAAGAAATTATCACCAGCCCTCTTCCTCAATTTCATCAACCTAAACAAGCTCTTACGTTAAGAGACCTGCTCGCCCAACCTGCAGAACAAGCCTTAGCATGGTTTATAGCAGGGATGATGGCACTAAGCCTAATAACAACCTTAGGGAGCTAAGCCTGCTAAGGCAATATCAAAATTCTTTTCTCTATATTTGCTTATAAAACAAATTATAGTATTTTTCTTCGCATCCAAATCCAGCCCCCTAGCCAACCCAAAAACTCACCCAACACGACAAAGAATATCACCCCTATAATGCCATTTTCTATAATTGCATCTGCACCAAAAATACCTAGCACAAGATAATTATAAGCAATGATGCCTCCTAAAAGAGTCGTCAGTGCCCAGCGTAAACCCCAGCGTGTGTTTTCTATTTGTTTCCCTGCCAAAAAGCTTAGCCAAGCCCCAAATATCCAGAGTAGAAAAGAGATGAACCAAGCAGAAAATCGGAGTTTACCTTCTGAAAAATATGGAGAAGATGTTGGCGTAGGCATTGGAGAAAGTGTAGGCGCAGAGGTGGGCGTCTCTTCTACCACTGGTGGGATAATGGTTACAGCTACCGCTACGCCTTCATCTGAAATATCGAGGCGCAAAATTTCAGAAAGGCTTGCTTCTCCACTAGCAACACGAATATCTAGCAAACCAGTTTGGTTAAGTTGAAAATCGGCGCGGGCAATGCCTCCCGATGTTTGGGTTTGGATAAGTTGCGGAATTTCGCTCTCATTGCCGATTGTGAGTGAAAATGTGACCAGTGTCCCGTCTGGTACTAGGTTGTCATTATGATCTAAGATTGCACCTGTGCGAACTGCCAATGTATCACCAACCTCGAACATCGGGATGGCAGTTGGGGCGGGAGTGGCAGCATCCGCTTGAGGCGTGAGAGATGCTTCTTGGGGCTGATCCAAGTTTAGGGTCAAGAGTTGTTCCGGCGCAGGTTGGGTAATTATACTCAGATCGTAGTCCATCCCAGAGATAGAGACTGGTGCGCCGCCCACAGGCGTCAACTCCTTAAAAAGAAGACGGGCGGCTACATCCAAAAAAGGCGGGGCATAAGAATAAAGACCATAATAGGCGGTCAATTTAGAGATGTCGGTAGAATCGAGAGCGTAGGGGGCCGTAAAAGAAAAAAGAATAATTTTCTTTTCTCGTAAAAGGGTCTGGTTTTCAGCAAGAAATTCTCGCAAAGAAGATAGGTTTTCAAGGCTAGCGAGGGAAATAACCACCCAATCGGCTTGCCGAAGACTGCTTTCAAAGAGGGTATCTTCTTCGCTATTTAGGCTTTCGAGAAAATCTGAAAACGAATAGGCAGAGATATTATTCTCATCAACTTGCTCGCTATTTTCGCCGCCATAAAGACGAAAAACTGCATTTGAAAGAGCCGTAGAGGAGAGGTTTATTTCTGTTTGCTGATTACAAGCTTCACAAGGGGCAGAAAATTGCGTGTCGGTGATAAAAATTATGCGCTCTTCTAATGCAGGTGGGAAAGGAAGTACTGTAGCAAGGTCTTTTATATCGGGGCTAATGAGGGTGGCGGCATTTTGAGCAACGTTAAAAGATGCTTCTGGGCTTTGCCCAAGTTCATTAAGCTCCGCAGCTGAGGGGCGTACAGAACTGAGAGAAAAAGAAGAATAAAGGCTGTTCTTTTGGGTGAGAATACGAATAAGCGCTTCATCGACTCGCGCTGCGAAGGCTGCATCCTCATTATATTTTTGAGTAAAAAAATCGATGCTTTTGGATAATGACACATAAGTATCCTCAGAATCTGTAGAAAGGATATTACCCATATATAGCAAATCATTTCCTGATAGGAAAGCATCACGTGCAACCAAGTGGGCAAAAAAATCTTCACCACCGGGAGCATAAAACTCACGAATAGCACGGCTACCAAGATCATCGCTAATTGTGATTCCGCCCTCTATACGCCACTCCTTAAAAGGAGAGAGTGCAAAAATTTCTGTAAGCGTTTTTTCATCTAAGCTAAGGGGGCGTGTAGTCGGGCTGATATTCCCCTGAAGGCCCTGATAACGGATATGCGAAGTGAGCAAACCGTCTGTATTTGAAGATGCAAAAAGAGCCTCTGTGCTTGCCGAAAAAGGAAGTAAATCCACCTCTTCTAATTCTTCTAAGCTCTTTCGAACGGTTGCAATTTCTTCTTCTGAAGATCTATCGGCACTACCGCGCCCTGGAAAATGTTTCGCAATGACGAGCATTTTCTCTTCACTGCCTCTATGTAGACCAGAAATAAAGGCTTTTCCCATCTCGCCCACCCAAAAAGAATTACCCCCAAAAGCGTATGTCCCTAAATCACCACTTCTGTTCGGATCGGGATGTTGAAGCACATCTAAGGAAGGGCCTAAATAAAAATTAATCCCTAGAGCAGCAAGTTCACGCCCTAAAACTTCTCCATTATCTGAGGCAAGGTCTGTATCCCAGGTTGCGCCTATGGCCATTTGGCTAGGTTGTGGAGATAACCCTCCTAGCATCTCAACATCTTCTTGCGAGATCCCAATAAAAAGCGGAATATAGTCGGGACGATGCTCTTCTGTGGCATTAATTTGAGAAATATCCCAAAATTCTTTTTGTAAATTCGTATTTAGACCATAAAGATTATTCTCTGTCTCTGGAGCAAAACTAAAATTACCATTCTCTGCTTTTAAAATAACACCACCAACAGGATACTCGGCAAGAAATTCAAATAAAGTAGATTCGTCTAGAATTTCTGCGCCATTGAAGCTAATCAAAAACAATTGGCCCACACGTTCTTCAGGAGTCATATTTTCAATTAGTTTCAAAACTTCCGAGGAAGGAGCATTCTCTTGCGCCCGCACACTTATAGGCCCGAATATAGAGAAAGAAAAAGAGAGCAAAAGCGCCCAAGAAAGAAAAAGATTATTCTTCATAACGCGCTAAAATCTCAGCATGAATTTCAGGTTGGATATTGCCCCCAGAAATAATAACAACACTTGGCTCTTGGGGTACTTTTTTACTCAACACAGCGGCCAACCCAACTGCACCAGCCCCCTCGATTTTTTCACCATATTCTTTCCAAGCAAAAGCAATTGCCTCTGCTACTTTGGCTTCTGAAACCAAAACCACTTCATCTACATAATTTTTTATAAGCGGGATAGTAATGGATTTATCTTCTACCGCACCTGCCAGCCCATCTGCAAGCGTGGGGAGGTCCTGGATGCCAGCTTGAGTACCCTTATAAAAAAGCCCATGCATAAAAGCAGCAGATTTGACCTGAACGCCGATAACATGCGCGTTTTGGGCTTGGTTGCCCAAAACCGCACCAATCCCCGACAATAAGCCCCCACCGCTGAGCGGCACAACCCATGTCATTTCAGCCGTTTCAGGAACTTCTTCTAAAATCTCGCTTGCGATTGTTCCCTGCCCTGCAATCACGTGACCATCATTATAAGGAGAAATCCAAACCGCATCATTTCTCTTGGTAAATACTAAACCTGCTTCTTCAGCCTCGTGATAGCCACCTTCCACCAATTCTATTTTTGCACCAAGTTTACGCATGGCTTCAATTTTGACAATAGGAGCATCTTCAGAAACAAATACGCGCGCTTCTGCGCCAATAATTTGACCTGCCAAGGCAACACCCTGCCCATGATTTCCCGCAGATGCGGTGACAAGCCCCATTTCGCGTTCCCAATCTTCAAGAATAAGCGATTTATTTAACGCACCACGCACTTTAAATGAGCCAGTTTTTTGTTTGTTTTCCCATTTAATATATAAACCGCGCTCCGCATCATGGGTGAGCGGTGTGCGGTGGATTTTTCCAGCGAGACGTTCAGAGGCGGCTTTAAGCCATTCAGGAGGGATCATAATTCTTTATTCATTTATTTCACTAGGTATGAAAGGTGAAATCTACAGTAATATGTCAGTTGGCACTTAGCGCAATACTTTGACCGCTAATTGAACATCATCCGTGAAGATACCGTCTATGCCCCAATCGGCAACTCGACGCATATCTTCGGCTTCGTTAATTGTCCATGCATAAATTTGACGTTCTATTCCATGGGTGTTTTCAATTGTTCTTTTCGAGCAATTATTTAATTGAGGGTGCAATGCCTGAAAATCACCAATTCTGAAAAGGATATTGCGCATAAACCAGCCTAAGAAGTTTGGCTGTGCTAATAATCCGCGTGGCACTTCAGGGAGGAGTTTACCGGCAACCTTCAGGTTTTTAGGAAGAAAAGACGAGAAGATAATACCTTGGCTAAGATTATGCTTTTTAACAATTTCAACAACTTTTTCTACCAATTGATCATCACGTGTTGAGTAATTGGTTAACTCTATGTTAATGAAGAGTTTGCCACCCAAACTCTCAAAGACTTCATCTAGCGTGGGGATTTTTTGTCCATCTCCAGCATCCAGCTCTTTAAGGGCAGACAAGCTCAAATTTGCGACTGCGCCGCTCCCATCTGTTGTTCTATCTACAGTTGAGTCATGAATAACAACAGGCACATTATCTGCGCTTAGCTTTACATCCAGTTCAATCGCATTTGCTCCTTGTTGAAGAGCAAGTTCGAAGGCGGCAAGGGTATTTTCTGGAGCATCTGCAGATGCTCCCCGATGGGCAAAGATAATGGGTTTTTGAAGGTTATATAGCATAGAACAGTCTCATTGTTGCATAAAATTGAGTTTAAAGATCAACAAAGTAAGCGTGTGCCGCGTTATCTATCATTTCACGCGTCATGATAGGTTCTACAGAAAGATATTGCGATATATCGAGAATTTGATCACAAATATCACGGGGGTGTGATGCGCGTAATTTACGATTATGCTTGATATACCACTCTTGCAAAAGATAGGCTAGGCCCTGATCGTTATACTCAACACCCTTAGCTTTTGCAACTCGGCGGAAAATTTCTCTATAGCCTTCAAAAGAAGGATCCCCGATTTCAATTTTATGGCGCAATCGACGCAAGAAGGCTTCATCTACAAGGTCTTTTGGCGGGAGATTTGTGGAAAATACAACCAAGACATCAAAGGGAACTTCAAGCTTGCGCCCTGTGTGTAAGGTGAGAAAATCAACTCTATTTTCAAGCGGAACAATCCAGCGATTGAGCAGATCACGTGGACGAACTTGTTGCCTGCCAAAATCGTCAATAAGCAAAATGCCACCATTTGCCTTAACCTGGAAAGGGGCTTCATAAAACTTATTGGTATCGTCAAAAACAAGATCTAAACCTTCTAGGGTAAGTTCACCACCGACCACAATAAATGGACGTTTAATTTTAACCCAACGCGGGTCACGGCGAATACCTGTTTTTAGTGAGCCAGTGCCACGCTTAGTTGCACCTTCTTCTTCAACAAGTTCATGGTTCACAGAGTCGTACATTTTAATTACTTGTCCATCCACATAAAGAGCATAGGGGATATACATATTCTGGCTCATCACCAAATTGCCAAAAGAGCGGGCTATACTTGTTTTACCGTTGCCAGGAGGGCCATATAAAAAAATGGATGCCCCTGAGTTAAGAGCTGGGCCTAAACGCTGAAAGGTTATCTCATTGAGAACCAATTCTGACATTAATTGACGCATTGAACGCGATGTAACGACAACTCTCCCCTGTGATTGATTTCGGACAGCATTATTATATGTTTCAAGAGGAACAGGCGCAGCACCTGCATATTGGCTGCGATCCATCGCTTCTTGGGCGCGCTCATTGCCTTTGCTGGTCATTGCATATAGATAAGAGCTAGAACCAAGTCCGGCTTGTCGCGCAGATTTAACCTCTATAAGCTTTTCTTTTTTTAATTCTGAAAGAATTTCATCTGTCACGCCAGCAAAGGGTAAGGCAAGCTCTTCAGCTACCTTAAAACCAGAAAGGTAACCTTGCGAGTAAAGAATTTTTAATGCTAAATCTTGTAGCCAAAGTGCAGGAAGCCCCGTATCTTCTATATTTGTGATTGTAGACGGCAAAAACCCCGTTCCGCCGCGAGATGATGAGCGTGGTATTGTACGATTATCCATAACAAAGACCTCTTATCTTTCAAGGGAAAATAATATAAGAATTATAGCACGAGGAGTGAGTGAATATTAGTATTTTAAAATTTGTTATGAAATTACTCTGTATATAGGCTCTTCCCTATAAAGAAGATAATTCACGTCAAAAACACCTTTATTAATAGTATAATCCTCGCCTTATGGAAAATACCGCTAAAAAATATCACATCTGGACAGCCGGATGTCAAATGAATGTAGCAGATTCTCGTCGTTTAGGTTCATCCCTTGAGCATCTTGGCTACCAATTTACCGATAACGTCAAAGAAACCGATGTCCTCGTTCTCAACACCTGCGTTGTACGCCAATCTGCCGAGAATAAAGCGCTTGGCTTTTTGCACTCCATCCGCCCACTTAAAGACAAAAACCCCGATCTTGTCATTAATTTAATGGGATGTTTAGTTGGCGTACGTGGCACTGAGAAATTGCAAAAAAAACTCCCCTTTGTAGATGTTTTCTCTCCCCCATCTGATCCGGGCCCCTTGATTGCGCATCTCTCACAAGATGATGATTTTATCGCCGAAGCAGACGTGACCCGAAACAGGTTTGCGCTTATGGATGGTGAGATTATCATCCCCGAGCATGAGCGCGGTAAACTCGTCTCTGCCTTTATCCCAATAGTATACGGATGTTCACATGCCTGCGCCTATTGCATCATCCCCTATCAGCGCGGTGTTGAAAGAAGCCGCCCCGTAGGCGATATTATTGCTGAAGCACGCTCTTTAGCTGCACAAGGCGTCAAAGAAATTACCCTACTTGGGCAAATCGTAGATCGTTACGGCAAAGATGTAGAAGATGGCCCCAATCTTGCCGATTTACTTCGCCTTTTAAATGATGTTGAAGGTCTAGAAAGAATTCGTTTTCTCACATCTCACCCCAACTATTTTGGTGTAGATATTATGCGCGCAGTCGCTGAGCTAGATAAAGTGATGCCACATTTTGAAGTCCCCATTCAGGCGGGCAATGATGAAGTTTTAGAAAATATGAAACGTGGATATACCCACGGCGATTATCGTAAACTTATCGCTCAAATCCGTACAGAAGTGTCAAATTGTTCCATTGCAACAGATATTATCGTTGGTTTTCCTGGCGAGACAGATGAGCAATTTGAAGACACTTATCAGCTTCTTGCTGATCTAAAAATGGATGTAGCGCATTTGGCACGTTATTCACCGCGCAACAAGACGGTATCCAAACGTCAGATGAAGGATGATATTCCAGATAAGGTTAAACGGGAAAGATTCCATCGCCTAGAAGATCTCCAAAAAACGATCGCGAGTGAAATTAACGCACGCCTCTTGGGTGAAGCTCTTCCAGTTTTATTTGAAAATAAAGTAAAGGGTCGCTGGCGCGGACGTACATCAACAAATAAACTTGTCTTTGTTGAAAGTGATGATGATTTACGCGGAAAAGTTCTCTCCGCTCGGATTACTTGGACTGGGCCTTGGTCTATGCAAGCGCAATTGCTCAACAAACCACCAAGCCCTGTTATTCTAGATTAAAGACAAAATCCCTCACAAAAAAATGTGAGGGATTTTTTTATTAGAACCAAAATTAAAGCATCTGCATTATATAAGAGACTGCTTCAATTTCAGCATCAATATCTGAAAAGGTATTGCTAAGGGTAGGACCTAGAAGCTGTACGGCTGCAAAAACAATAATGGCAACTAAACTAATAATGAGAGCATATTCTACTAATCCCAGCAATTCTCAATATGGGCTTAATTTTGTGTGAAAAGCAGAAATATCTCTAAA
>JABGQV010000054.1 GCA_018648655.1 Anaerolineae bacterium | reverse complement strand
ATAACTAAAACCAATTTTATAAAATCAATTTACACTTTTTAATCTTCACTCAATACTAATATCATTCTCATCACTGACATCATTTTCATCTTTTGCTTCATCTCCAGTTTCAAGATTACGCATAACATCATCCATAACCATGCCTTCTTTTCGCATACCTAATTCAGGTGTTGCGCAGTGAGGGCAAATATTCCAAGGGAGTTCCATAAGAGCATCGCAATTATGGCAATTCTTCTTGAGCTTTGTTTGACAACTGGGACAAAGCATCCAGTCATCTTTTACGCGACGTTCACATCCAGGACAAAGAAGTTGATCTTCTATAGCTGCAAGGAGAGCTTCCTCTTCGAGGGTGCGCTGATATTCATCTTCCAATGTATGGGGGGGGCGTAAGACAAGATAAACCAAAATGCCAGGTAGATTTAAGAGCCCCACTAAAACAGTAGAGAGAATTTGAACTAAATTATCACGGCTACGATTGCGAATATCTCTATAGGTCCAGATAATAAGACTTACCCATATGGCAATGAGAAATGCGGCTCCAAACCCCGTCAGGACAAGGGCAAGATTATTTAGAAAGTTAGGATCTAGATTCATGGTTATTCCTTTTTAAGGTATAGCTTATTATTTACCTGAGACTATAATTACTAAATTGTACTACGCTAGGGCGTATCAAAGCGAAAATACCACAGGTTATTTTCATTGCTGGCATCTGAGTTTATGCCAAGCACTTGGTAAAAGGTGCGCCCTGGCTTGAGAGGAATAGGCATCCCGTTTAGGTCGGTAATAAGCAGGGGTTGATTACTGGCAACCCTCCGCCAATATATCGGAAAGACACGTCCATCACGGAAGAGAAAGGCTTTTCCTAATCCTATTAAATCTATATGGTAGACCTCATCTTCTTCTTGAAATTGATCATAAAAAGTATGAGGTACAAAAAGGAATATCACATTATCTGCCGTGACCTGTTCTCCACTAAGAGCATCGAAAAGTGGTGCATAGGCATGACTTTCTCCATCCCTGAGACCATTTGCTTCTTGATGACGATAATATTTTTGGTTAATCGGTTGGTATTCCCAATAGTGATAGTCATCAAGG
This sequence comes from Anaerolineae bacterium, assembly GCA_018648655.1. Lineage (GTDB taxonomy): Bacteria > Chloroflexota > Anaerolineae > Anaerolineales > Villigracilaceae > Desulfolinea. The sequence continues at coordinate 13,338 of JABGQV010000054.1, read as the reverse complement.
GAGTACTGGGTAAAAATACCTAAAGCTGGCTCTCCAGCTGAAGGCGGAAGGTCGCTAAAATAACTAGTATATAAATTGGGAGGGGAATTATCTTTTTCTTGCTTTTCTAGGCAATCTGAAAATTTTGTTGCGTCTAAGAAGATATTATTATAGGTATCGAGTTCTTGTTTTCCAATAACGAAAGGTGGGCAATAAGAATTGCCAGGCACGATAAGGAACTTATAAATATCGCTGCTTTTAAGATGATCGTAGACTCGTTTGTCGGCATATTTAAAGACCAGATAAGATTGGTACATACGGGCAATATGTTCGTCGAAAAAACGCCCTGAACGAACAGGGCCAATCCGTTTGGCGTTATCACCGTAAAAGACAGCAATAAAACGCGTTAAGCCGCTTTCTATATAATATTCAAATACAATATCTGAGGAGCTTAGACCAGCGTTAGTAGTGCGAACATAGCGCGGGTATAGCGCAATTTTGCTGGCTATTGGCCTTCGATCCAATAGTTCAGGAGAGGCAGGAGGTAGTCCAGTGAGTGGATTAATCCCTTCGGGCAATGAGTAGGGGGTGATATTCGAAGCCGTTGGTAAAATCTGTGGGGTAGGGCTAGGGGCTTCAGTGGGAATCTCAGCAGGGACTTGTGTTGGTATCTCTGTCGGCACAGAAAACGTTGGCGATAGAGAAATCTCAGTAGAGGGCGTGCTGTTTGCCTCTGCCTGACATGAGGATAAAAAGAACAGAGAAAAAATTATGAGAAATAAACTAGCAGTTTTTTTAGAAAATGACATTAGTTTTTTGTTTTTTGGGTTATATGATTTCTTTCAAATTCTACAACAGAAAAAGCAAAGCTGATAAAATAGCACTGTCTTGTATTTCTAAGTCAGTTTTTATCTGAGCTCTTTTCAAGTTTTAGTATTGTACCCCTATGCTTATTATCATTACAATCACCATCTTATTTGTTAGTGCACTCACCTTAATGCTTTTACGCGTATTTAATCCCGATTTTCGTTATTCGTGGCTAATTACTGTAGCAGGCGTTTTTTTAGCCTGGATTAGTATATTTTTTTGGCAACTAAAAATACCCATTTTTCTTACGCTGCCTTCTTGGCAACCCGCAAGCCTCTTTGCTAACTCCCCTATTCTCCTCGCAGATAAACTTTCTTGGGCTTATGCATTTAGCCTTGGAACTTTGGCTATAGGCGTTATTTTGACCGCTGTTGCACGTGAAAATTTTCCTAGCCATCCAGCATGGGCCGGCACCCTTGCTCTTAGTGCTGTTGGCATTATAGCTGTTTTAGCAGAAAATTCTCTCACCTTAGTTATTGCGTGGTCAGCTATTGATTTAGCAGAATTAATTACCTTATTGGCATCAGTGCGCGGGGAAAAATTGCGTGAGCGCGTTGTAATTGCATTTTCAACACGAATCATCGGCTCTGGATTTTTACTCTGGGCAGGGATAATTAGTATCACAGAAGGAAGTTCACAAAACTTCCTCACTGCCCCACAGGGAGCAGGTATATATATGCTCATCGCTGCGGGTTTACGCTTAGGCATTCTCCCAATGCATATGCCCTTTAGAACAGAATCTGCGCTTCGCCGCGGTTACGGGACGATGCTTCGGCTCACAGCAGCGGCATCTAGTTTGATTTTGCTCGCACGCATTCCTCAAGATAGTCTACAATCCCCACTTATTCCCTATTTATTGGGTCTAATTTCTCTAACCGCACTCTACAGTGCATGGAAATGGTTTCAAACTAAAAAAACACTTGATGCTCGCCCTTTCTGGATATTAGGTATGGCCTCTCTTGCTTTTGCCGCAACACTCAATGGAAACCCCACAGGAAGTGTTGCTTGGGGTGTAGCACTTGTGCTGGGCGGTGGTGTTTTATCCCTCTCTTCTGTACAAAATAAATGGCTCAGTCGCCTCCTATTCTTAAGCCTTGTTGCCATGTCTACCATGCCATTAACACTCACCGCAACAGGCTGGGAAAGTAAAACTTTACAATGGGGAGGCTTTAGTATCATCCTTCTCCCGGCTCATGCTTTACTACTCGCGGGTTATTTTCGACATATACAAGCTAAAGATAAAAGCAGCTTCAAGAGTCATAATCCTTTCACCTCCTTAGCCTATCCCCTAGGCATTAGCTTCATGTTATCCTCATTGCTCCTGTTAGGGTTTTGGGGCTGGGAGGGTGCATCGTCTATAGGTGTATGGCTATATAGTATTATCATATTACTCTTATTCGCTTTAATCATCTGGCTTCATCCACGTATCCGCGGCTATACACCACCTCAAGCGCATTGGCTCACAGCAACAAAAATACCTCAAAGAAAATCCTTTGTCTATAATACTTTTTGGAATTTCTACTATTTTCTTCGTAATTTAAGTCAGCAAATCACAAAAATTCTTGAAAACGAAGGGGGAATCTTGTGGGCTTTGCTCTTCATCATCCTCTTTGCTTCTCTGCTCGCGGAAGGAATTCGCTAATGACTTCACAAATCATTTCTTGGATTGCGGTATCTTTCTTATTTGCCGCCACACTTTCTTTTCTCATCACAGAAGATTGGCGCTGGAGCCTTACTTTCCTTGCTCTTCTATACCTTGGCGTTTTTTGGCTTACCCAATTACACTGGACATTTTCAATGGCAGCAGTAAAACTTGTAACGGGTTGGATGGTCGCCACCATATTGGGGATTACACGCTCCGCCCTTGACCCAAACCTTGTTTCCGTACCCGAATCTTCATCTTGGTCTCATGGCAAACTCTTTCGTATTTTCACAGCTGCCTTAGCATTTTTCATTGCTCTTTCTACAACGCCCACTATTATAAAACTTCTCCCCGGCATCGGAATTCCCGAAGTCACAGGCAGCCTCATCTTAATGACAATGGGGCTTCTCCTATTAGGACTAACTATTCGCCCTCTGAAAGTAGTCATTGGACTGCTCGCTTTTATCGCAGGATTTGAAATTCTCTACGCAGCAGTTGAAAATGCGACCTTAGTAGCCGCACTGCTTGCTCTGGTTAACTTAGGCTTAGCCCTAGTTGGTGCCTACCTACTCACCGCCGGTACAGATGAAAATATAGGACCACAAGAATGAACGCACCATTAATCTGGATCGGTATTCCACTTATTCTCTCTGTGCTACTTTGGCTTCCACGTCGTGCAAATATCACCGCACTACTGGGAGGCAGTAGCGCACTCATCTTCGCAATGCTAGCGTGGTTTCTTCCCATAGATATAGCAATACGTGTCAATGCAATTTTTTCTTTTAAAATAGTTTCATCTATAGAAATTTTAGGACGGCAAATCAGCATCACCCCCGCAGACCAGCCTCTTGTTGCTCTTCTATACAGCTTAACAGCGATTTGGTTCTTTGGCTCTAGCGCAGCATATATCGCTCGTCGCCTTGTGCCTATAGGTATGGCAATGCTAGCTTTACTCATCGCTTCTCTTGCTGTTCAACCCTTCCTATACGCTGCTCTCATCATTCAAACAGCAATCTTAATTGCTGTTCCACTCCTCTCACCACCTGAAGTAAAGCCTAAACGTGGCGTTATTCGCTTCTTAATTTACCAAACTATAGCAATGCCATTTATCCTCTTTTCAGGATGGCTCTTGGCAGGCGTAGAATCTAGCCCTGGCGATATTGAACTTCTTACTCAAGCAGCAGTATTATTGGCACTTGGTTTTGCTTTTCTCCTTGCAATTTTCCCCCTCTATACGTGGATTCCCCTCCTAATGGAAGAAGCCTCGCCTTATGCAGTGGGATTCATCCTTTGGCTCCTGCCAAATATAACCTTCCTATTTGCGCTCGGATTTTTAGACAGGTATGCATGGCTAAGAGAATACCCTCAACTCCCGAACGCCTTACGCTCAGCAGGCCTCCTTATGGTGCTAACAGGGGGGATTTGGAGTGCCTTCCAACGTCATCTTGGACGAATGATGGGCTATGCCGCCATCGTCAACACAGGATTCTCACTCTTGTCTTTGAGCTTGCTTGCTGACCATCAACTCTCTACCTTCTTTTTGTTACAGATTCCTCAAGCACTAGGATTAATCATCTGGTCGCTCGCACTCTCTATATTGAAAATACACGAAAGATCACTAGAATTCAAAAAGGTACAGGGGATGCTTCAGCGCTACCCCATCATTCTCAGCGGTTTGCTTTTAGCACACCTCTCCGCAATGGGATTGCCACTACTGGCTGGCTTTCCTCCTATTATTGCCCTTTGGGAGGGCTTGGCAAGACAAAACCTCCTCGCCGCGTTTTGGGTTGGGTTAGCGGTAGCAAGCCTCTTAACAGGTGCGCTCCGTACTTTGGCTGTTTTGGTCATGTCTCCTAAAGATGAGGGCTGGACGCTAAATGGCAGTTGGGTGCAAAATACACTAATCAGCATAGGCATTTTTTTCATTCTGCTTTTAGGACTTTTCCCGCAGATTTTATATCCCCTTTTAGCTAATCTTCCTTTGACTTTTGAGCATCTTAGTGGCTAAGCACGTGCTATAATCTGCGAACATCCCCTTTGGAGGCATCATGGAATTTGAACAAATTATCAAACAATTAGATTGGTTAGACGAAGAACGTCGTAAAGATAAAACAACAATTACCGCGCAAGTTGAGCATATTGCTGTTCTAAGCAATACTATTAATACACTCTCTGAAAAAATAAAACCACTCGAGAGCGCGATGGAAAACTATGCATCACTCAGCGCAAGAGTAGATCAATTTGATACTTTTCTTTCTAAACAACGCGAAGAAATGAATGAAACTTTTGAGAAACTCGAGAATAATGCTAAAAACCGGGAAAAAACTGCAAAGGCAAATTTTCAAAAAGACTTTACTACCATCAACGAGGCTATTGCTGATATACGTAACAAAACAGATTTATCTACTCTTGAAGAGGGCCTCAAAGCACGCGAAACCGAAGATTTACGCTTAAGCACATCATTTACTGAACTTAAGGCAAGTTTTGATGAAGTATCTAAACGCAATAAAGATTTAAAATATGCGCATGATTTATATGAAGAGAATCGCCTTCAAGATATAAAGAGACTAACGGATACTCAAGGGGAATTTGTTGCCATGCGTAAACGCGTTGATGAAGAACGCCAAAAAAGACAACTGAATGCCGACAATCTTAAAAATATAGATACACGCGTTGCAGATGTTTTAGCCAGCGAGCATAAACGCAAACAGAATCAAACAGATTTTTTTGAAAAATTTTCTGTTGAGCAAATAGACCGTGAACGTGCTTGGCAAGAATGGATAGAAGAAGCAGATAAGTTTAATGAGAAAACAGAACTACTTGAGACACAATTACAAACAGTAAGCGAGGCTTCCCGCTCTGCAAAAAAAGCGGAAGAAACCTATGCAGATATTAGCCAAAAAATTGAACGACGCGTAAACGAGATTGTTGAAATGCAACGTCTCTCCGAAGACAGATTGAGACAAGAATGGGTCACATTCAAAGCTGATGACCAAAAGCGTTGGACGGGCTACGGACTCTCGCAAGATGAAACCATGAAGAACTTGCAAAAAACCGTAGAAAAAGCAGAAGAGAGCATCATTTCTCTAAATGATGAATCCCAAACTATACAAGATCAACTCCACCAAACCACTCATGTCGCCGAACATCAAATGCAAGATTTGATGAACTGGGCCCACGAGTGGCTAACGGCTTCTGAACGCGTAATGGGGCACGAGAAAAAGAGTGCGTAAACCTAAGAAAGGAATCCCATGCGCGTAATTGGCACCGCTGGACATGTAGATCACGGAAAATCCACCCTCATCTCTGCGCTCACGGGCGTTCATCCTGACCGCTTAAAAGAAGAGCAAGAGCGTGAAATGACCATCGAGCTTGGCTTTGGTTGGCTCACCCTGCCCAATAACGAAGAAATCGGCATTGTAGATGTCCCTGGTCACAGAGATTTTATCGGCAATATGCTTGCTGGCGTGGGTGGTATCGATGCGGTTGTACTCGTTATCGCCGCTGATGAAGGCGTAATGCCCCAAACCAAAGAACATCTCGCCATTCTCGATTTACTCCAAACCCCTACGGGCATGATTGCCCTCACTAAAACCGATCTTGTCCCCGACGCCGAATGGCTTGATCTCGTTGAGAGCGATATCCGCGAGAGCCTCGCCAACACCGTTTTGCAAGACGCGCCTTTTGTGCACGTCTCTGCTAAAAATGGTGCAGGGCTAGATAATCTGCTCGACACCCTTAGTAAGCTGCTAGAAGATAAACCCGCTCGGCTCGATCTTGGTCGTCCGCGCTTGCCAATTGACCGCGCTTTTAGTATCGCGGGTTTTGGCACAGTCGTCACGGGCACGCTCGCTGATGGAAATCTCAGCCTTGGAGATGAGGTACTTATTCTCCCTTCTGAACAAAAAGGGCGCGTGCGCGGTCTCCAAACTCACAAGAAAAAAGAAGAGATTTCAGTGCCCGGTTCTCGCACAGCCGTTAACGTCTCTGGGATTTCTCTCGAGGATATTCGGCGTGGGGAAGTTATTACTAAGCCGGGGCAATATCAAATAACACGCCGTTTGGATGCTCGATTTCGTCTTTTAGATGATATATCTCAACCACTTAAGCATAATACCGAAGTGAAGCTCTTTGTAGGCGCGAGCGAGACAATCGCCACCCTGCGTTTGCTCGGTGCCGAGATACTTAATCCTGGCGAAAGCGCGTGGATTCAACTAGAACTCCGCGACCCCATTGTGACCGTACGCGGTGATCGTTATATTCTGCGCCGACCATCCCCTACCGAAACACTTGGCGGTGGTGTGATCATTGACCATCAACCTATAGGGCGGCATAAACGCTTTGATAAGGATGTGATAGAAAAGTTGACTTCTCTTGCCCAAGGCTCACCTGCAGATGTACTTTATCAAGCATCTTTGGCAAATGGCGCAGACACACTAAAAAAGCTCATTCAAGAAGCACGGCTCGAAGATACAGATGCCCAAGAAGCCATAGATGAATTATTTGCCGAAAAGAAAATTTTTGAACTAGAAAAAGACTATGTGATTGCCACAACACACTGGAGCGCACTCACAGAACGCACATTAAATATGGTGACAGACTATCATGAAAAATTCTCATTGCGTGTGGGTATTCCACGCCAAGAGATGAAGAGTAGATTGAAGATTGACACAAAACTCTTCAATGCGCTGCTAAAAAAGATGGGGGAGACAAAACACCTTGTCCACGTAGACGGAAACGTGAAAATGCCCACGCACAGCATCACCTTTACTGAAAGCCAGCAAGCCAAAATTCACGCATTGAAACGACGCTTTAGCGCAAACCCTTACTCGCCTCCTACAATTAAAGCATCCTACGAAGAAGTTGGTGATGACATTCTAAATGCATTAATAGAACTGGGCGATTTTATAAAGGTCTCGCAAGAAGTCATTTTTCAAGAATCCGATTACGAAAAAATGGTAGAAATATTACGGACATATTTAAGTGAAAATGAAAAAATTACACTTTCAGAATCACGTGATTTATTTAGCACAAGTCGCCGATATGCACAGGCATTTTTGGAACATCTTGACGCAACAGGAGTGACGCGGCGCGAGGATGATTTTCGGGTGTTGCGTTAATGATTCCTGGCTTAGACGGTATTCGGGCAATTGCCTTTTTGCTTGTATTTGCAGTGCATACGGATTACTTGAATTTTGGATGGGTTGGGGTGCAATTGTTTTTTGTGTTATCGGGGTTTTTAATTACGGGGATTCTACTTGATATGAAAGAGTATCTTTCGCCAAAAGAATATTATAAAAAGTTTTATGGACGCAGGGTATTACGAATTTTCCCTTTATATTATTTTTATTTAGCGCTCATAACAGGCATTAGTGTCTGGCTAAAAAGCATTCCTTGGCGACCCGTAAAAATGCAATTTTTTCAACACCAAGTTGTTTATGCCGCTCTTTATTTATATGACTTTTTTTATGCAAGTCTTAAGTTTGAACATACTCCTCTTTTAGAGCATTTTTGGTCTTTATCTGTTGAAGAGCAGTTTTATATTATTTGGCCCCTTTTGATTTTATTGGTGCCGAAAAAGCATTTAAAGACCTTGTTTGTGGGAGCCATTTTATCGGGGTTACTCTTTCGTATTTTATATACGGTGGTATATAAAATTTCTCCGATTTCTTTTTTTAGACCGCAAATGGCACAGGCTTTATATGCTTTACCTTTTACCCATTTAGATGCTTTTGCTTTTGGGGCTTATATTACACGTTTCAAGTTTTCACAACCTAAAAAACAATTAATTGTGCTTTTTTTCCTACTTCCTATTATTGGTTTTGGTGCGCATTATCTTTCTGTTGGTTCTTTAGGAATTATCTCTGGGCTTGGCTATCCTTTTTCTATGCCAAAGGGTATGCAATATATATGGGGATATTCTGTTTTGAACTATTTCTTTGCTTTATTTATTTATGCCGTAGTGCATGAGAAATTATGGGTCAATTTTTTAGAGCATCCATGGTTAAAATATTTAGGAAAAATATCTTACGGTTTATACGTTTATCATTTTGCCATTATTTGGATTGTTTGGAGACTGCGAGATTATTTAACGCTTACTGAGCCTCAATTTAAATTTTTGATTGCTTTTATTTCTTTTTTTCTAACAATAGCTGTTGCCTCAGCAAGTTATCGCTGGATAGAAAAACCGATTTTGAGCCTTAAAGGGCGTTTTTTTCAAGTTAAATCACGAAAACCAGAAACTTTTATCGGAAAAGCAAAGGAAAACTAATGTGCGGACGATTTACACTCACAACAAATCCAGCTGAATCACAAGGCGTTTTTGAAAACTTTCACTTCCCCTCAGTTTTTGCGCCACGCTTTAATATCGCGCCTAGCCAGCCACTTTTAGCAATTCCCAATGATGGGCGTAACTCAGCAACCTTCTTTTTATGGGGCTTTATTCCCTCTTGGGCAAAAAGCGCAAAATTTAGCTCCATCAATGCGCGTGCTGAAACTCTAGCAGAAAAACCTTCATTCAAGGGAGCCTATAAATATAAACGCTGCCTGATTTTGGCAGATGGTTTTTATGAATGGCAAAAACCAGCAGGGCAAAAAATAAAAGTACCACATTATATTTTCATGAAATCCCGTCAGCCCTTTGCCTTTGCAGGCTTATGGTCAGATTGGGAAAGCCCGGATGGCTCACGCGTAAAAACTTGCGCAATTATTACCACAGACCCAAATGCGCTTATGAAACCCATTCACAAGCGCATGCCTGTTATTCTGCCACCCTCAGCTTATAAGCAATGGTTAGATCCTAAAGTTCGTACAGACTTAGATTCTTTATTGCTCCCATACTCTACTGCAAATATGGATGCTTATCCTGTCTCGACCTTGGTGAATGCAGCAACAAATGACAGAGCAGAATGTGTGGTGCCTGCATAATATCTCCCATTATCTTCTCGTTTTCTTGCTTGACGCTCAATTTTCCTCGTGATATGATGCCGCGCAGTGAAACCTATGGATAAGAATTTAAAAAACACCCTCGAAAAAACATCCGACCAAGATATTAAGAAGGAAAACTCCCATCACTCTGAGAGACCGCCAAATTTGTTCAATCGTTGGATGGAATTACTACTCCAACTGGGTTTAGGCGAGTCAACTTTGCGTGTGGCAACAAATGCTCTTCTTCTAATAATTATTTTTCTAATTATTTTTTTCATGCAGGGATTCTATAAAGATGGCGCGCAGAAAAGTGTTGAAGAAAATATAGAAAATCCTGAAATTAGCCCTGCACTCGCAATTGAGCTTGAAAATGAAGCTCTCCCGCTTAATATTAATACAAGGGGAATTCCTCGTCGGGCAGAACTCCATACAACAATTCCATCTCGCCCACGCTTAGAGATAACAATTTATACTGTCCAAGAAGGGGATACTGTTTTTGGAATTTCAGAGCAATTTGGGCTAAGCCCACAAACTATTTTATGGGGCAATTATAATGTTTTGCTCGATGATCCGCATCGCTTAAAAGCAGGACAAGATTTAAATATTTTACCTGTGAACGGGACCTATTATGAATGGCAAGATGGGGATGGCCTTAACGGTGTTTCCGATTTTTTTGGGGTAGAGCCTAATGATATTATCGATTATCCAACAAATAATTTAGACGCTAATATAATTGGCGATTATGCTCAACCCAATATAGCCCCTGGCACAAAGCTAATAGTGCCAGGAGGAGAGAGAGCTTTTATCTCATGGAGCGCACCCATTGGCGTAACACGTGAAAACCCTGCTATAGCGAGTGTGCTTGGAGATGGAGCCTGCGGTGCCATAGAAGGTGGGGCTGTAGGATACGGCAGTTTTGTTTGGCCTGCGGCAAATCATTATCTTTCAGGTTACGATTGGTCTCCTGAAACAAACCATCGAGGCATTGATATTGCTGGGCAGACAGGCATGGCACTTTTTGCTGCCGACGCTGGGGTTATCGTTTATGCTGGCTGGAATGATTATGGTTATGGAAATATGGTCATGATTGATCACGGTACAGGCTTTCAAACACTATATGCTCATATGAGCACACTAAATGTGGTTTGTGGGCAAAGTGTAGGACAAGGCGAAGTGATTGGCGCATTCGGCAACACAGGCGCATCTTCTGGCGCACATTTGCACTTTGAGCTTATGCATTCACAATATAGTAAGCTCAATCCTTGGGATTATTTACCGCCACCTTAAAATGCTCGGTGCCTAAGGGGCGCGTAGCTCAGCTGGTTAGAGCGCACGGTTCACATCCGTGAGGTCATGGGTTCGAGTCCCTTCGCGCCCACATCGAGAGTCACTTAAAAAGTGACTCTTTTTCGTTTCTTAATTTATACAGGTATACTAAGCCATATTCTCTAAGATTACCGCATCCACCCCAGATATTCTTGAGAATATCTCCCAAGCAAATACGGAGACTTTTTATTATAAAAGCCATTAACAGCAAATCTTCACTCCATATCCGCAGCTTATATTGTACATATGAGGTTTCGTTAAACTTCTAAAGCAAACCTGTGACTCTTTTCAATTTTTTCGCATCAAAAAAAAACGCTCCGAAACGGAGTGTTTTTCTTACTTTAGGTGTTCGTTCGTTTCTTTCATATGCTCATAAGAATGCTTAATCAAGCGTCTCAATACATCTTCGTCAACATCCGCGAGCTTATTCACATAGAGGCAAGATTTGCCGATTTTATGCTTACCAAGTTCTTCTAATAAATCTTCATAATGCTCAAAGCCCGGCATGATATAAAGTGTCATACTCTGCTTTCGCGGGGAAAAACCAACAAGGGGCATATCGCCTTCACGCCCGCTCTCGTATTTATAGTGATAATTGCCAAAACCAATGATGCTGCTCCCCCACAATACCGCATCTTCTCCCGTAATCTCTTGCATCATTTCCAATAAAGCAAAACCATTTTCTCGTCGCGTTTTATTCTCTACGCTGCCAAGAAAATTAGCTACACTTTGGTCTGTAGGCCGAGTTTTATTTTCAGACATTTTATTTCTCCAACAAATAAGACATTCAAAAAAATAAGAACATAAATTCTATTCTAGCATGATGAACTTATGCAGTCAAACAGAAAGAGACGCTCTCGATCGAAAGCGTCTCTTTTTATTTTCCAATTTCAACCCCCCTGATTTACTACCCCTAGCTAATCTTAAACATCTGCGTCAATTTCATTGCCAAGTTCAGATCTCCAGCCAATTTCAGCTTGCCCTGCATGAAGGCGGCCATGCCGTCTACTTCGCCAGTGAAAATGCCGAGATAATCGCTCGAGTCAGCAGTCATTGTCATGGTAGGGTCATCGTGAACACCTTCGATGGTTTCGACTTTATCATCTTTGATAACGGCGTACCAGTCGCTGGCTTGCTCGCCGGTAAAGTGGAATTGAATCACTGCGTCGAGTCCAGGGGCTTTGTCGGGACGAAATGCGCCGGGCATTTTTTCCATGAGGGTTTTAATTGTAAGTGCCATTTTTATTTTCTCCTATATTTATTAATATTTTCAGCGGAGATTGAGTAAGGTGACAGTTTTATCGTCACCTATATCGAAATCAGAGCGGGTTAGTGAAAGTCCGCTTTAGTTTCGATACGCCCCTCTAAAACATTCGGGGCTACTCAACCGCCGCTATTATTTGTTTTACTGCAAGTTCTCAAAGATCGCCGCCGCCCCCATGCCGCCGCCGATGCACATCGTGACCATGCCGTATTTCGAGCCACGTCGCCCCATCTCGTAGAGGAGTTGGGTGGTCAGTTTTGCGCCCGTGCAACCGAGGGGATGCCCTAAAGCAATCGCGCCGCCGTTGACATTGGTGATCTCTTGATTAATCCCCAACTCGCGGATGACCGCCAGCGACTGCGATGCGAAGGCTTCGTTTAGCTCAATCAAGTCCATATCTTCGAGTTCAAGTCCAGCCAATTTGAGTGCTTTGGGGATTGCGGCTGTCGGTCCCATGCCCATGATCTCGGGCGGGACGCCGCCAACAGCATACGCGACATAACGTGCGAGGGGCTTGATACCCAGCTCCTTAGCTTTGTCTGCCGACATGATAATCATACCCGCCGCACCATCTGACATTTGGGAGGAATTCCCAGCCGTGGATGTGCCACCAGTTTTGAAGGGTGTTCCTAGCCGCGCCAATCCCTCCACAGTGGAGTTACCGCGCGGACCTTCATCTCGAGAAACTGTATATTTACGGGTAGCAGGTTTACCATCAGGTCCGACTTCGACTACTTCCACGTCAACGGGGATGATTTCAGCGTCGAATAATCCAGAATCAACGGCTTTTGCGGCTTTCTGATTCGATTTCACAGCAAAGGCATCCTGATCTGCGCGGGTGATATTATATTTCTCAGCAACATTCTCGGAGGTCAATCCCATATTTGTGAAGGCTTCGGGATTATTCGTCGCTTGTTCCAGATTGGGGGCAAATTTATAGCCCGTCATCGGGACTTGGCTCATCGACTCTGCGCCGCCCGCAATGGCGACGTCAATTTGCCCAGACATGATCGCCTGCGCCGCATGGGCAACAGACTGCACACCCGATGAGCAGAAACGGTTAATCGTCTCGGCGGGGACGGTATAAGGCAAGCCCGCGCCCATTGCGGTGAGACGTGCCATATTCATGCCCTGCTCACCTTCGGGGAAGGCACAGCCGAGAATTACATCGTCGATGTCGGCAGGGTCAAGTTTGGGGGTACGATTGAGCAACTCTTTGATGACAATCCCTGCCATCTCATCTGCACGGACAGTCGCCAGACCGCCGCGTTTAGCTTTGCCTATCGGGGTACGAACAGCGGCAACGATTACAGCTTCTCGCATTTCCATAATT
>JABGQV010000187.1 GCA_018648655.1 Anaerolineae bacterium | reverse complement strand
ATGGCATAGAAATATTTTAGATAAAATATGTCCTATTCATATTGAGAATTGCTGGGCACCTGCAGGCCTTGAGCCTTCAATATTGCAATTTGGGCATAGTACTTATTGGCTATTTTTACCTTTTTGTCTTAGAATTTGGCAAAAGGAGCAATATATATGGAAAAGTTTTTGATTGAAGGTGGTGTTCCCCTAAAAGGAGAAGTGACCCCCTCTGGTAATAAAAATGGCGCATTGCCTATTTTAGCCGCTACACTTTTGAGCAAAGAGCCAATTATTTTGCATAATTTACCGAGCATTCGAGATGTTGCTGATATGCGAAAATTGCTTCAAAGTATGGGGGCAGAGGTAGTAGATTTGGGCGGGGATTCGTGGAAAATTACCGCGAAAAAACTTGAACCGCTAAAATTAGATTTAGAGCGCAGTCGGCGTATACGTGCCTCTATCTTGTTGGCAGGCCCCGTTACAGCTCGTTGTGGTGAGCTTCGGATTCCTCCCCCCGGCGGAGACGTGATTGGCAGACGTCGACTAGACACTCATTTTTTAGCATTAAAAGCGCTTGGTGCAGAAGTGCATTATGACAGAATACTCGAGTTTAGTGCCAAAGGTTTGCGAGGGGCAAATATCCTTTTTGATGAGGCCAGTGTGACAGCCACAGAAAACGCGATTATGGCGGCAGTGCTCGCAGAGGGAGAAACAATTATTCGCAATGCTGCCTCTGAGCCACATATTCAAGAATTATGCCATTTTCTAAATAAGTTGGGCGCAAAGATTGATGAAATTGGCTCAAACACCTTGAAAATTGAAGGCGTAGAAGAATTACACGGTGGTGAGTTTACTATCGGCGCAGATTACCTTGAAGTGATTAGTTTTGTGGGCGCAGCAGTTCTTACGAAAGGGAATATTCGCATTCGCAATGCAGGGGTGAAGTATCTTGATATGGTGCGTATTGTGATGGAGCGCCTTGGTGTAATCTGGGAAGTAGATGGGGACGACCTGCTCATTTCTAACGACCAACCCCTAAAAGTTATTCCCGATTATGGTGGTGCAATTCCTGAAATTAAAACCAATGTTTGGCCTGCCTTCCCGACTGACTTAATCAGTATTGTTATCACGATTGCAACACAATCTGAGGGCACAGTCATGTTCCACGACTGGATGTATTCAGGCAGAATGTACTTCACTGATAAATTGGTGAGTATGGGCGCAAAAATTATTCTTTGCGATCCTTATCGTTGTATTGTGCAAGGCCCCGCTCAGCTCTTTGCTGAACAAGTAGATAGCCCCGATATTCGTGCTGGTATGGCTTTGCTTCTTGCCGCTTTAGCCGCTGATGGAAAATCGACTATTAGAAATATTAGCCAAATTGATCGTGGTTATGCGGATGTTGAAGCAAAATTTAAAGCATTGGGCGCAAAAATTGAGCGTGTGAAAGAATAGAAGACGAAAGTAGAGTGTAGAAAGTGGAAAGTGATTATTTGCTTTCTACTTTCTAACTCTTTTTTGTACCATAGATGCAATTTGTATCACTTCAGGTACTTTCAAAATCCATATGCCTAAAAGATAGACGATTCCCCCAAGCACTATCCCGCCCGTTGCGGATAGCCATAACGCGGACATGATTTGGGCTTGAAGCCACCAAAATAACGTGATGCCCATTGCTGAGGCTGCGAGAGCCGCTTTTATAAATCCCTGTAGAATATTTTTTCCGTTCAGTCCACATAAGCGTTTTCGCATCAAGACCATTAATAGAACCATTTCTAGCGCAGTGGCTAGGGAGTTGGCAAGTGCTAAGCCACCATGTGGCATCCAGCCAATTTGCTCAAAAAGTTTTGCAAAAAGGATGCTAAAAAGAATATTTAAACTCATCGCGCCGATGCCAACCAGAACGGGGGTTTTTGTATCATGCAGTGCGTAAAATGCGCGCGCTAAAATTTCCATTACTGAGTGCCCAACTAGACCAACCGCATACCAGAGTAAGGCCCACGCAACTAATTTTGTAGAGTGTGCGTTAAATGCGCCGCGCTGATAGAGCAAGGTGATGAGAGGGACACGTAAAATAATCAATCCCATTGCTGCAGGGATAGAGAGCAACAAAACTCCGCGAATTGTAGCTGCGAGGGAGTTTCTTACCTCGTCTAATTTTCCGAGAGCATATTGAGCTGAAAAAGTGGGCATTGCGGCAGTGGCAATAGATTGCGCAATAGCAACCTGGGCCATGAGCATTAATGCGAAACCATATTCGATCCCTACCACTGAGCCAGCGGCCATTTTTGAAGCCAGCCAAGTATTTACCCAGAAATTAAGTTGTACAACCGCTACACCGAGTAAGCGGGGGCCCATCAAGCGAAGAACTTCGAATACGTTTGAGTTGCCAATGCCTAATGTGAAGATAAATAGTGGCTGTTTTTTTTCTTCATCTCCTTGGTTTAGTTTTAATAATGCTGGAACTTGTAATAAAAGGTGGAATAATGCGCCAATCACCACCCCCCATGCTAAACCGTAAATTCCCATTTGAGGCACAAGTACGGCTATGCCGAAAATCATCCCTAGCTGATACATAGATGGGGTGAGTGCAGGAATTAGGAAGACTTGATGTGAGTTCAGAATTCCCATTATTAGACCGCTCATGCCAAAGAGAACGGCTGAAAAGAGCTGAATACGGAGCAGCGCAACAGTTAGGGCAAATTGCTCAGGGTTTGCTGAAAATCCGGGGGCTAATGCGTGCCGCACAATTTGGGGCGCAAATAATGCTGCTAGAGCAGCAAGCAAGCTCAAGATAAGTGCGACCCAATTTGCTATCGCACTGGCTAATTGCCAAGCAGATTTTTTCTCATCTTTAGCGAGTAATCCTGTAAAGGTTGGGATAAAAGCTGAGCCTAATGCACCACCTGCAACTAAATTAAAAAGTGTTTCAGAAACCCGATTTGCGGCAATGAAGGCGTCTAGCTCTGCCCCCGCGCCAAAAGCCTGTGCAACAAGGATGCGCCGCACTAGCCCGACCACTTGCCCGAAGGCAAAGGCGAGCATGACAGTGCCGGCTGCGCGAGCGATTTGGCGATTTGCGTTAGTGGGGGATTTGCTCAAAAGATTTACCTATACTGTAATTTCTGCTATGCACTCAATTTCGACCATCGCATCGAGTGGATTTTGCCGTATAGCAATTGTTGAACGGGCGGGGCGATGGTTACCAAATTTTTGCGCGTAGACATCGTTCATGCCCTGAAAGTCATCCATGCTTTTTAGAAAAACAGTTGTTTTGACCACACTTTGGAGAGAAAGACCCAAACCATTAAGTACAATAGTGAGATTCTCTAGCACACGTTCTGTTTGCTCTCCTATGGTTTTCCCAACCAGTTGCATTGTGGCAGGGTCAAGGGGCGTTTGGCCAGAGCAGAAAACTAAATTTCCAGTTTGGATGGCGTGAGAATAAGGCCCAATAGCCTCAGGTGCGCCTTTGATATTTCTGATTTTCATTTTATATTCCTATTATTTTAAAAGAAGAAAAAACGTATTATAACTGCATAAAATTATGTGCCAGAAAATCGTTCTATAGCGAAAGGAGAGAGCTCAAAATCTGTTTTTTCATCGCAAATTATTTGTGCGACTACTTTTCCAGTAATGGGCCCCATAGAGACTCCCAACATTCCATGTCCAGTGGCAATAATTAAATTTTTTACAGTATTTGTCCTGCCAATATAGGGCAAACCATCAGGTGGCACAGGGCGTAAACCACTCCAGAATTTTGGCTGAACTTCAGAAGAAATCCCATTTAGATAACTTTTCGCTGCGTCCATAATTGCGTTGATACGACCTTGGTTGATTGAAAGGTCTATTCCCGTTAGCTCCAAAGTTCCTGCAAAGCGTAGGCTTTTGCCAATTGGTGTCACAGCCACTTTTGACTCGCCTAAAAAAAGTGGAATTCTCGGTTTTTCTACGGGTTTTTCCATCGTTATGCTATAGCCTTTCGCCGCTTGCATAGGGAAATTTAGATTTAGTTTTTTTGCTAATTTTTTAGACCAAGCGCCGGCTGCTAAAATCACTTCTTTTGGATAAAAAGATCCGTGCGTGGTGTGGACGCTTGTGATGCGCCTCCCAACTTTTTCAAACCCCAAAACTTTTGTGTGCCTAAGCACGCGTGCTCCGCATTTTTCTGCCTTTTTTGACAAGGCTTCAACGAATAATGCAGGGTCAAGATGTGCATCTTCGTCATTATATATACCGCCGAAAACATCATCTCTAATCATTGGTTCTAGTTTTCGGACAGCATCACCATTAAGCAGTTTTAAGTCGATGCCAAATTTTGCCATTTCTTCGACTTCTTCATGTGCATGCTCAAATCCTTTTTTGCTTTTGAAAAGTGTTAACCCGCCCACCTGTGCGTAATCGCATGTGAGTTTTTCATCAGCAATAATCTCTTCAAAAAGAGCCAGGCTGCGCGTTTGCATCTCATAAAAAAGTGGAATAGCGTTCTCTTCAGATGACTTATTACAATAAGATTGAAAGCGCCATAACCAACGAATTAAATCGATGTCAAAACGTGGCTTAATATAAAAAGGGCTTTTCGGGTCAAGCATCCATTTTATGCCCTCTTTCAGCACACCTGCCCCAGGAATTGGGCTTGAGTGAGTCGGTGGAATAAAGCCTGCGTTAGCGTAAGAACTGCCCGAAGAGATCTCACCTTTCTCAAGTAACGTTACCTTGAAACCCTCCTTTGCTAAATAATAAGCTGCCGAAACACCAACAATCCCCCCGCCGATAATGAGAATATCTGTATTTTGCTTCATAAAGCCTCCTTCGAAAGTATAACCCCTATCTTACGTAATATTCCTGTGTTTCACAACTCTCTCTTTACAGGTATAATCTCTTTTATGCTCAATTTATCCCCCCTCGAGAAAATAGATTATCTTTTAATTGGTCATTTTTCTAAAGATATGCTAGTTAAAGGTGCTCGCCTTGGTGGTACAGTTGCATATAGTGCGCTCACTGCGCGCGCACTTGGCTTAAGAGTGGGTGTTTTGAGTAGTTATAATCCCGATAATTTAGACATTAGCGTTTTAGGCGATATTCCTGTTATCAATACTCCTTCAGAAGGAACAACAACTTTTGAGAATATTATTGAGGGGAATAAGCGCGAGCAAATTTTGCTTGAATATGCCGCTCCTATCAGTTTTGAGCATGTGCCAGAAAAATGGCGTCGTTCGGCAATTATTCATTTAGCACCTATTGCACAGGAAATCACATCTCAATTGCCTGCTGGTTTTTCTCCCGCATTATTGGGGCTGACACCACAGGGGTGGCTACGGGGCTGGGATAGCGAGGGTCGTGTTTCGCCAAGAAAATGGTTAGATGCAGAAGCAAGCCTAAATCGCGCAGGTGCCGTTGTTTTTAGTGTGGAAGATGTAGAAGGTGACGAGGAGTTAATTGAAGAATTGTCCCTTGCTTGCCGCGTTCTCGCTCTCACAGAAGGGGACGAAGGCGCGAGGCTTTATTGGAATAATGATTTACGCAGATTTTCAGCACCCGAGGAAAAAGTAGTTGATTCCACAGGTGCGGGCGATATTTTTGCGACAGCATTTTTTATCCGTTTGCATAGTACGCGTGACCCTTGGGAAGCAGCGCGTTTTGCAACTTGCTTGGCTTCAAAATCAGTTGCTCGGCGCGGGCTTGAGAGCATCCCAACTTATGAAGAAATTCAATTTTGTCAGATGGAGGTTTTATAGTTCATGGCACGCATATATACTCTTGTAAACCAAAAAGGTGGTGTTGGAAAAACGACCACTGCAATCAATTTGGGCGCATATCTTGCTAAATATGGTGAGCGCGTTTTAATTGTAGACATAGATCCCCAAGCTAATGCAACTTCTTGTTTGGGTATTGATAAGCACGGTGTTGAAAAAAGTTCTTATCAGGCCTTACTTGGCGAGGAAAATCCTGCCGAGTTGATTTTAAAAAATGAACGTCTTAATCTTTCGCTTTTACCATCTGCCCCTGATTTGGCTGGTGCTGAGGTTGAATTGGTGAATGAGCTCGGACGTGAAACCCGTTTGAGAAATGCACTAAATAAGCTTAATGATGATTATGATTATATTTTATTGGATTGTCCACCATCATTGGGATTATTGACAATTAATGGCTTGATGGCAGCACAGGATGGTGTGATTATCCCTGTGCAGTGCGAGTATTTAGCATTGGAGGGACTGGGGCAGTTAACCCAGACCATTCAGCAAGTGCGTTCGGCACTTTTTCCTGAATTGCGTTTGCGTGGCGTTATTATGACAATGTTCGACGGACGAACAAACCTCTCTAGCGATGTAGTCGCTGAAGTAAATAATCATTTTCCTGACGCAGTTTTTGAAGCAATTATTCCACGAAGTATTCGTTTGGCAGAGGCACCTTCTTATGGGCTGCCAATTGCAGAGTATGCACCAAACTCTGTAGGGGCAAAGGCATATTCTGCCTTTGCAAAAGAATTATTGGCAGCTGATAAAGAATAAGAAAATCTCCCGTATTTTATTGAAAATACGCATCAGGACAAAATTATGGCAAAAAAGAGAACAGGACTTGGCAAAGGCTTAGGCGCGTTAATTGTAGATACGGAAAAAATAGCTTCTGTATCAGCCCGAGAGGCAGGTGTGCAGGAAGTGGCATTGGATAAAATTATCCCTAATCCGCGCCAGCCACGCTCCCATTTTGATGAGGAAGATTTGGCTGAATTGGCAGATTCGATTCGCGAACATGGAGTTATTCAGCCGCTTATTGTTTCTAGTAATGGAGATGGAGGATACACTCTTATTGCTGGAGAGCGCCGACTAAAGGCTTCAGGTCGCGTGAAGTTGAAGACAGTACCAGTCGTAATTCGTGAAGTAAGTAATGAACAACAGTTAGTATGGGCGTTAATCGAGAATGTGCAGCGCGCAGACTTAAGTGCGCTCGAAGAGGCTGAGGCATATCATCAATTAAGCGATGAGTTTGGCTTTTCTCACGGAGAGATTGCGAAGCAGGTAGGCAAAAGTCGGGTAGCGGTAACGAATACATTGCGTTTGCGTAAACTTTCTGTATATGTTAAGACAGCTTTGATGAAGAAAGTGATTACAGAGGGTCATGCTCGTGCTTTATTAGGCTTGAAAAAGGCTGAGATGCAAAAAAGTGCCTTACAGACTCTTGAGTCTTTGGGACTTAATGTTCGTCAAACAGAGCAATTGGTAAATAAAATAAATGGAGAGAAGCAACCTCAAGAAAAGAAAAAGATTGTGAAAACTCCAGAAGTGCTGGATATCGAAAATCGATTGCAATCCCGTTTTGAAACGAAAGTGTCATTAAGGCATAGTCAAAAAGGCGGTAGTATTACGTTAAATTATTCATCTAGTGAAGATTTAGAGGCTCTTTTAGAGAAATTATTATAGAACTGGTTTAATTGAATTTAGTTTGTGCAGATTTCATTATGAAAAGCAGCGAGATCTGTAGTTTTTTATCCGCCCTGTCTCAAAATCTAATTTAATAAAGATAATAGCGAGTAAAGACTATGTCAACAACGTCCAATAAATTAACGCCAGAAATGTTAGTACCACGCTTAGGGGATCATTTGGTTAATAGTGGACGCATTAGCGAGGGAGACCTAAAAAAAGCACTTGCTTATCAGCAAGAAGAGGTGGTAAAAGGGGAGAATATGCTCATTGGGCAAGCACTTTTAGAATTGAATATTGTTACAAAAGAAATGCTTGGCCAAGCGGTAACTGAGCAAATTATTCAATTACGTAGTGCCTTGCAGGCAACTAATCGCAATTTGGAGCAACGTGTTCAAGAGCGAACAGCCGAATTGCAAAATGCACTTTCACGTCTATCGGAACTCTCTGAGCTAAAGGCAAATTTTATTTCTAATATCTCTCATGAACTGAGAACGCCACTTACACATATCAAAGGCTATCTTGAATTGATAGTTTCTGGTTCATTGGGTTCGGTGACAGAGGAGCAAGCTCATGCATTAGAGGTTAGTCAGCGTTCCTCATCTCGATTGGAAAGCTTGATAGAAGATTTGATTATGGTTTCTATCACTTCACGTGGAGAATTGACCTTAAAACAAGATACCCTTGATATTCGCCGTATTGCTCATCTGGTAGTGAAAGGGATGGAGGAAAAAGCCGAAAAGCGTGAGGTAAGTGTTCACGCGGTTTTAGATCAAAACCTGCCAGCTGTTCAGGGGGATAACCAGAAAATTGTTTGGGTAATTGGTCAGTTATTGGATAACGGTATCAAGTTTACTCCAGCTGGGGGGCGCGTTATTTTGCGTGTTGAGCATGAGAGCGAAACGCTAATCACGATTTCTGTAACTGATACAGGAATTGGTATCCATCCCAATAGAATTAAAGAAATTTTTGAGTCTTTTCATCAATTAGATGGGACAGCAACTCGACATCATGGTGGGATGGGACTAGGCCTACAGCTTGTACGACAGATTATAGAAGCGCATGGCTCAATGCTTGATGTTAAATCTGTTGAGGGGCGTGGTACGACTGTGAAATTCCCCTTGTTGACTGTAAAGACTAAGTAATGAAATTATCTGACCGTGCTCTCGAGTATCGTTTTTGGCAAGATGCTGTCTATGAAAAAGATTGGAAAAATGCACTTGATTTTTTAATTGAGTCGCTACGAGATGAGTTGGTTTTTGATAATTTGGCAATCTATATTATTGATGAAAATGGTAAAAGGTCAGAAATAGCCTATGCAAGGGCTATAGGGCGAGAGAAAAATGCGGAAGCCGATGCAAGCTGGGGGGAAGAAATAGCAGATAAAGTAATGCTGAAAAATGAAATCGTTTTCGATTCTCCAAGCGAAGAAGAAAGTAGTTCAAAGAGGGTCGCTAACCCGTACTTGGCAGGAATGCCATTAATGGCTTCTGGTAAATTGATTGGCATACTCAGCTTAATTCGTTTTGGGGGACCTGTATATACGCAAGAAGATATTAGTGTTGCCTTATTGGCGGCGGTTGTAATTGCTTATATTTTTGAAAAACGTGCTTTACAAGAGAGTATTATTGCGTTAGAGAAAGTGCAACGGCAAATGCGCTTACAAGATGATTTTGTTTCAACCATTTCGCATGAATTACGTACGCCTTTGGGATTTATCAAAGGATATAGCACAACACTACTGCGGGATGATACTGAGTGGGACGAAGAAACACGCCGTGAGTTTTTGACAATTATTGACGAAGAAGCTGACCACTTAACTGGGTTAATTGAAAACATCCTTGAGTCGGCACGGTTGCAAAGCCAAACTTTTGATATGAATTTTCAGCCGCTGCGTTTAGATGTACTTGTTAGAGATATAATCACACGCGTACATGCACGTTATGAAAACTTTGAGATAGTTTTTACTAATTATTCTGAGAAAATTATTCAGGGTGATAATACGCGTTTAGCCCAGGTTTTCGAGAATCTTTTTAGCAATACCGTAAAATATGCCCCTAAATCAAAAATTGAAATTTCGATCAAAAATGAAGACGGAAACTTACTAAAAGTTAGTTTTTCTGATAGTGGAGCTGGGATTTCAGAAGAGCATCTTCCCTTTATTTTTGACCGCTTTTATCGTGTGCCTGATCAACCGAAAAAGGCAGGTACGGGCTTAGGGCTTTTTATTTCTAAACGGATTATAGAAGCGCATCATGGTAAGATTTGGGCAGAATCAGATGCTAAAAAAGGCACTCGCTTTATTATTTTATTACCTACTGAGCAGAATAACTAAGAAAATATTAAGGAGAATTTGGCTATGGCAAAACGTATCCTAGTTGTTGACGATGAAGTACGTTACCAGCGTCTTTTAGATGCAAATTTACGAACCGATGGCTATGAGGTTGTCGCAGCATCGAATGGCTTAGAAGCTATCGAAATTTTCTCTTCACAGCCAATAGACTTAATCTTGCTGGATATAATGATGCCGGAGCTAGACGGGTTCAAAACCTGTGAGCGCATTCGCGAATACTCTAATGTGCCAATTATTATGCTTACCGCCAAGGGGGACGAAAAAGATCGTGTTCGAGGGCTTGATCTCGGCGCAGATGATTACCTTACAAAGCCGTTTTCTGCTACAGAACTTCTTGCTCGCGTTCGTGCTGTTTTGCGCCGCGCGCAAGTTTCTTCAGAAATAACCCAGGTGCGTTATTTCACACATGGAGATATTCGGGTTGATTTTGCTCGAGCTGAAGTTTGGCGAGATGGAGCAAATGAGCCAATACCTTTTTCTGCAACCGAATACCGTCTCTTTCTTCAATTCGTGCACAATGCCGGAAAAATCTTGAGCGCAGAAGAGCTCCTCACAGCCATATGGGGGCCAGACTATAGAGACGAAAAAGAGATATTATGGGTTAGTATTGCTCGATTGCGTCAAAAACTTGAAGTAGAGCCCCATGCGCCTACTCATATCATCACTCGTGCAGGGTTAGGTTATATTATGCCTTCAGATGATGAGAATTAACAGAAATAGGATTGAGTAACGTACGTGTTTCCCTAGAGTCTGCCATCTTCACCGTAAATTTTATAAAGAAACTTGCTTGAGGTAGCTTGAACGTTTTCTGCCTCCCCTCATCTTTTTAGTCGCTTAGAAATAAAACGAGGAGATAAATAATGACTTTTGAATATGATGATCGAGGAAAATTTTTTACAGATGTGATTTCTAAAACACCTGTAGATGTTCTTGTGCAAACAACCACTCACCTTATTCAGGGAGTTGTTCATGTTCAAAAAGATGAACGTCTACAAGATGAACTTGATCAGGAAAGCAATTTTCTTGCACTCACCGATGTGAGAATATTAGACGCAGATGGAAAGATAAGCTATAAAAGTGATTTTATTGCTATTCAAAGACAACAAATAATCTGGGTAATCCCTGATGAAAATGAAGAGAGTCTTTCATGAGTAGATTAACAATGGATTCTGCGAAGCCTGTTTCGTTTTCTTCGCCAGACTTGATGAAATTAAAGAATTATCTCATCAATTCGGTTTCTAGGGAATTAGAAGCCAGCGATATTCCTTATGTTGAGCGTAAACAATTTGCCTTAGAGCGCCTAGGGGAAATCTATCAACGCGCTAATTTGAAACTTCCCGATGATATGCGAAATCGTATGTTTAAAGAAGTTGGCAACGAGCTTTTTGGTTTTGGCCCCATTCAAAGACTTTTGGACGACAGAAACGTTACTGAAATCATGGTTAATGGACCTAAGAGCGTATATATTGAACAAAGCGGGAAACTCATCAAAACATCTGTTCAATTCGACGACAACGAACATGTACGGCGCATAATTGATCGAATTATTTCTCCTTTAGGGCGACGTGTAGATGAAGATAGTCCAACAGTAGATGCCCGTCTACCAGATGGTTCACGTGTTAATGCAGTTGTTCTACCCGTTGCAATTGATGGGCCTTCTATTACTATTCGAAAATTTGCAGAAGACAGTCTAGGTGTTGCAGACTTAATCAATTTTGGATCACTGACTGAAAATATGGCAGAGTTTCTGCGGGCTTGTGTTGCTGCTCGTCTTAATATCGTTATCTCTGGTGGAACAGGCTCAGGGAAAACGACCCTATTAAATGTTTTATCTAGCTTTATTTCTGATGACGAACGGATTGTCACTCTTGAAGATGCCGCAGAATTACAGCTCCAGCAAGATCATGTTGTTCGTCTTGAAACCAAACCTCCAAATGCAGATGGAAAGAGGGGGGTAAGTATTCGGAATTTGGTTAGAAACTCTCTCCGCATGAGACCAGATAGAATTATTGTTGGTGAGGTTCGTGGTGGAGAAGCCCTTGATATGCTCCAAGCGATGAATACTGGTCACGATGGTTCTTTGGCAACTGTTCACTCAAACTCTCCACGAGATGCACTTGCACGCCTTGCGACACTTGTTCTTATGGCCGGGATGGATTTACCCATTGATGTAGTTAATAAACAAATCGCTTCTGCGGTAGATCTTGTTGTGCAACAAACTCGTCTCAAAGACGGTTCTCGTAAAGTTGTTGCAGTTTCAGAAGTTGCAGGCATGGAAGGAAAAACTATTGTTCTGAGCGATATTTTTACTTTCAAACAAACAGGTATTGGTGAAAATAATAAAATTCTTGGGCAAACAGAGCCAACAGGGCTTCGCCCAATGTTTGCTAGTCGCCTTGAGGCAGCGGGTTTTAAGCTTGGCGCAGATGTTTTTGGCGCGAATATCGCCGAGATGCTTGCATCAAATCGGAATACGAAAAGAAGACGCCGTTAGTGCAGTACATGCAGATGTGATTCCTAGCGTGCTTTTTGCTTGAGTGCCGCACCCAAGCAGATATCCAGCGTGAGCAGATTGGTGCATACCCTCAAAACGATATTGGTGATGGCACGCCAGGTGATTTTAAGGGCGAATGCGGCACTTTATTTTACTTCTGCTAAAAAAGTTCTTTTTACAAGTCTGCTATAATCAAATCAAATTTTATTTGACTTTTTACGAGGAAATTATGGAATCTAAGACACAAATTACCCTCCGCTCAAAAACACTTGGCGCTCTTATTCAAGATGCTCGCCAAGCATCACGCTTAAGCATGAGTGAGTGCGCTGCAGCTATAGGTGTTAGCTCTGGAATCTATCGTTCTTATGAGAGCGGGAAAAGAGCCCCTTCTTTGCCTGAGCTAGAAGCTTTGAGTATGTTTTTTAATCTTCCGATTTCCCATTTCTGGGGAACAGAAGCCATTTCTGACACCCCGTCTCCTATCGAGGAAATTGATTTAGCTCGCTTGGTGGGGATACGACAGCGTATGATTGGTGCTTTAATGCGCCAAGAACGAAGAGAAGCGGGATATTCTATGAAGGCGTTGGCAAAAGAAGCTGAGCTACCTCCAAGCCGTATCAAAGCTTATGAGTTAGGTGAGCGCTCAATCCCTTTGCCCGAGCTAGAGATTATGCTATCCATTCTTGGAAGCGGTGTGGAAAAATTCTTAGATAAAAATGGACCTATCGGTCAATGGATGATGCGCCAGAACGCGATCGTTGATTTTCTTGAGCTGCCACTGGAACTTCAAGAGTTTGTTCGGCAGCCTATAAATCGTCCTTACCTTGAATTGGCGCTTACGCTGAGTGATTTCTCGGCTGAGAAATTGCGCTCGGTTGCTGAAGGGATTTTGGATATTACTTTTTAAGATAATAGGTGTTAAATTATGGAAAATACCGCAATAGAATTGTCTGAAAAAGGGAAGAAAGCCTTTCAGGACTTTGATTACGAAAAAGCAGCTGATATTTTTTCAGAAGCTGCGGAACTTTATGCAAAAGAAGAGAATTTTTTAGATGCCGCTGAGGCAAAAAATAATCTTAGCGTAGCTCTCCTGCAAGATGAAAAAACGAAAGAGGCTTTGGAGGCAGTAAAAGGCACCGATCTCGTTTTCGCCGAAGCAGATGATAAATTGCGACAAGCAATGGCTTTAGGAAACGAAGCAGCTGCACTAGAGGGGCTTGAGGATTTTGATGAAGCACTTCAGCTTTATCAAAAATCAGCTGGAATATTTGGAGACTTGGGCGAGAGCGATTATCAAGAAACTGTGTTGAAATCTATTGCTGCTATTGAATTTCGTAGAGGCAAGTTACAAGATTCGGCCGCTACGATGCTTGAATCTCTTGGTGCGGTTAAAAAGCCTAATATATTTCAACGTTTGATTAAATTCCTTTTACGTTTTTTGCGATAATGGCTGAAAATTACCAAGTTCGCCCTGCGCTTGCTACAGATAAACAAGAAATTGCTAATCTGATGTTTTTTGAACGGCATGTGCATCAGCATCTTGACTGGAAGCATCCCACCGATTGGCTTGGTTCGCCTTTTTATTGGGTGCTTGAGCGTAATTCTCGCATTATGGCCGTTTTGGCTTGTCCCCAAGAAAAAAAGGAAAGTACATGGTTGAGACTCTTTACTCATTCTGAAAGTTTTCCCACTGAAGAGGCTTGGGAAGTTTTGTGGGAAAAGGCTAAGGGCGATTTAGAAAAGAATGGTAAAGTTAAAGTTTCAGCAATTACAGTGCAGAGTTGGATGCAGGCCTTACTCAAAGAAAGTGGTTTTGTAAATGAAGAAGAAATTTTAATGATGGCTTGGGAGGGGAAAAAGAAACCAGAATGGCCAGATCTTCAAGATGTCATCCTTCGCGAGATGAAAAAAACAGATTTGCCTGAAGTTGTAGAGGTAGATACAAATGCTTTTATGCCTATTTGGCAGAACCCTTTACCTATTTTAGAAGAAGTCTATGCCAAAGCTGTTAGCGCAACTGTAGCTGAAACCGCAGATGGTATTGTTGGTTATCAAATTAGCACTTATAGTCCTTTTGGTGCCCATTTAGCAAGATTAGCTGTTCGTTCAGAGATGCAAAGGAAAGGAATTGCATCCCTTTTAATAAGCGATTTGATTGGTAAATTATTGACCAAAAAAATTGCTCGGCTTAGTGTAAATACGCAAAGTAAAAATGAGCGTTCTCTTGCTTTATATATGAAAAATGGATTTGAATTTACAGAAGAGAAATACCCATTATATAGTTTTGAAATCGCAGGGATTGGGCGAGAAAAGGAGCTAAAATGACACACCG
>JABGQV010000040.1 GCA_018648655.1 Anaerolineae bacterium | reverse complement strand
TGAACTATAACATGGATGCCATTTTTCCATTTTGCGCTGAGGCAGCACAGATGCACTTTTAATGTTTTTTAATGAACGCCAATTTTACCGCACCTATAAGCACTAGAAGAAAACTCAACACAATCAATATCCATTTTAGAGATGTGAAGCCTGCCGTAAACCAAGCAAGTAGCACGAATTTCTTCGGATAACTGAGCAGCATCGTGGCGAGACCAATATTCTCTAGATAATCGAAAAGCACACCACCCCATGGAAGAAAGAGAAGCTGATCTTTAAGCGAAGTACCACGAAAAGCTCGTTGAAGTGTAACCACAAGTAAAAATGTCAGCATTAGCCCGTAAATAAGAGGGTAGATTACATCTAAACTTAGACGAGAAATAGCCGCCGCTTGGCGTAGCTCAGGCGTATACGCGCCAATAATTGCATAAGCTTGCTGAGGTGTATAAAAGAATTGCAAATCAAGAATAGGCAAATCATGAGTATCGCTGGAAGATGCCGAAGGCATAATGACTAAATTGAAAAGCATTTGCAAAACAAATAAAATAAGTATGTTTTTCCAACTTGCCCATTTCTCAATAAAATTCAAAAATCTTTTTTTCATTTTATGCCATTTCCTAAAAGTATCGCAAAAAAAAGGCCGCAATCCCAAAAGCAACGGTGAGATTAAGTGATTCTTTGCTTCCCTGCATAGGGATATATAAAATTCGCTCAGAAATCCCCATGATTTCAGGGTCAATGCCGGCGAGCTCATTGCCAATTACCAGCAGAATTTTCTGATTATCTTTTTGGGAGGGGCTAGCAAAAAGTGGTTTTGCCTCTTCTCCGCCCTCAATTGCCCATAAAGAATAACCATTATCTTTAAGATTTTGCGCAGCGAGCAAAGCATTATTATGATATTCCCAATCTACGAATCCTTCTGCCCCAATCGCGGTTTTCGCAAGGCGAGGGTTATCTGGTGTTGCTGTCATGCCACAAAGATGCACTTTGCTAACGCCTACAGATGCCGCTGTTCTAAAAACAGAACCAACATTATAAATACTACGGATATTATCCAGCAAAACTTCTATCTCAAGAGAAGGCTGAGAAAAAGTCTCTTTCTTAACAAGATGACGACCATAAGAAAGACCAATTTTTTTTAGAGAAGAATTACATTTTGGGCAAGATTTGATGGGCTTTTCACCTTCCAATACTGGAAAACGAAAAAGGCAGTTTTTATCTACACATTCTTGAATCTGAAAAGATGGCGTTTTCTTCATGAATGATCTGCTTCAACCTTTAAGATTTTAAAAGCCCACTGTATAGCAGGTCCAATAAGTAGGGCAAAAACTACTGTTCCTATACCAGCAGGACCGCCAATTAACCACCCTATACTAACAACTGTAATCTCAATAATCGTACGTGCCTTACGAAGGCTAATGCCTGTTGTACGTTTTAATCCCAGCATTAAACTATCTCGTGGACCCGCACCAGCATTCACGCCAATATAGATGGCACTGGCAAAGCCCATCATCAAAATAGCCGCTAATAACATAGCGATTTGCACAAGCAAATTATTATCGACAGAAGGAAGAAATCGAAGTGCAATATCAAGCCAAGGGCCAATACTAAGAATATTGCCAAGCGTTCCCCATCCAATTTGCTCACGCATTAATAAGGCCCCCGTAAGAACAAAAAAGCCAGAAAGAACTGTCATTGTGCCAGGCGTAAGTTTTAAAAGTTTCGAAAACCCCACTTCTAGCACAGCCCAAGCTCCTGTCCCTAAATTTGCTTGCATTAATAAAGCGAGAGAAAGTCCAAAAAGAGCAAAGCCAATTTGAATACGAAGAAAATCACGCGGGAAAGTTTTCCAAATAATAGGTTTAAACATGCTCGCGATAATACCACTAGATGGCGCTTTCAGGGGATAAAAAAGCAGGAGCAGGTAAATTACTCGCTCCTGCTTAAATTTCAGTATGTCCCCTAAGCCCCTCCCTGCACTACATATGTATAGCCATGCCTTCTGCCGCATGCGCAACTTCCATCAATGTCTCGCTCAAGGTTGGGTGTGCGTGAACATTGCGCGCAATCTCAGCGGGCGTGAGTTCCATCATTTGCGCTAAGGTCAATTCGGGTAATAATTCGGTTACTTCAGGGCCAATCATATGCGCGCCCAAAATCTCACCATATTTCTCATCTATAACCAATTTCACCCAGCCGGCATATTCGCCCAATCCAAGAGCCTTCCCATTTGCCTGAAAAGGAAATTTGACAGCCTTAACATCATGCCCACGCTCAAGAGCTTGCGCCTCTGTAATCCCAAAAGAAGCCACCTGTGGTTGGCAATAGGTTGCCCGTGGCATCATCTCATAATTCAAGGCCTGCGTTTCTTTGCCTGCAATCGCTTCTGCGGCTAAAATCCCCATCGCAGAGCCAACATGTGCCAGCATTAATTTACCAGTCACATCACCAATCGCCCAAATGCCAGAGATATTTGTTTCCATTTTTTCATTGACTTGGATAAATCCCTGTGGATTAGTTTCAACACCCACTTCTTCTAAGCCAATATTTTTAGCATTGGGACGGAAGCCGATCGCGACCAAAGCTTGGTCAACTTCGAGAATCTTTTCTTCTTCCCCAGCAGAGACTCTGACCTTTACCCCCCCATCTTCTACATTTTCTATTTCTTCTACTTTATGCTCTACTAGCATCTTGATTTTTCGCTTTTTAAAGGCTTTCGCCAATTCAGCTGAAACTTCTTCATCTTCCATCGGGACGATACGTGGCAACATCTCTACTATAGTCACATCTACGCCATAGGAATTCCAGATAGTGGCAAACTCAACGCCAATTGCGCCAGAGCCAATAATTACGACAGATTTTGGCAACTCTTCCTGTGTTATCGCTTCGAGGTAAGTTAGCACCCTCTGCTTGTCTGCCGCCCACACGCTCGGGAGCATTGCGCTAGCACCTGTCGCGATTAAGATGTTAGGGGCAGATAAAGAGCTGGTAGTGCCATCTGCTGATCGAAGCTCCACTGTATTTTTATCCAATAATTTTGCTGCGCCCATATGAACATCGATCCCATTTTTCTTCATCAAAAAACCGATGCCCTTCACTAATCGTTGTGAAACTTTGCGTGAGCGTTTAACAGCTACGCCATAATCTAAATTAAGGTTATCAAAGGAGAAACCTAATTCTCTACCACGCTTCAAGAGAGTGTGCGCCACATCTGCATTTTTGAGCAACGATTTTGAGGGAATACAGCCTACATTTAAACAGACCCCGCCTAACCATTCTTTATCAATAATAGCGGTTTTAAGCCCTAGCTGTGAGGCGCGAATTGCGGCAACATAGCCAGCAGGGCCTGCGCCGATAACGATTAAATCATAATTACTCATAGGAGCTCCTTTCTTTAAAAAACGTGATATTTATTTCAGTTTATGCAATTAATTCTTTCCAGCCAAAATATATGCGGCTATTCCCAGTATAAGCAATATTGTCAAAACAACGATGAGAATGAGTTTAGCTTTTTTCTTTTCTTCTGATAATTCAGACCATTTGACCTGTTCTTTCCATTTATCACGGTTCACCAACCCTAGCACCAAGAATACGATACCTAAACTAGTAAATGCTGAGTTATCGGTTGCAATACCTAGTGGCAACCAAGTAATTCCTAGAATGAAAAAAGCGCGATAATCTGGCTCTGTCTTTTTGTTTTTATTTTTAACGAAGGCTATTACCGCAAGCAGAATAATAAAAATGACAAGGCCAATAATCAGATAGTTATTCATGATAATCCTTTTTCTAATAAAAGTATCAAGAAATGAATTATAAAGCATCGTAGGTTTTTCTTATTAGGCAATTTTTGAGAGGGATTTATATCCACAATAGAACTGCAATACTATTTTAAGGTTTGCCTCTTGACTTTTTAGAACAATTGTTCTATATTCTCTTTACCCCAGATATTTCCACTTTTTTCACATGGTGTTCTAACCCAAAATTAAGGAGGTTGCCATGAACAAATCTTCAATTCGTCCACTTTCATCCCTTAAACAAACTAACCTACAGCGAGGACAGCTTTTTGGCTATATTTTGCTTGGTGCCTTGCTTTCATTCGAAGTTTTTAACTTTGGCTCAACAGATTTCGCTTTACGCGATTTGTTGGGTGATTTACGTTTTCTTGGCGTACGCTGGGCAACGATTTTAGCCTTAGCCTTTTGTGGTATCGATTTTGCTGGTATCGCCCGTCTCTTCACCCCAGAACAGGGAAGCGATGAACCTACCGAAGTTTGGTATCTCTTTGGGGCATGGCTACTTGCCGCCGCAATGAATGCTATGCTAACTTGGTGGGGCGTCTCTGTTGCCATGATAAATAGCCCTGCCTTAGGAAGCTCTGTACTTGCTCAAGCAACATTGACCAAAGCCGTACCTGTCTTTGTTGCCTTCATGGTTTGGCTAACACGTGTCTTGATTATTGGTGCTTTCTCTATGGCAGGAGAACGCATTTTTAGTATGGCAGACCAACCCAAAGTGCAAAAAACTTATACAAAGAGTAAGCGGCGCCCTGTAACATATAAAAAACCTCGGCCCGCAACACAAAGTTTTAGACCAGCACCGAAACAACAAAGTGCTTACTCTGCATCTCAATCACAACGTTCAGAAACACGTAACGAACCAACTTATCACCCCGTTGGTGCAACAGCTCAGTCAAATGAAATTAACCAACCCCCATGGAGGTAAAGATAAGAAAAGGTCTTTTCGTCTAATATATTCATCCATAAAAAAACAGGCTTCTCATTAATGAAAAGCCTGTTTTTAATTCAAGGAGAAAAGAATATTTATCCGATTGTACTTTCTCCATCTGTTAAGACATAAAAACTGCGCGGTATTTTTTCACTACGGTCATAGATAAAATCAGTAATAATATAACCTGCATTAAAACTTTCTTCAAAAACTTCACGAGTGAAGAAGCGCCAATCTTGTGCTAGGCTAAAGTGTGAACCACGCAAAATTTGATAGTCGGCAGGGATTTGAAGGAGGAGAATCTTTTTTTCGGGGTGAGCAAATCTTTTAGGTGCAAAAAGCAAGCCTAAATCCATGTCTCTTTCGGGCTTGTAGAGCACTTGCACTTCCGATTTCTCGTAATTCTCCAATCCTAAGGGCGTTCGATTTTCAATATCCACCAAATGCTGGCTTACACGCCGTGTATTGATCCACCAATCCACTTGAAAACGGTCAGAGGCGATTCCTGCGTTGAGGTCATCTACCATCTTTCCATATTCTTCGCGTTTATAGGTATTACAGACCGCACCAAGGCGGGCTATATTGAGGTAGGCGTTGCGACTGAGAAGGGGGTCAAATGTCCAGGTAATACGATCGAGACCTTGCTTACGCACCATTTGCCATTGTGCCTTTTTAAGGGCAAATCCAATATCTTGGCCACGATGTGTAGAGAGAACGCCCATTTGATGTGAGCAATGCTTAGCATTTAACCCCTGCGGTGTTTCAATAAGCCCAGGAAAACCAAAAGTATATCCAACCATTTTCTCGTCTTCAAAAGCACCAAGTGCAATACCTCCATTATGGATCATGGCAATTAAAATATGAGCTGGCACAACATCTTCTGCACCGCCATGCCATATTTCATCGGTAAGATCTTCAATGAGGTGCATTTCTTCAATGGTTTCAAGGAGACGAATTTGATAAGAAGGCATTTTTTAGTTTTTTTTATCTTTAGGATTTTTCTGAAAAACATCTAACCAACTACTCTTATCCAAATATCCCAGTCTATAGGTAAAGCGAGCAGGCATTAGTTGAAATATACGTGGCAAAGAATCAGTTTCGCAAGTGCGGTTGATGGCAGTATAGTCGAGGAAAAATCCAGTCAGCGGGAATTTGGGGAGAGATGCTTCGAGGAGGACACTTAATCCGCGCAATATGGGCGTAGAGGCCGGTAAAAGAAGGCGTTTTTTATTTGTAGCAGAGAGAATAATTTCAAAAATTTGTCTCAAATCAAAATATTCACTACCACCAATTTCATGCGTCTCATTCTCCAGCCTTGATGCATCTAGCGACCAAAGTAGGCAAGTTACCAAATCTTCCACCCAAAGCGGTTGCAAAAGCGTTTCTCCCTTATTGGGCAAAAAAAGAATCCCAGGTGCGATACGCGCCAATTGAGCGATATTGGTGGTGAAGTTATCTTCGGGTCCAAATATGATGGATGAGCGGAGAATGGTGTGCCGTACCCCACTTTTGCGGATATGTTCTTCGGCAAGCCCTTTTGCTCTCAAGGCAGGAAAAGCAGAGGCTTTATTAGCACCAAGCTGGCTGAGATAGATGAGCTGCTGGACACGTGCTCCTGCCGCAGCTTGAGTTAGTGTTTCTGTTCCTGTGATATCTGTTTCGTAAAGTTCTCCGCTTTTTTCTCCGCTTGCAAGGTGATAAACAAAATCTACCCCACGCAACGCAGCGCGTAATCCGCGCAAGTCGTTTAAACTAACGACTGCAACCTCAACGGGGACGCCCTGAGGCAATCGTGGGCTTTTAGGGGAGGGACGAATGAGAGTGCGGACTTCATGACCAGCTTCAACAAGTTGACGTACTAATACGCGCCCGATGAAGCCAGTTCCGCCTGTAACGAGAATCATGGTAGGGATTATAGCAGGGATTTTTGTGGTCGTTTCGTGTGGTACAAAAAATGCCTTCACCCAATCTCCCCCAAATTTTAAGAATAGAATTTATGGAAGGGGTAAACTTACGGCTCCCACTGAGCTTGCCAATCTGGCTCGGGATTATCAGTAATTTGTTGTAAATCTGTCCCGTCTGGACGCATGAGGTATAAATCGGCTTGATCGTGATTGCGGAGGGAATTGAAGACAATCCACTCTCCATTGGGCGAGTAAACGGCTGAGTTATTATTTCCACCTGTGGTGAGACGCGTCATGATGCCTGTTTCTATTTCATAGTCAAAAATATCTTTATCCAGGGGAGGCCCTGCAGAGAGGAGGATGGAATCACCTGTTGGGGACCAAGAAACACTTCCAGTAATGCCAAGCAAGCCATAGGTCACGCGAGGAGGTGGCTCATCTGCATTGTCTACATCTAAAAGAAAGATTTCATATTCGAAGGCTTGATTCACTGTCATGGCAAGGGCAATCTGCTTTCCATCTGGTGACCATGCCGCACTAACGAGAGGATTTGCGCCAGCTTCATTCCTCCCATCATAAAGAAGATGGGCGTTTTCGCCATTCGAATCCATAATCCATAATCCCGTTGGGGCACCTTCTGGTTTATTAATAAAGAGAATTTTTTGGCCATCAGGAGAGTAAGTGGGAGAGAAGACATTGCCAATTTCATGAGTTAATTCAATTTGTTGGGAAGTGCTGAGAATAAGCAGGTAGAGGTCGAAAGTGCCACGGCTTTGATTTGAGGCGTAGATAATTGCCTCACCCTGTGGAGAGAGGGAGGGATAATAATGATTAACATTTTCATGCGTGATTTGAAGCAAGCCGCTTCCATCTTTATTGACCATACAGATTTGGTTATAATCGCCGCGCGTGCAGGTGAAGATGATGCGCCCGCCGTGAACGCCGGTAGGGTAGGGAAGCGGAGTAAATGTTGGCACGGGGAGAGGCGTGTAAGTAGCCGGAAAAGTGGCTTCGACAGTTAGCCCAATCGGTGTAGAAATTATGGCTTGCGGAGTGTCAGGAATAAGAAAAAAAGGTATAGCGAGAAGTCCCAAAAGGAAAATCCAAAAGGGAAATCGTTTTTTCTTTTTCTTCGAGAAGATTTTTTTGCCGTGTTGTAGTTTAGGCACAATTAAGTTTTAAAAAAAATAGTCAAGAGAGAACCACCCCATCGAGATACTATATTTTATTAACATCGCAAAACACATCAGAACAATTAAAATTCTGAGATATGAGGGGTTGATTTTGAAAAGAAACTTAGAGCCTAGCCATGCGCCAATCGCTTGGCCTGCGATCATAAAGGCGCCCGCAATCCAAGCAATTCTTCCTGTTGTCAGAAAAACGAGTAAGGCCGCAATATTGGTCGCAAAATTCAATGTTTTAGCAATAATAGTGGCATTGATAATGCCGCGCCCTCGAAGCGCAACTCCTGATAAGGCAAAAAACGAGCCTGTACCCGGGCCAAAAAAGCCATCATACCAGCCAATGATTGGAATAATAAAATTTCTATATTTCTTATATGCCATTTTGGGCTCACCATCATTCTCTTTCGGCTTTGGCGCGAAAAGAAAATAAAAAGCAATAAATAAAAGAACGATTGGGATAATAAAAGAAAGTGCCTCAGGGTTAATCAATTGCACCGTAGAAGCACCTAATGCCGAGCCAATAAAAGCAAAAAGCATGAGGCCTTTCACTTTTTCCCACGAAACCTTTTTGTTTTTCAGCATCATAAAAGTTGCTGTTGCTGTGCCCATACTACTTTGGAATTTATTTGTGCCGAGCGCAGCCAAAGGTGGAATACCGCTTAATATCAATGCAGGGATAGTAAGTAACCCCCCACCACCAGCCAAGGTATCAAGAAAGCTAGCAAGAAGAGCAGTTAAAAATAAGAGGAAAAGTATATCTATAGTAAATTCAGGAATTTGCATGATGGTTTCTTTTTTGTATTTTATTGTTAATACTAAGAATAGAAGAAGATTATAGCGGATTTGTAGAAATTCACCTTCTTTTCTTCTTGACCCAAAAAAAACACCGTGATAAACTCTTTCCGTTGCTCAGGCAACAAATCTGAAAAAAGGAGACGTATTTTATGAACATGATTAATAACACAGTCATCAGCTTTGTATCTCAAGGCGATGTTACCCCCGCACTTTCTCGAAATGCGTCTGTTACTCTTTAGAAGAAATAAATAATATCTAGTCATCTAAAGCCACGGAGCATTTTGCTTCGTGGCTTTTTTATTTCCTAAGATCTGACAGCTTTCAGAAAGCTGTCAGATCTGCCTAAAAGTCACGGAGAAGAAACTCTGTGGCTTTTTTTATTCAATTCAAGGAAGTTATCATGTTTCAAAATCAAATCGATCGCGCTAAGACAGTTTATAACGAATACCCAAAACAATTCTGGGTTGTCGTCGGCGCATCCTTCGTTGACCACCTCGGTGGTGCCTTACTCTTTACCTTCTTCTCGCTTTACGTTACGCAACATTTCGGCGTAGGGATGACCGAAGTCGGGATTCTCTTTGCCATCTTCTCTATCTCTGAGTTCTTTGGCAGCATGTTTGGGGGTGCCCTCACCGACCAAATCGGGCGCAAGAAAGTTATTATCATTGGCCTAATTGTCAGCGCTCTTACCAGCGTTGGGATGGGATTAGTCGACAAACTCGAACTCTTCTATCTGATGGCGGTCATCACTGGTCTCTTCGCCGATATGGCAGGTCCTGCCCGCCAAGCGATGATCACCGACCTACTCCCCGAAGAAAAACGCGCCGACGGTTTCGGTATCATGCGCGTTGCCATGAATCTCTCTGTTGCAATCGGGCCTGCTATTGGCGGCTTCTTGGCTACTACATCCTATTTGCTGCTCTTCGGAGCCGACGCAGTTTCGAGCATCATCACTGCCATTGCCTTTTACTTTCTGGTTGCTGAGACCCTGCCCAAAGCGACGAGCAAAGAAGAAAAAGAAGCTCAACCCAGCTTTGTCGATAGCTTCCGTGGCTACGCAACCGTTCTGAAAGACCGCGCCTTCATCATCTTCATGGCAATTTCAATGATCGTCACCATTGTTTATATGCAAATGTACGGCGCAATGCCCGTCTTCCTGCGTGACGTTCACGGTATCCCCACATCAGGCTTCGGCATGATGATGAGTCTCAACGCCGCAATGGTCGTCCTCTTCCAGTTTGCGATTACCCGCAAAATCGGCGACAAACCACCCATGCTCATGATGGCACTCGGCGCACTTATTTACGCAGTTGGTTTCTCCATCTACGGCTTCGTCAACCAATACGCCATCTTCATGGTCGGGATGGCAATCATCACTGTCGGCGAGATGGTCGTTACACCTGTTGCGCAAGCCCTCGTTGCAAAATTCTCACCTGAAGAAATGCGCGGGCGTTATATGGCGGTTTTTGGCATCTCATGGCTTATTCCGGGGGCAGTTGGCCCGCTCCTTGCCGGGTTACTGATGGATGCGGGCAAGCCTCTTTGGGTCTGGTACGCATCCGGAATTCTGGCAACAGCATCCGCAATCGGATTCGTTATCTTCCACCAATATTTTAAGCAGGATGAAAATCCTGCATCGCACGCCGACCTTCAACTTGCTACCGTTAAAGAGGAGTTGTCCTGATGAATAACACCAATCTCTTTACCGCTCCACACATCGTCCTGACTGCTATTGAAGTCGATGATGATGCGGCTACGATCGCCCAGTGGACAAGCGATAGCCGCTATATTCCGCTCGATGACGATAAGCCATCGCACCCCATGTCGGCATTACAGGTGAAAGAAATGCTCACCCCCATGCTCAAAGAAGCCGACGAAAAGCGGACAACCTTCTGGTTTGCCATCTGCACCACTGACGAAAATGACCTACTCGGCATCATCGGCCTAGAATGGGTGGACTGGGCAAATGGTTCTGTCTATATGGCATTGACCATGAAAAATATGGAAGCCTACGGACAACCTATCACCCTCGAAGCTGTGGAATTGATGCAGCGCTATGTTTTCCACGAACTGCATATGCACCGCCTGAGTCTGAACGTACCAGAATATAACGTAGAGCTGGTCGAAACTATGACCAGTCTCGGTTTCAAAATCGAAGTACGCAAACGTGAAACCCTCTACCGCTTTGGTAAACGCTGGGATAGCCTGCACTTTGGGCGCATGGCAAAAGATTGGGAAGACGAGAATAACTAGCTCTGCAATGCAGATCTAATAAAAGGAAAAGGCAATGACAACAGACCTATTTCGCAGTGAAAGACTGCGCCTTACGGCACTCAACCCTGAGACTGATGCCGCATTAATGAATAAATGGCGACGAGATACCGAATACGCCCGCCTGCTCGATAGCGACCCCGTGCGGCTCTTCAATAAAGCGGAGAACAAAAAATGGATTGAAAAAATGCAAAAAGCAGAAGGCTTCGATGGTATCGAATTTATGATTTGCCCCCTTGATAAAGACGAGCCAATCGGATTTGTCGGGCTAGACGGTATCTCATGGCATAACGGTGTCAGTTGGGTTGGCATCGGTATTGGTGAGCGTGAGTATTGGAACAAAGGCTACGGCTCTGAAGCCATGCGCATGATTGCTCGCTATGCCTTTGAAGAACTCGGCTTACACCGCCTCAGCCTGAATGTTTTCTCGTATAACGAACGCGCTATCCGCTCTTACGAAAAGGTTGGCTTCAAAATTGAAGGCAACGTCCCCGAAGCCCTCCACCGAGATGGCAAACGCTGGGATGTGGTTTTTATGGGATTGTTGAGAGAAGACTTTAGACATTAGATTTCAGACATCAGCTTAAAAGCTAAAAACGGAGCATGTGATGACAACGATAATGTAGTTTCTAAGTATTTGTCAGGATAGTAGAAGAAAAAAAAATCTAAAAACTTAAGTCTTAGATTTTTAGATTCACAACAAGGAAAAATAAAATGAGTACAAACTTTTTAAAAGAATATGCAACAGCTCGAGACAAACTATTGGAAAGAATAGTTACCAGCATGAAAGAAGACGAACGGTTTCTTGCCGCTTGGCTGACGGGCAGTTTTAGCTCTAATAGAGAAGATAATGACATGGTAAGCGACCTTGATCTAACCGTTGTTATTTCAGATTCCCATGCAGACCAATTATGCATCCGCCCAGAAACAATCACCGTAGATATTCCTAAAGCGCGGCTAGACTTATTTAGCCAATTTGGAAAGCTAGGTTTCGCTTATGAGAACAACAACAATGCTCCAACTGGAGGAGCAGCAACCACTGTAATGTATCTACCATCAAGCGCACTGGCAGATTGGGTTTTGATACCCCAAAAAGTAGCTCAATGCCCAAAGGGCATCAAACTTTTATTTTCAAAAGTTGATATTCCAACAACACCCGAACCAGAACCCAAAAGCAGGGAACAGCGTGCTAAAGAAGCATCCGATATGGTTGGTTTCTTTTGGCTTATGGTGGCAGTTATCGCCAAGTATATGAGTAGAAATGATGCTGTATTTGTTGTAAATTGGCTAGAATATCTTACTGAGCTAGTCCTAGATATGAAAAGGTGTATAGATAGTATCCCTGATCAGTACCAGCGCGGATCAATGACAAGGTTATTTGCAGAACCTGCAGAACAACTAGAACACTTAAAGCATTTATGCAAACAGGTTGAAATACTGATGCCAGAGGTTATTTCCTTAGGTGGGCAGGTGTGGCCAGAAGCTCAGAGCGGAGTCAAAAAATGGCTGCACATGGCTGAGCAAGTTATGTTGCAAGGAACGTCATTAAGCTGACCAAGTGTGCAGCACATCTTCCAGATGTAATGCATATCTATCAAAGGAAAAGACAATGAAAAACTTAAATTTAGAAACCGGGCTAACCCTCCGCCCGGCAACGATGCATGACCTCGAAGCAGTCGTAAAGCTCGTCTATGATGTATGTGTAGATGGCGGCGATACCAGCATCGCCTACTCTATTGAAGAACTAAAAGAAATCTGGGAAGACCCCAATCTCATTCTCGAAACGGATACTTGGATTGTCACTACCAAAGAAGGTCGTGTCGTTGGCTACGAAGAGTTCTACAACGCTGATGCACACGCCTATATGGTAGGCGATGGCTACGTTCACCCCGATTTTATGGGCAAAGGCATTGGCACTGCCATGCTACAGGCGCTCAACAAACGCGGAAAAGTTGAAATGGAAAGAGCAAGCCCAGAGCTACGTGTTTATATCCGCAACGGCATGGGCATCGGTGACAGCGTTGCTCGAGAAATGCACGAAGCCGAGGGCTACACACCCGTCCGCTTCTCGTGGCAAATGGCAATAGAACTGAATGAAGCACCGCCAAAATTCACGTTGCCAAAAGGCATTGAACTGCGCCCCTTCAACGAAGAAGCACATGCCCAACTTATTTACGAAGCGCACGAAGAAGCCTTTAGCATAAATTGGGGGCACGCATTCATCCCCTTTGAAGAGTGGAAAAGGCGCCATATAGAAACCAGCGAATATAAGCCCGAACTGTGGTCTGTTCTCTGGGATGGCGATGAAGTTGCCGGATACGCCGTAAATCACTATAAAGCGGATGCAGGCTATGTCTCCATTCTCGGCGTGCGTCCAGCTTGGCGCAAAGGTGGT
Organism: Anaerolineae bacterium; assembly: GCA_018648655.1. Classification (GTDB taxonomy): domain Bacteria; phylum Chloroflexota; class Anaerolineae; order Anaerolineales; family Villigracilaceae; genus Desulfolinea. Next base: position 1,372 of record JABGQV010000040.1, on the reverse strand, counting down.
TTGGGCTTGGTTCTACTCAATAACAGCTTCTCGGCATTTTACAATCGTGGCACCAAGAAAATCACATTAGCCGTAGATGCTTCCAGCCCCACTGGTGCTACCCGTCTCTACAAACGCGCCGGCATGAGCATAGCTTCAGAATATGTGAGCTACGAGAAAGAATTGCGTGCTGGAAAAGAGCTTTAAGACTTTAGACCTAAGACTAAGATTTTAGCTTTTGCTTATGTCTGAAGTCTTAGGTCTTATATCTCACAAAAAAGGAAAATAAAATGACCAAAATACAACTCCCCGAAGGCTTCACCCTCCGCCCCGCGACGATGGACGACATCCCCGCTTGCGTAGAGATGTTCAATCTTTGGGCAGAAAATGCCATTGGATACAAAGATATAAGCGAAGAGGAAGTACGCAATGAATGGGATTCTCCAGATTTTGACCCAGCTGTAAATACCTATCTTGCCTTCACTGAAAGTGGAACGCTAGTAGGCTATGCCGAAGCGTGGACACACGGGGAAACCCCAGTTCGACCCTGGCTTTGGGTCCGCGTGCACCCCGATTATCAGAATCTTGGCTTGGGCACTTATCTTACGCAATGGACTGAAAATAAGGCATCGCATGTGCTTGAAAAATTACCCCAAGATTTACGCGTTTGCTATGAGCTTGGGGTAGATGGGCGCGTAGAAGCAGCGAAAGATTTATTTGAGAATATGGGCTATGCACACTACCGCAGTTATTACCAAATGCGGATAAAGATGAACGAAACGCAGCCACCCGCCCCTCGTTGGGCAGATGATCTTGTTCTGAAGCCATTTGACCCCACGCACGATCTCGAAGCGGTCTATCTGGCAGATGAGGATGCATTCAAAGATCATCACGGTTATGTCGAAGAATCCTTTGAAATCGGATTTCCGCGTTTTAAACATAATCTCACAAAAACTGAGAATTATGATCCCTCATTATGGTTTGTCGTCTGGGATGGTGATGAAGTTGCGGGCATTAGCATCTGCCGCCCATACTCGCCTGAAGACGAAAATATGGGCTGGGTTGAGATACTCGGCGTGCGTAAAGCTTGGCGAAAACGCGGGCTAGGATTAGCCCTGCTGCAACATTCTTTTGCCGAATTCCATAAACGCGGCAAACGCTTGGTCGGCCTGGGCGTAGATGCAAAGAGCCTAACAGGCGCGCTCCGTCTCTACGAAAAAGCAGGCATGAGCATCTACTCGCAATTCGACAAATACGCAAAAGAGATTCGTGCTGGCAAAGAAATTAGCGTACAATCTATAGAAGAATAAAAGGTAAGGGCGCCCCGCTTAGGTTTTCATAATTTATTTGAAAATATATTAGAAACTTCATTAAATAAGAATATATATATCAA
>JABGQV010000099.1 GCA_018648655.1 Anaerolineae bacterium | reverse complement strand
CTCTTTTACGGTTCTTTTTTAGTCAATTACGCCACTTTTGGCGAAACAAAAGTAGAGTTGTTGCGGCGCTATTATGCTTGCCCTCAATCATCCTTCTAGATGTTGCGTGGTTGACGATTACACAGAATTGGGTATAATCCGAAGGCTATAAAATAATCGTACTTATTGTGTTTGTCAAAAAAAAGTCTATAAAGGGGAGAGGCCTTTTTTTGCCCGCAAAATCTTTTAAAAGGATAGCGTAGATGCCCAATCAGTTATTAGAAGTAAAAGACCTTGAAACACAGTTTAGCACGCCTGATGGCACTGTTCATGCTGTAAACGGCATTTCTTTTAGCCTAAAGGAAGGGGAAACATTGGGGGTTGTCGGAGAATCAGGTTGTGGGAAAAGTGTGACGATGATGTCACTCTTGCGCCTAATCCCTATGCCCCCTGGAAAAATTGTCAACGGAGAAGTCTTGTTCCAAGGACAAGATCTTATGAAAATGTCGAAAGATCAAATTCGGCGAATTCGTGGTGCGAAAATCTCTATGATTTTCCAAGACCCGATGACTTCTCTCAATCCAGTTTTGACCATTGGCAAGCAAATGAAAGAACCATTGCTTTTGCATTTGGGAATGAACGAGAAGCAAGCTAGTGAAAGAGCGGCTGAGCTTCTAAGCATGGTCGGGATTTCAGATTCAAAAGCCCATCTGGACGATTATCCTCACCAGTTCTCTGGTGGTATGCGTCAACGTGTGATGATAGCAATGTCTTTGGCATGTAATCCAGAATTACTAATTGCAGATGAACCAACTACCGCTTTGGATGTAACTATCCAAGCCCAAATCGCAGATTTAGTCAAACGTCTACGTGATGAGTTGGGCATGGCTGTAATTTGGATCACCCATGATTTGGGCGTGGTTGCTGGCTTCGCCGAACGTGTTCTTGTAATGTACGCTGGTTTTATTGTTGAGAGTTCTCCGGTTATAGAGCTTTATGAGAATCCACAGCATCCTTATACAAGTGCATTATTGAATTCTCTCCCACGTGTAGATGGCAGCAGCATTGGTAAAAAATTAGAAATTATCGAAGGCTTGCCTCCTGCGCTACTAGAAAAGCCAGTTGCTTGTCCTTTTGCCCCCCGTTGTAAATTTGTTCAGGATAAATGTCTGAAAGAAAACCCTGCCCTAGAAGAAAGGTCTCCAGAGCATAATGTAGCTTGTTGGGTAGATATGAGCACAGGAGAACTTCGATGAGTGATAAAAAACCCCTTCTTCGTTTAGAAAATCTGACAAAACATTTCCCGATTACTAAAGGGGTAATTGTTCAGAAGCAAGTTGGTGCTGTTCAGGCTGTTGATAATATTTCTTTTGAGATTTATAGAGGCGAAACGCTTGGGTTGGTAGGCGAATCAGGTTGTGGTAAATCTACTACTGGTCGGGCCATACTTCAATTGCATGAGCCAACTTCTGGTAAGGTCTTTTATGATGGTGTAGATCTCACTGAAGCTTCGAACGCCGAAATGCGAGAAATGCGCCGCAATATTCAAATTATTTTTCAAGATCCTTACGCCTCGCTTAATCCACGTATGACAGTGGGAAGCATTATTGCCGAACCGCTAGAAATTCATAATATCGGAACAGCGGCTGAACGACAAGAGCGTGTCAAGGAATTGCTTGAATTAGTTAGCTTAAACCCCTTCTTTATCAATCGTTATCCGCACGAATTTTCGGGTGGCCAACGTCAGCGTATTGGCGTAGCAAGAGCTTTGGCTTTGCAACCTGATTTTATCGTTTGTGATGAGCCAATCTCAGCCTTGGATGTGTCTATTCAAGCGCAGGTTGTTAACTTACTTGAAGAATTACAAGATGAATTTGGGCTTACCTATCTCTTTATTGCTCATGATTTGAGTATGGTTCGCCATATTTCAGATCGTGTTGCGGTTATGTATTTGGGGAAAATTGTTGAATTAGCCCCTCGTGATGCAGTATATGAGAATCCTCTTCATCCTTATACACAAGCTTTACTCTCAGCTGTTCCTGTCCCTGATCCTGTTGTAGAGAGAAAGCGTAAACGTGTTATTCTCGAAGGTGATGTCCCTAGCCCTTCAAACCCACCTTCTGGCTGTCGATTCCACACCCGCTGCCCAATTGCAGAAGATATTTGCTCACAAGAGCCTCCTATATGGCGTGAGGCCGAGGAAGAGCATTGGGTTGCTTGTCATCTTGTAAAATAGAAGAATACCTTAAGTCTCCGCTTGATAAAATGTAAAGATTTTTTTCAAAAAAGAAAAGAACTTGTAAAAAAGTAATCTTAAAAGGAGGTGGTTCCCAACACAAAATATAAATTAAAGTAAGCCCCCCTACCTGTATTGAAAATTTTATTAACTCTCAAAAAGGAGAAGAAAAGAAATGAAGAAAACACTTTGGATGGTTCTAGGCTTGCTGGTTATCAGCAGCATGATCCTTACCGCTTGCGGCAGCCCTGCTCCCGCACCTGAAGCCCCTGCAGAAGAGGCTCCCGTCGCAGAAGAAGCACCCGTAGAAGAAGCTCCTGCAGAAGAAGCTCCCGCAGAAGAAGTCATGGATAAAGGTCCTGTGACCTACCGTGGTTATTCAACAACTGACATCCCCACTTTGGATCCCCAACTTGGTGAAGATACAGTTTCTATCGCTTATATTGAGAACCTTTTTGTTCACTTGACCAATTATGATCTCGATACCGCAGAAGTTGTTCCTGAAGCAGCTACCGCTTGGACCGTTAGTGAAGATGGTATGACTTATACCTTCACTATTCGTACTGATATTCCTTGGGTAAAACACAATCCTGTAACTTTGGAAACCACCCAAGAAGTTGACGCCGATGGCAACCCTCGCTTCGTAACCGCTAACGATTTTGTTTACGGTATCAAACGTGCTTGTGATCCTAATACTGGTTCTTATTACAGCAGCATTATCGCTCCTAACATTGTTGGCTGTGAAGATGTTCTCTACGCTGAAGATCCTGACAATGTACCTGCCGAATTGGTTGATGCAATTGGCGTAAGTGCTCCTGATGATGCTACTTTGATTATCGAGCTCCCCTTCGCTGCTGCTTACTTCCTCTCCATGACCCCAATGTGGACTATGACTGCAACCCCATCCTGGGCAATTGAAGAATATGGCGACAACTGGATTGAAGCTGGAAATATTGTGACCAATGGTCGCTATGTATTGAATGAATGGGTACACGGCGTTCGTCGCATCACCGTCCGCAATCCTCTTATGCCTGCAGATATGCAAGGTGGCGGTAATATTGAAAAATTCATAACCAACGTAGTGCCTGATGGCACCACTGGTTACGCTCTCTGGTTGAACGGTGAAGTTGAAAGCTCCAGCATCCCTGATGCAGAATTGGAAGCTCACTTAGCTGAGTTCCCCGATGAGACCTCCCAAGTCCCTGATTTGGCAGTTTTCTACATCGCTTTCCGTATGACCAAAGCTCCTTTCGATAATGTTCATGTTCGCCGCGCTTTCAGTGCTGCTTTTGATCGTGCAACCTTTGTTGAGACCGTTCGCCAAGGCCAAGGTCTCCCCATGAAACATTTTGCTCCTCCCGGAATCTTCGGCGCTCCCCCCATCAACGAAGTTGGTGTTGGCTATGATCCCGAATTTGCTGCAGCTCAATTAGCTGAAGCTGGCTATCCTAACTGCGAAGGCTTCCCCGAAGTCTCCCTCTTGGGCTACAGTGGACAATCCACCCTTAACTGGATCGAATTTGCGCAAGCAAACTGGTCTGAGAACTTGGGTTGTGATCCCGAACTAATTACCATTGAACAACAATCCTTCTCTGAACTCTTGGCTACCACCAAGTTGGACGATGCTGAAGCTCCCAATATGTGGACACTCGGCTGGGGTCCTGACTATGCTGATGAGAACAACTGGGTTGCTGACGTGTTGAGCTGCGAAACCGCACTCCGCATGAAACGCGAATGTAACGAAATCGACGACTTGCTTGACGAAGCTCGTATTGAGCCTGACACAGCAAAACGCGTTGAACTCTACGCCCAAATTGAAGAAATGTTCTTTGGCGAAGAAGGCGAATTCCCCTTCTTCCCGATTTTCCTCCGCATCGCTTATGTTGCCGACCACACTTGGTTTGAGCACACTCCTGCTCTCTTCGGTGGCGATCAGTGGTACACCTGGACAATCGATCAAGATGCACAACCTATGATGGAACAGTAGGCATTAGCTTACTCGACATTTTGAAGTATTAAAGTTTTTGGGGAGAGGCATTATGCCTCTCCCCAAAATTTTATTAATAAAACCCTAGATAATTGTTTCAGACTTAGATATGGGTTTTAAGTATTTTTTTAGGCGAGTTATATTTTTTTCGGAAAAAGACCATTATGATTTGGTCTAAGAAAAAGAGAATAAGCCTAAGCAATTCTATAGACTAAGATAAAACTCCGTCCTTGTGATGGGAGGTCTGATTTATGACCAAATATATTATTCGCCGACTTCTTATGGCGATTCCTGTGATTTTTCTAATGATTTTAGCAACCTTTGTTTTGGTGCAGGCTATGCCTGGTGGCCCCTTTGATGCTGTCGGACAACGCTCTATGCCAGAGCATATTCGTATTCTTTTAGAAAAAAGATATGGGTTGGATAAGCCATTATATGAGCAATTTTTTAGCTATTTAGGCAACCTTTTACAAGGTGATTTTGGCCCAATGCTTCGAATGCCTTCACAAACAGTGAATGATATTGTTGCTCAAACATTCCCTGTTTCAATTCAGTTGGGCTTGATGTCTGTGGCAGTGGGGTTTATCATCGGAATTCCACTAGGGATTATTGCTGCGCTAAACCACAATACGGCAGTAGATTATATAACAACCTTTTTGGCCGTAGTTAGTGTTTCAATCCCTACATTGGTTTTAGGACCTTTGCTAATCTATACCTTTGGTGTGAAATATGATTTGCTCCCGATTGCTTTTTGGGGAGCAGACCCTCCTTTTACGCTTGGATTTTTACCCCCTCTAACTAAAAAATTCTTTTTGCATGCAACTATGCCTGTCTTCTCGATGGGAACAGGGATGGCAGCTGGTATCACTCGTTTGACCCGTGCAGGATTATTGGATGTTCTCTCAGCCGACTATGTTAGAACAGCGCGGGCTAAAGGATTGCGCGAACGTGTTGTAATTGTTCGGCATGCACTCAAAAACTCCCTTATTCCCGTTGCTACAATAATTGGACCTTTATTGGCTGGCGCAGTTACGGGAAGCTTCATAACAGAACAGATTTTTGCTCTGAACGGAATGGGAAGACGCTTTGTAGCCAGCATTGGACAACGTGAGTACTTCCTTCAGACTAGTTTAGTGCTGATTTATGGTTTACTGCTCATTTTTGGTAATATCTTTGTTGATGTTCTTTATGCATGGTTAGACCCACGCATTCGCTACGATTAAATCAGGAATAAATCATGACAACTGATAAAAAAATAGAAAAAAAGAATAATAGAATAGGTGAGAGTCGTAGCCCGTTGCAAGACGCAATGCGAGAATTTCGACGCAATAAAATAGCTGTAGGCGGAATGATTTTCGTGATTTTTGTGATCTTTGTTGCCGTTTTTGCCCCTGTATTTTCCCCTTATGATTTTGCCCAGCAAAACCTAAGAAATAATCGTGCTAAACCAATGGAAGGCTATGATATTACTGAATCTTATGCCGCAGAAAAATGCCACTGGTACGATACCCCAATGGAATGGGGATGCACCACCTTTATTGCTGGTTCAGATGCTCTTGGCCGTGATTTATGGAGTCGTATTATTTACGGGACACGTATATCTCTCTCTATTGCACTAGCAGCCTCATCGGTTAGTTTAGTGATTGGTTTGATTTACGGTACAGTCTCTGGTTATGCTGGTGGAAATGTCGATAACCTGATGATGCGCCTTGTAGATTTTCTCTATGGTATCCCCCTTCTCCCCATTATTATTTTGATGACAGTTTACTTTAATGCCGTGAGTAGGCAGGGCTCTGATAGTCCTATAGTAACCGCACTCATTAAATTAGATAATTCTGCAGGTGGTTTGCTTTTTGTATTTATTGCTATTGGTGCGCTAAATTGGCTTGGTATGGCACGTCTTGCACGTGGACAAGTTCTTTCTTATAAAGAAAAAGAATTTGTTGAAGCCGCTCGCGCTCTTGGTGCTGGGAATGGACATGTTATTTTCAAGCACCTTATTCCTAATGTTTTAGGTCCTCTCCTCATTGCCGAATCAATGGCTATACCAGGATATATTTTCCTCGAAGCTGCACTTAGCTTTATTGGCTTAGGCGTTAGCCCTCCAACCCCAAGCTGGGGCGCAATGATCAACGAAGGTTATTCTGGTTTGCGCTCAAATCCTCATTTGGTTATGTTCCCAGGCATTGCACTTTCTACGCTAACATTGGCTTTCAACTTTATGGGTGATGGCTTAAGAGACGCCTTCGATACCCGTCTGCGCGGAAGGAATTAAAGAAAATGAATAATAAAAAAATATCTCGTATTTCTATCCTTCTTCTTCTAATAGTCTTATTTGTTGCCACGATGGCATGTGAGCAAGCTGGTGAAATTGTGCCAGATGCTGAAGCAACACAACGTGCAATTCCTACTGCAGCGCCAACACAAGACATACAAGAAGCTGAGGATGCTAGATTTGCAGAAAACCAGGATGTTGTTTTTGTTGGGCAAGGTTACTTGATACCTTTTTACGGGAAACCTGGTGATGCCCTTGTACTCTCTCATGCCGCACGCGGTGATGCAGGTGTAGTACTTGGTGTTGTTCTCCTAGAAGGCGAAACTTGGTACGAAGTTAAAAGCGTCGCGGGAACAGGATGGATTACTGAAGATTTCTTAGAAGAAGTAGAATAATAAAATAAGAGTTTTACCAAAAGAAAATTATAATTTGGGAGGTAGCAGTAGAGATACTGCGCCTCCCATTTTTGCACTATATGTCAGGAGTAAAAATGAAATTTAAAACCAATCGCCTTATTTTGATCGGTATAGCGATATTGATTCTTAGCTCTCTCACAGCTTGTTCTGGAGCAGATGAACATATTTGGTTGAAGTCTCCTGGATGGAGTCGAGCAGTTTTACTTGGAAATACCGTCCTGAGTGACCCCGTGCCGATGACATTAGATGAAGATGGAAATACCTATTTTCTACTTTTTTCTGAAAACGAAATACAAAGCCGTAAGATATTTAGTGTAATCGCGCTTGACCCTAAAGGGCTTGCCCTGTGGACACGTCCGCTTGAAGAAATTTTTATTTCTCGTCCCTCCTTTGTACAGCTTATCAATGAGAAGGGGGGCTTAGAGCTTTTTTGGGTAGATAAGGAAAGTCTTTATACCTTCAGCTTAGATTTGCAAGGAGAGCCACTTAGTGATAAGCCGATTTTGCTCTCAGATAATATAGTTGTTGAAGATTACGCAATAGCAAAAGATGATTCGGGCGCAACAACGCTTTGGTTCGGGGGACCAAGAAAAAATCCAGGGATGTACGCACTTTCCACATTTGATGGGAAAGGTGAAATTACCTCTATCACTCCAGATGGAATTAGACCTCAACTTAGATACGATCAAGAGAATATTCTTCATGCAACGTGGATCGAATATCCGCTGGGATATGGTGACACAAAAATTATCTATGCAAAATCGCCCTCTTTTGCCCCTGAGATGGTGCAAGAATTTTCAGTTGGACCCTCCAGCGGCTTAGACGGCCCGACAATGGGCATAGACAGTAAAGAAGTTTATCTTTTCTGGACAATCACCATCCGCTCTGGCTTAGAAGCGGGCACGATACGTACTAAGACAACGCATTTTCCTTTGGGCAGAGCTGAATTAGCCTCAGAAGCAGTTTTATTAGCAATGCCTTCAATTTATGGCCTGCAATTTGAATATCTTTCAAATAGCCCTTTAGATGCTGGTGAACGTGTTTCTTTAGCGAGTGGAAATTTACCTAAAAGTGTAAAAGTGCAAGAAATTATTACCAATCCCGCACAAGTAGATGAATTAGCCATTATTTTTCGCTCACCCACCGAACACTTGTGGCGCAAGGTGAAAGAGCAAGTTAATATGGCATATTTTTATGAGGGTGAGCTTCTTTCTTACCAGCCTTTGAGCTTTACAACCACTCTTTCTACTTCACCAAATTTGCTTAATAGCCCAGACCGGCACCTTTATGCTGTTTGGCTTGAAAAAATAGAGAATGAGTTTTACTCAGTTTATTTTGCGAGTACTTCGCCCGAAATAGAAGAAACCATGAGCCGCTCTACAGGACGCGAGTTGGGCCGCATAGCTACACAAGTCTCTTTTGGGATGTTGGTGGGCATTCTCATGGCGCCTATAGCCGCAGGTGTTTGGGTTGTCGTTCCCTTGGGTATTTTATTTCTTTTTTCTCCTCTCCGTAAAATTGGCTCAAGACGCACACAAGATATTCTAGGTGTCATTAGTTTGGTTTTTGCCCTCATCGCATTTTGGTTTGGGAAACTTGCTATGCTCCCAGGCATGATGGATTATGTTCCCTTCTCGGCTTGGCTACCAGAAATACCAGAACTTATTGCAAATATCTTGCGTTGGGCCGTGCCAATTATTAATGGCCTTATTGCGATTTTTGTGGCTTGGTTTTATACTTATCGAGAATCAAATAAAAGTACCTTATATTTTCTTTTGATTTATGTCGGTGTAGATTCTCTCCTCACCACTGCCATTTATGCTGTTTTGATTTATGGCACAATCTAATAGGGGTGTTCTAAAAAAATCTTGACCCCTAAGAACATATTTTGGATATTTATCTAGGAGGCAGAAATGCAGAAAAGAAATTTTATATTTATAGTATTAGGGATAATGCTTGCCCTCGTCGTATCATCCTGTGGGACGCCTGCTACGTTGCCCGAAGAGCAGCTAGCTGAGCCTACACAGCCCCCTGCCGCAACAGCTACCCTTGAACCAACTTTGGAGCCAACCCCAACTAAAAAACCAACTAAAGAGCCTCCAAAAACAGGGCCATTAGCTACTGCCGCTGCCCTTAGCGCGCAAGTGACTCTTGTTCCCCCAACCCCAATTGGTGGCTTCGATGCTTCTGACTTAACGGATGAAGACTATGTAGGCATCACCAAGCAAGCCTGGTATATTATCGAATCAAATTATGTTCGTGATAACTTCAATGGTGTAGATTGGGATGCAATTTACGACGAATATATACTCTTAGCAGAAGATGTCACTTCATCTGAAGAACTTTGGGATCTTCTCTCAGATTTAATCCGTGAGCTTAATGATGACCACAGCCGTTTTGTTCCCCCCGAAAATATGGAAGGAGAATTTGGCGTAGGCGGGAGTAGTGGTGAAGCTCAACCATGGATAGGGCTGGTTGTCTGGCCTGGTCCCTCGAAAGAAGATGAATACTTCTACGCTTGGGATGTTTGCGAATTCGGTGCCGCAGCAGATGCAGGTATGGTTCGCGGAGATGTAATTTTGGCTGTAGATGGTGAAGAACTTATCCCCGGCGAAGAGGGCTTTACGCGTGAACAAGTGCGGACCGTTGTCTTTGGGACAGGTGGAGATACAGTTACTCTTACTGTGCAATCCGGCGAAAATGAAGCCCCGCGTGATTTAATTCTCACTCTCGGTGGCGGCGGTGGTTGTATGGATTGGGTAACAGAAGTCGTTAGCGAAGACCCATATATCGGCTATATTCGAATCCCCGATTTTGATGGTGATGCAGCAGATAATATCATGTCGGCCCTTGCTGAATTAGAAGCAGATAAAACCCTTGATGGTCTTATTCTTGATGTTCGTCATAACCCTGGTGGCAATTCAGACGATTCTGCGGGCATTTTTGCGGATGGTGTTGTCGGTACAACAGGACCTCTTCGTGAGGATAAACAGCGCACATCCTATCGCATTCGTGGTGTAGACTGGAATGACACTACTCCGCTCGTAGTTCTTACAGATGGTAGTAGCCACAGTGCCGCTGATTATTTCCCCGCTGCAATGAAAGAGCTGGGGCGCGCTACGATTATGGGCATGAACTCTGCTGGTAATACCGAAGGTATTATCAGCTTCGGTCTTGCTGATGGCACGCTCATGCGCCTTGCAGTGATGACCCTTGCTCTTAACGATGGCACTATCCTCGAGGGCATTGGCGTAACACCCGACATCGAAGTGCCACTTGGAATGTGGGGTTTAGCCCAGCAACCTTATGATGCTCAACTCCAAGCCGCGATTGACTTTTTAGTTGGGCAGTAGAGTCTTGTTTTAACAAAAAAGGAGCGTGGACTTATATAAGCCCACGCTCCTTTTTGATTCTTTTATATCAAAGAGATTTCATCAGCAAAGAAAACTCAGAATCTATATTTTCAGGAGCAGGGATTTGTACGACACGCCCTGATCCTAGAGCTACATCTATGCTTTCGCTCAAATCATTACGCATCTCTGCTAATTCAAAACTATAATTACCAGAGGGGCTCATAAGTTCAATTTCATCGCCCACAGCAAATTTATTTTTCACATCAACAAGCAAATCACCAGTATCAGAGTCGCGTCCTATAACTTCACCTACAAACATTTGCTTAGTTGGTCTCGAAGCACCGCTCTCATAATTCTGATATTCTTTTGGCAAATGACGGCGATAAAAACCTTCTGTAAAACCACGATTAGATAAACTTTCTAGATTATCCATTAATCCCATATCAAATTCATTGCCTGCAAGCGCATCGTTAATTGCTTGCTTATAAACTTGTGCTGTTCGCGCCGCATAAAAATGCGATTTAGTGCGTCCTTCAATTTTGAGAGAGTCAATCCCTATATCAATCAGCCTCTTCACATGTTGCACTGCGCGTAAATCTTTAGAATTCATAATATAGGTGCCATGTTCATCTTCAAAAGCAGGCATATACTCGCCAGGACGCTCCTCCTCTTGTAAGAGAAAAATACGATTTTCAGGCTCAGCAATAATATCGCCTTCAAGCGTTTCTTTTGCCTCATGAACATCATATTTCCAGCGACAAGAGTTCGTGCAGGCACCCTGATTCCCGTCACGGTGCGTCATATATCCCGATAATAAACAGCGTCCAGAATAAGCAATACATAAAGCACCATGCACAAATACTTCCAACTCAATATCAGGGCAATGCTGCCGAATTTCTTCAACCTCATCTAAAGATAATTCACGTGAGAGAATCACACGCTTCAAACCCTGACCTTCCCAAAACTTAACAGCAGCCCAATTAACAGCATTAGATTGCACAGACAAGTGAATATCCATATCCGGCCATTTTTCACGCACCATCATAATCAACCCCGGGTCAGACATAATTAGAGCATCTGGACCCATCGCAATAACTGGCTCCATATCACGAAGATAAGTTCGCACCTTATTATTATGTGCCGCGATATTGCTCGCTACCAAAAAACTTTTATTTTGTGCATGCGCTATATCAATAGCTTCTGCCATTTTATCTAAGTGGTTAAATTCATTATTTCTAACTCGCAAACTATAGCGAGGCTGCCCAGCATAAACCGCATCTGCCCCATAGGCAAAAGCATACCGCATATTTTTAAGCGAGCCAGCAGGTGAAAGAAGTTCAATTTTTTTCATAAAGATAATATTCTCAGCAAGGGAAATAAATAGGATATTTTGGGCTAACTCAGCCTAAAATTTATTGGATAAAAACCCGAAACGTACGTGACCTCAACTTGGTATTTTCTAATACACACGTTTTCTACGTGTAGAGATTGTACCCCCATTTTCAACCATATATCTTAAGCGAAAATTAATTTAATTCAATATAGTCTTGGGATGGTTTCTCTTCTTCTACTTAAGCTCTTCCAAGAAACTTAATATTCTTTCACTCATCTTGTCAGCACCAAGTAACCAACCATAAGGATGCACCCAGCCAGAAATCTCTGCGATTTGTCCTTGCACGGATAAATCTCTAAGCCCAGTCATCACTTCTTTTGCTCGCTCATTCTCTAGCATTCCCTCATCTGGCAGCATTAGTAGGGGGCATTTTACTCGCTTATAGTACTCTTCAAAGCGATATTCAAAGTAGTGCTTCGTATAGTCTTCTCTAGCTTTTTTTCCCCAGCTTTGCGTATATTGCCCTTCTTCAACATTAAAAGCATCGTATCTTTCTACTGCTTCAATATATTCATTCCACCAGCCATATTTTTCAAAAACCTTTTTTCTCTCATCTACAAAAGCATCAATCGAAGGAAACACCTGTGGAGATATTTCCTTCATCTTTTTCATCCGTTTCTGCGTATAGTCTTTGAACGCTGATTCTGTCCCTTCCCAAAGACCATACGGTCCAAATTCGCTATATAATGCCCCTTCACAAGATAGTGACTTTATCTTTTCAGGATAATCCGCAGCCAAGCTAAGGCCAATCTCTGCACCTATTGAACTACCAATCACATGTGCTTCTTCAATGCCCAAATAGTCCATAATCCCAATAATATCAGATGCCATTTCATCAATATGATAGCCAGTTCTTGGTTTATCTGATTTTCCATGCCCTCTCAAATCAGCTAAAATCAAATGATAACGTTCTTCAAAATAAGGAATAGCCCGCTGCCACATCATTAAGTTTGAACCACCAAAATGCAAAAATAGAATTGCATCCCCTACGTTTTTATATTCTCTCACTTGCAAATTTATAGTACCAACTTTAATGCGCATATCTTGCATTTTATCTCCTGAAAATGGATACCATTAAACTTAAGGTCTATTACCAAATCTCTGGTTTATTAAATGCTTCTACGCAATATGAATTACCCATAATCGCTTCAATTTCATCACTAAGCAATGATTGAGCTAGCCACCCTTCCGGGTACGTTAATTTCAAGGGGGCTTTCACTACTTTTTCAGTAATCTGACTAAATCCAACTTTAGCGTAAAAATTAGGATCACCATAAGTAAAGGCCAACTCTACGCCATTCTCTTTTAAGGTATTAAGCCCAAAATTGATCAGCTTCTGACCGATTCCTTTTTGTTGGTGGCTTGTGCTTATTGCTACTGGAGATAAAAGAAAAGCATTAATTTCAGCTTCAAATGTCATCCTAGAAAAAATGATACTCCCAATGATTTGCTCATTTTCAGCGGCAACAAAACAATAAAAATCATGATTAGCGGTGCTAGTCAGTAGCTCATGGACTAAGTTTCCTATTACCAAGCCTTCTGATTGCCCTTCTGAATCTGAGAATGTCTTGGTAAATAGCTCTTTGATTTCTTCAATCTTACTTGAGTGATATGCTGAAAGTTTCATTTTCGTCTCTCATTTTGCTTGTTCTTTAGAGTAACTAACGGTTGCTTAGTGGCTGTGGGGGGAACGTAAGCCACCATGACTAACTAGAATTATTTCTAACAAAAGTACCACTTTTTGCAGACGAGTCCTCACCGTCCACTGCACGCTTTGTTAAGCGCAGGTTTATACTTCATCCCACTCCACACTTATCGGGCGAACCTTAGTTTGAAGCCAATCGGTAACGGGTGTTCGATCTTCTACCGATGGAATGAGATATCGATTAGGAAGCTCTGTGTGGTGTTTTTGCATCAGAAAAAAAGTAGAGACTCCTTTGGCTTTGTTATTTCCAACAGTTATCATTGTTCCAGGGAGCCAACCAAGCCATTTGAAAATGGCTTGAAGGCTGTGTTGCAGCCTCCCAGAATATACAGGCTACCGGCTAGTGCGGCAACACCCGCCAACTGGGTAGGCCGGGGCAAAGCCGAGGCTTTACTCCATTGGTCTTTATCAGGGTCATAGACAAGAACTCCCGCAAGAGCATCCTCCATATAGCTCTGTCCGCCGATGACATATATTCTGCCGTCCATTACTGCGATACCGGGCTCTAGAACAGGAAGGGGTATACTGGCCTTGGCTTCCCAAGCATCTGCTACCGGATCGTAAGCCTCCACAGTTGCTACTATGGCATCCTCCTTCACGCCGCCTAATACATAGACTTTTCCATTCACTGCCGCAACACCACAACCCTGCCTGGGTCTGGGCAGGCGGGACAGTTCGCGCCATGTATCCGATTCGGGATCATACACCTCATTCTTGTCCGATACACCCTGTCGACTCAGTCCTCCGATTACATAGAGCTTGCCGTCTACCACATTACAATTGATATGCTGGCGCGGCGTCAGCATAGGAGCGAGTGTGGTCCAGACATCAGTATCGGGATCATACGACTCGTTTTTATCTTGGAAAGGATCTCCCCCTATGGCGTATACTTTGTTGGCAACTGAGCCCATAGCCAGATTCGAGCGCGCCGTTGGCAGGTTTGCCCTGACTTGCCAGGTGTCCGTGACCGGGTCATATTCGTAGTTAGAGTTGGCATAGTTTCCGGCCGCATCGTATCCCCCAGTTGCATAAATCTTGTCGGCGGTTGCTGCCGCCTTCAGATTGCGGCGAGGATCCGGCATAGAGGCTATGGCTGACCATGACACATCCAGTATCGGCGTCGGCTCTTGGGTTGGTGGTGCTGTTGGAGTCGGCTCCTTGGTTGGTGAGGTGGTTGGAGATGACGGTGTGTCTGCCGGCGGGGCATCCACCTGAAGCTTGGGACTGCACGCAGTTAGTAGACCCACTACTGCTATTCGTAGAAAATCACGCCTGGAGATTCTCCCTAAGTGAGCGTCTAAAAACAACTTCCCGAAAGTGTAGTATCCTCAAGTAGAACA
>JABGQV010000020.1 GCA_018648655.1 Anaerolineae bacterium | reverse complement strand
TTTATCCACCTTAACTTTGTCATTTTGTGGTCTTGACATTGGGGTTCACTATAAAGGCTTGCGCACCCTCAAAGATTGGGCGCGCTTCTTCTACTGATGCGCTAAAAGCATCTAAAGCCGCTTGCACAGCAAGGGTGTCATTGCCATTTTCGCTTGCTTTATCAATTATTATTTGAATTTTCGCTCTAAAATTTTCAAGATTCTCAAATTTTTTGCTAGTTCCTTCGTTGATTTTCAGGACACGCACCCAGAGTTCTTCGAGACGTTCACCTGATAATTTTGTTTTTTCAGGCGGGGTTGTCTCATCTGATAAACCAGAGGCATAAACACTTGACGAGGGCAATGTGGCGATACTGAAAACCGTCACCAAAAGAACTAAACTGATTTTCTTAAACATAATTTTACTCCTTAACTATTTGAATTTTGATAAGGCTATTGTAGGAGCACGAGATTAACCCCGCATAACCACAATGTAAAATTCCTGTAAACTAGATTTGCCCATTTACGGCATCCCCGCTAAAATAAAGAATATTCAAAAGGAGAAAACATGGCTAAAAAAAGCAATAAAAGAAAAAGAAAAGCTGCTCAAGAAGCAGCAAAAAAGAGAAATGTTATGAACGCAGGGATTATCCTAATTGTCATCTTGGCAGTAATCTGGGTTGCCACATCAGCGCAAATGAGAACAGAAACGGCCCCGCTCGCAGAGGCGCCACCAGCTAATATCCCCGCAACAGCTGAACCACAAGCTCAGCCAGTAGAAGAGAATGATGCTCAGGAAAGCGAAGATGCTATACAAGCTGAAATCAAACAATATGATGAAGCCCCTCCGATGACCATTGACACGGACGTGACCTATCTTGCTACCGTTAAAATGGCTAATGGCGGTGAGTTCATCATCCAGTTATACGCTGACAAATCCCCCATTACTGTTAATAGCTTTGTCTTTTTGGCTCGCGATGGATTCTTTGATGGTATTACCTTTCATCGCGTTTTAGAAAATTTCATGGCACAAGGTGGTGATCCCACAGGCACAGGCATGGGAAGCCCTGGCTACCAATTTGTTAACGAAGACAGTGACCTAACCTTTGACAAAGAGGGCGTGGTCGCGATGGCAAATGCCGGACGAGATACAAACGGAAGCCAATTCTTTATTACCTTTTTGGCCACGCCCCAACTCAACGGTGGCTACACGATATTTGGACAAGTTGTCGAGGGTATGGATGTAGTGCATAATATTACTCGCCGAGACCCACAACGTTACCCTGAGTTTGAGGGCGATATGATTGAAAGCATCACTATCGAAGAAAAATAATTAGACTATAAATATCAGAAAACAAAAAGAGCAAGAAGTTTTATAAACTCCTTGCTCTTTTAATTTAAGCATTAGTGCCGAAATCAAATACAAACAGGCTATAGATTGCTTTCTCTTACATGATTTTGACTTACTTACCCTTCTCTGGTGTGAACACACTTGAAGGCCATTTGATAGCCAACGAAAAGCAGCTCCAAATTAGATTAAAGAAAAAAACATACACTATCAACACAATTCCTTAGCAAATTCTTTACAAAGCATCGCTATACTCTTTTCATACTAACCCAAAATAACAAAGGAGTTTAATATGAAAAAGATATCTTTTATACTAACTATGATTTTCGCACTGGCTCTTACAGCTTGCGGAAGCACATCCACTGAAACGAGCACGTTAACTGCAGACTATGAAAACGCCATTTCTGTCCAATTACAACTCTCTGCAGGAACGTTCAGTCTTGAAGGCACTGACTTAGCCGTAGACGCAGCACAAGCCGCTGACTTGACCCCCTTGTGGCAAGTTTTGAACAGCTTAAACGAGAGCGATGCGGCTGCTCCAGAAGAAATTGATGCGCTCGTTTCCCAAATTCAGGAAACGATGACAAGCGAACAAATTGAGGCCATCGCTGCCATGCAACTTACCATGGAAGAAATGGGCACCATCATGCAAGAATACGGCCTAACCAGTGGAATGGGAACTGGCGAAACACCCCCCGAAGGATTTGTGCCAGGCTCAGGACGCGATTCTGATGTTCCCGGTATGAGCAGTGGTGGCGGCGGTGGTGGCGGTGATACAACTGGTATGACCCCAGAGCAGATTGAAGCCGCACAAGCCGAGCGTGAAGAATCTGGTGCCAGCGATATGATAAATAGTCGCCTCGCCACAGCAGTTGTAGATGGGCTAATCACTTTATTAGAAAGTACGCTCAACGACAATTAGAATTACCCACGAACGACAACTAGAAATGCCCACAAATA
>JABGQV010000043.1 GCA_018648655.1 Anaerolineae bacterium | reverse complement strand
ATATGCAAAGAGCATATTGAAGCTGTTTTTTATTTATACCCTCTTAGGAAGAGTTTTATGATCCCTTTCGAGAGCGATGTTGTCGATGTGAAGTTTTAGATTTATGCTGATTGCGTCCACCAGACTGCTGTGGTTTTCGCTTTTGCCTAGGTGGGCGTGGACTATATTTTGGCGCAGGGGCATCGTAATTCACGTCATCTAACCAGCGACGAACAAGCGTTTGCTTCATAATTTTTTCTAATCTACGAATCATTGGCTCATCATCAGGCGTGCTAAGGGTGAAAGCTTCCCCGCTTCTTTTTGCCCTTCCCGTGCGCCCAATGCGATGAATATAAGCATCTTCGGTGTCGGGCATATCAAAATTGATAACATGAGAAATCGTTTCAATATCTAAACCACGTGCCGCAATATCTGTGGCAACCATAATTTGAAATTGTCCACTTTTAAAGCCTTTTAGCGCACGCTGCCGTTGACCTTGTGTTCTATTGCTATGCAAGCTGGTTACGCTATAACCTGCCTTTCCAAGCTGCGCCTCTAAGCGACGTGCTCGATGCTTCGTACGAGTAAAAATCAGCACAGATTCAGTATCAGTTTTTTTCAGCAACTCTAATACCACAACTCTTTTCAAATGTTGGGGCACAGGATAAAGCGCATGAGAAACTGTATGCACAGGTTTAATCATGCCTATAGAAACGCGCTGTGGTTTTTTGAGCGTTTGGTTTGCTAATCTCTCGACTTCTTTCTGAAAAGTTGCAGAAAACAGCAAAGTCTGGCGTTGTGTAGGCACGGCTTTAATAATGCGGCGCACATCGGGCAAAAACCCCATATCAAACATGCGATCGGCTTCATCTAGCACTAAAATCTCAACACGGTTAAGACGTGCCTGTCCTTTCGAGTGTAAATCCAGCAAGCGACCAGGGCAAGCCACAATAACTTCAACACCTCTTTGAAAAGCCTGAATTTGCGGTTGTGCACCAACACCACCATATACGGTTGCGCTTCTTAAACCTGTCCCCGCAGAAAGCGACCGGACAGTTTGATGAATTTGCTCTGCCAACTCTCTCGTTGGCGTAATAATAAGGGCACGGGTTTGCTTGCGCGGTCCCTTTAATAATTTATGCAAAATGGGCAATACAAAAGCGGCTGTTTTTCCTGTGCCCGTTTGGGCGGTACCGATTAAATCTTGTCCTGCCAACACGGCAGGAATTGCTTTTTCTTGAATGGGTGTGGGTATTTCATAACCCGCGTTTTTAATTCCCGTATTAAGACGAGAATCGAGGTTGAACTGATTGAAGTTCACAAAATCTCCTTTTCTTCAGGAGCTAGGCAGATGTCAAAATCGGGGAGTGAGCAAATGCTCAAAGATAACACGCAGAACTGCTGAACGAATTTAGCTATTAAATCTAAGACACCAGGCCTTAGCAAAAGCATAAATTGCTTTTTGACTTAAGCCTGAAATCTTTTATTTACAAGGTTGATAATTTACTCTATAGAGAGTAGGCTGTCAAGCTTGGTATTAGATGTATTTCAAATATCAACTTCATCTTTTCGAATAAAATCGATGTCTTTTACGTTAAGATAGTAGAAAGATAAATAAAAGGAATTCTCGCAGTGGCTATAACTACAAAATCCAACCTAGATCAGTTGGTCTCCAGCGCACAAAATGGCGATAGAAACGCCTTCAGCGAATTAGTTCGCATCCATTCTCTAGGCGTGCGGAATGTAGTCTATAGAGTCTGCGGCAACCGTCAAATGGCTGAAGATGCCGCGCAAGAGGCTTTTATACGCGCTTGGACAAAGCTCTCATCTTATAGCCCGAAAGTCTCCTTTAAAAGTTGGTTATATAGAATTGCCGTCAATGCCGCACTCGATATGCTTCGTAAAGAAAAGCGCATCTTGCCTAACGCTCTTGAAGATTTGAAATTAAGAGACATAAATCCCACTCCAGAAGCGATGTTGGCAAGCACCGAACGAGCAGATTTGATCGCTAAAGCCCTTTCATCTTTATCAGATGCCAGCCGCACGGTACTGATCTTGAGAGAATATGAAGAGCTATCTTATAACGAAATCGCTGAGACACTTGAAATCCCGATGGGCACAGTGATGTCACGATTGAGTTACGCTCGAAAACTACTAAAAGAAAAACTAGCAGTGGCGTTATTCGCTTCTGCGGAGGATAAAAATGGCTAAACATATCCTTGATTCACTAGGAGCCTATCTAGATGGCGAACTACGTGGGCGAGAACTTAAGAAAGTAGAGACTCATTTAAGCAAATGTGAGCTTTGTGCAGAAGAGTACGCTTCATTAAAATCTCTGTCGGAGATATTAGAAGAAGCTCCCTTACCCGACTTCTCTTCCCCAGATCGTTTTGCCGCAGATGTGGTACTGCGTTTGCCACGAAAAGAAATGACTTCGATTCGCTCCAAAGTTTTGGAAGTTGGTTGGTGGCTGGCTCCAGTTGGGCTGATTGCGATCTGGGTCTTTCTTGGCATCACCAATCTGCTCAACGACACGCTACTGATTGCCAACGAATTTGGCTTCTTGAACAGCACAGCCACATCGTTGATCTCTAGCGCAAACCCCGATGCAATTTGGTCGGCAAGGCTTGGCAATTTTGGCTTCTTAGCCGGAAATAACTTGCAATGGGCGAGAACTGTCGAAGCTTTCACGAGAACAACTGCATCTCACATTCTATGGCAACTTTCAATCGCGGTTCTCTATCTTATCTGGATCGCAGTTTCGTGGGTGCGACATGAGCATCGAGGTTTTGGGAAGTCTATTGAAGGTTGAAAATTTCAAAAGGTGATTGAGTTATATGGTTTCGATACGCCCCTCTAAAAGCATTCGGGGCTACTCAATCACCGTCAAAAATAAAGAAGTTTAAATTTCGCGTAATTCTGTCTAATCTGCAAGAATCCGCGTTCTATCATAATCAATAAAAGCAAGAAAATATAAGGAGAAAATAATGGATCCCGTAAAAATTCTAAAACGTTCCTGGCATATTCTGTGGAACTACCGTACCCTCTGGGTATTCGGACTAATTCTGGCTCTCACTGTGGCTGGATCGGCAGGTGGTAGCGGCAATAGTGGCTCTCAATATAATTTTGATGGTGGTGATCAAACACAGCTATCAAATGAAATGCAAGATGCCTTCAATGAAGCTGGTGAAGAACTCGAAGAAGTTTTTGAAGAAGGCTTACCTGCTCTCGGTATCTCTGATGGAGAGATTACAGCCCTCATCTGGATTGGTGCTCTCTTCATTCTTGTTATGCTCGTTCTGGGTGTGCTGGGTGCAATTGCCCGTTACGTCTCTGAAACGGCACTCATCCACATGGTGGATGAGTACGAAGAAAGCGATACAAAAATAACTGCTCGAGAAGGCTGGCGAATTGGCTGGTCACGCACCTCATGGCGTTTATTCCTCATCAACCTGATTGTCAATATCCCCGCCTTCATCTTATTTGCAGTACTGATAGTTGCAGGCTTCATGGTTTATGCGATGGTCGGCGGGCGAGATGAATCCTTTGCTGTAGCAGGTATGATTGGCTTAATCGGTGTCGTATTTCTGGTAATTTTCGTGGTGGCAATTGTCAGCACCGTCCTGAACCTGTTACGTCGCTTCTTCTGGCGCACAGCGGTTCTCGAAGATCTTGGCGTGCGAGACTCACTACATCGCGGCTTTGCGATGGTACGTGCAAACTGGAAAGAAGTTGGGATAATGTGGCTGGTCATGGTCGGTTTGGGCGTCGCTTGGGTGATCGTATCTTTCATCTCCCTGATTCTCTTAATCCCAATCGCATTCTTTACGGTCATCATTGGTGCAGTGATCGCAGCCATCCCCGGAATGCTCCTCGTCGGCTTCTTCAGCCTCTTCCTGAATGGCGCACTCCCGTGGATCATCGGTGGCATCTTCATCCTGCCGCTCTTCCTCACCATCGCCTTCTTCCCCTGGGTCGTTCTCTCAGCTGGGCAACTCCTCTTCACATCCATCGTCTGGACGCTCACCTATAGAGAAATCAACGCGATGGCTCTGTTAACTCCAGAATTGGAACCAGAACTAGATATTGAACCGACGATAGAATAAGAATAGTTCTTTCAGAACAAAATCCCTCTGAGAAATTCAATCTCAGAGGGATTTTTACTTTTATGTCACTGCGAGGAGCACGCTCTTGCGACGTGGCAGTCTCCCGCAACGTTCTTTTTTAGATAGCAGTCAGCACATGCGTCACCGCTGTGGATGCGGGACCGCCCAACGACTGAATCAGGGCTATTTGCTCCGCTTCGCGCGTGTCTCGAAGCTTGCTGGCTGCTTCGACAGCTTGGTACACGCCTGTAGCACCGCCTGGAAAACCGCGCGCTTTTAGCCCGCCCGCTATGGCGCAAGGGATTGATCCGTTTTCTGCAATTTCGCCATCTCTTGCCAATTCCCAACCTTTGCCTTTTTCTGCAAATCCTGCTGCTTCTAAAGATAGAGCAGCGTAGATGGAGTAGGCATCGTGATATTCAAAAAAGCTGATTTCTTCACGAGTCGCGCCTGCTTTTTGCAAAACACTATCTACCGAACGGCGCGCGGCATCGAAAGATAGCAGATCGCGCCTATCGTGGAGAGTCAGCATATCGGAAGCGGAAGCAGACCCAGAGACACGCACGAGGCGATGATGATAATTGGCAGGCAGAAGCTCGGAACGAGTTAAAACGATTGCGGCTGCACCATCTGCTGGAGGCGCGGCGTCAAACATATTCAAAGGTTCGCTAACCATCCCCGCGCGGGCGTAGGTGGAAGTCTTGATAGCGCGCTGGAACATGGCGTTGGGATTATCCACCGCGTTGGCGTGCGCCGTGACGGGGAAACCCGCGAGAGCATCGGCGGGGAGATTATATTCGTGGAGATAGCGGCGCATGAGCATGGCGGCTTGAGATGTGGGGGTGAGGCCCTGCACAGCTTCAAAATCACTGTCGATGGCGGTGGCGAGGGCATCTTCAACACCCGAATCGACGAGATCAGTGAATTTTTCGACGCCAACCACGAGCACAACATCTATCATGCCACTTTTTACGGCAAGATAGCCCTGACGGAGGGCTGCTCCACCTGATGCACCCGCCGCTTCGATGCTGACGGCTTCGATGCCAATCAGCCCGCTAAAATCGGCAATCAACGCACCAAGATGGGCCTGACGTGAAAGATTTGGGGCAAGCATATTGCCTACAAAGAGAGCTTGGGGACGCAGACCACCAGCATCCTTGATTGCGGCTTCGAGCGCGAAATGCGCGAGTTCTCGAATCGAAAATTGCCAGTGTTCGCCGACTGTGGTTTGTCCTATTCCTGCTATAACGATATTATCTGTCATCATGTTTTGCCTTGTTGTTTTGAATGAGACGCGGATTTACGCGGGTTAGGCGGATTTACGCGATTTTTTTTGAACCGCGAAGATACGAAGAGCGCGAAGAAAAACAATTTTAAAAAAAACTTAGCGACCTTCGCTTCTTCGCGGTTAAATCTTTGTTTTAAATCCGCGAAAATCTGCTAAATCTGCGTCACCCGCGTTCTATTATTTAAGCGTAATCTTCCCACGCATTCGCGCATAGGTCGCATAATCAATTTCTTTGCGGCGTGCAATATAGTCTTGGGTTTTTAGCGCTTTATCGCGGCGCTCTAGCAATGCATCTGCCACAAGAATGGACATGCAATCTGCACCTGCACCCGAGCCAAAAGAAGTCATCAGAATTCGGTCACCGGGTTTGGCGATATCGAGCGTGGCGGTGAGACCAATAATTGCCGCGCCAGAGTAGGTATTGCCAATAACGGGGGCGAGCAATCCTGGCTCCCATTGTTCTTGCTTAAACCCGAGCATCTTTGCCGCCCGTGTTGGGAATTTGGCATTCGGCTGATGGAAAATCGCGTAATTATAATCATCGGGCGTGGTACCGAGTTCACCCATCATTATTTCGGTGGCTTTGCTGATATGTTCAAAATAAGCTGGTTCGCCCGTGAAGCGTGAGCCATGTTCGGGATATTTCTGATAAGCTCGTCGCCAAAAATCGGGCGTATCAGTGACGTAGGAGTAAGTCGCTTCGATGATCGCTAAAGAATTGTCAGCGGGACCAATAATAAAAGCTGCGCCCCCTGCTGCGGCAGTATATTCGAGCGCATCCCCCGGCTTACCTTGGGCGGTATCCATGCCAATCGCGAGGGCATAATCTGCCATTTCTGAGCCGACCAAGCCCATCGCGGCGACCATCGCTTCTGTGCCTGCTTTGCAGGCGAATTCCCAATCCCCAGCTTGGATGTGGGGAACTGCGCCAATTGCCTCCGCAACGATCGTGGACGTGGGCTTGACCGCATAGGGATGCGACTCCGAGCCAACCCAAACAGCGCGCAGCTGATGGGCGTGGATGCCTGCACGTGCAATTGCGTTGCGTGCTGCTTCGATGGACATAGTTGCCACGTCTTCATCCAGCCCGGGAACGCTCTTTTCGACAATCGGTAAGCCGCCTTGTCCACCCTTCCAAACACGGGCGATTTCTGTAGCGGGAAGTCTATATCTCGGCACATATGCGCCGTAGCCGATAATCCCGACAGGGCGGGAGGGTTGCAGTAGTAGGTTTTTCTTTTCTGTCATGGAGTAAATCTCCTAATGATTATTTTTATCTAATTAGAACTTGATAGTTTTATACTGCTTTTGTGTAAATAAATTAGAGATGAAGGAATATATAAATTCCTGAAAGCACCGAAAAAACCATATAAATCATGGTAAGAATAGTAGCTATTCTCACCATTTCTTTTTTCTTCGTTCCAAAGAGGGCTCCCAGTATTGCGGGGGCAATCATAGATACTAACATCGCGGGAAACCTTGGAACCGCGAATATAGTATAGTATGTTGTAGCTTCAATAATCACCGTGCCTGGTGCTAACAACATCCAAGGAAGAAAACTTAAAGGACCTAAACACCATGCTTCAGGACTTATTAAAAACATGAGTAGAATCAAAAAAATCCCAAGTAGTGCACCGTTGATTGGATTTAGCCAACTAAACCTTTTTTCTTTAGTACCATAATCTTTATTTTCCATTTATATTCCTTTAATGCTAATACTCTTCCTGACACAGGAAAGATGCCTATCTACCAACTCTCATCTTCTAATAACATGGCACATAAGCACCGTAGCTGATGACCCCGACGAGACGGGAGGGTTGTAGTAGTAGGTTTTTGGTCATATTTTCTCCGTTCAAGTTTAATATTGAAG
Organism: Anaerolineae bacterium; assembly: GCA_018648655.1. GTDB lineage: Bacteria > Chloroflexota > Anaerolineae > Anaerolineales > Villigracilaceae > Desulfolinea. Next base: position 7,592 of record JABGQV010000043.1, on the reverse strand, counting down.
GTTCAATATCAAAAGTTAAGTATTCGATATTTTGTTTTTTAAAATTTCTTCAGCTCGGTCAATCCGTACAACGGTCTCCGCCACCATCTGCGCGGCGACTTGCTCGACCATCTCCCCGCTCGCGCCTGCTGCGATGGCGACTTGGCGTGCGTGGAGGGACATATGTCCGCGTTGGATGCCTTCGGTGGCGAGGGCACGCAGGGCGGCTAGGTTTTGCGCCAACCCGACCGAGACGATGATCTCGGCTAATTCTGATGCAGTTTCGACTTGCATTAATTTTAACGCGGCTTGGGCAGTGGGATGCACCTTCGTCGCGCCACCAACGATGCCGACAGCCATCGGCATTTCTAGTGTGCCAACTAGATTGCCTTCATCATCTTTGCCCCAAGTGGAGAGAGATGTATATTTTCCATCCCGTGCGGCGTAGGCGTGTGCCCCCGCTTCAATGGCACGCCAATCGTTACCAGTGGCGATAACGACCGCATCCACGCCGTTCATGATGCCTTTATTATGGGTCGCGGCGCGGTAGGGATCAGAGGCTGCGAAGGCGTAGGCTTCTATGATTCCGTCGCGGACTTCTTCTCCGGTAAATCCTGCCCCCTTCCTATATCCTTCCCCCTGAGGGGGAAGGACTTTTGCCTCATTTTCATTCGAACGAAGGTTTTGCTTCTCTCCCCCTAAGGGGGAGAGACTGAGAGAGGGGGCAGAGCGTGCGTCTTCAATAGCCTCCCAGATTTCACCCAAAACCATTTCTATATTATTCATAGCATCGCTATTCCAAAATCTTAATACTTGGATGCCATCTTCGTTTAAGTCTTTTGTTCGTTGTCCATCATGGTGCATCTGCTCTTCTTCTAAATGACCACTACCGTCTAATTCAATAGCAAGTTTGAGTTCATAAGAGTAAAAATCTAAAATATAGTTTTTATGCGGATGCTGTCTACGGAAACGAACATCATTTATTTGTTTTCTTCTTAAGAATTGCCATAAAAACTCTTCTACATCTGTTGTGTTTTTTCGCAATTTACGAGCACGCTCAACCATTCCACGCAGGGCCATTTCACGTACCTTGGGTTCTTGCGTGTCTGCCCCCTTCCTGTTTCCTTCCCACTCATGGGGAAGGACTTGCTTCTCTCCCCCTAAGGGGGAGAGACCGAGAGAGGGGGCGGTCTCAAACGCCAATGCTCCCACAGGTACAACACACCGCACCCGCGCCATTCTTCTATCTGATAAATTTGACAAAATCTTCAAATGCACGCGCCCGCCCGTGATTTTTTCTAAATGCGGGGCGAGTTTTTCGCAGGCGGTATTTACTGCATTTGCACCCATTGCATCACGAACATCATAGATGAGATGAAGAACGAGAAATTCTCCAATAGGAGAAACTTCAATTACACGGACTTCTAGATCTCGTGCGCCACCACCAAGTTTTTTCAAAATCGGGTCAATATCATCAGCGATGGCAAGCAAATCTTCTCTATTCTCATAAATCGCCAGCTTTGCTGAGTGGATATCGACTATATCTAATATCTGGATTTGCCCAATCATCTCTGGGGCGGAGGTTGTGGCGAAAAAGCCGCCACCTTTGCGAGCAAGCTTCGCCATAAATGACGCACCCGCAACGACGGAAGGCTCTTCGATGACCATCGGGACTAGCCTATCTACGCCGTTAATTTTGAAGTTGAGACCGATGCCAAGGGGCAAGTTATGCGTGGCAACCACGTTTTCGACCATCTTGTCTGCTTCTTGCGCGGTCAGCAAGCCAGAGGTCAAGAGCGTGCCGAGCGTCTCAAAGTCTGTCCCCATTGCTTCTTGCAATGCGTCCAGACGTTCATCTATAGAGAGTTTATAAAATCCAGCAATACGAGAATTTGTCATTTTTTATACCAATTTTCATAAGGATTAGGACCCTTATTCTGAGGCTTATATTCTACGATACTTTTCTAGCAAAAACTATCAAAAAGGTTATAATGGGCGGCGAGGAGTACTATGAAAACATCTTGTGAAAAGCTGCAATCCCGTTTGCTGGCGTTGCATCGTGCAAACTTGGACTTAATGAAAGATATTTCGCTCGATACGCTTTTAGAGCGAATAGTAACAGTTGCAAAAGAACAGGCTGAAGCAGAATATGCCGCCTTAGGTTTATTAGACGAAGACGGGAACTTGATAGATTTTATTTCAGTGGGGTTTTCAGATAAGCAAATGTCGCAGTTAACCCAAAAGCCACAAGGAAAAGGCCTTTTAGGTGCACTGATGGATACAAAAGAACCCATCCGTGTATCAAACTTGAGTGCCGACCCTCGAAGCGTGGGCTTCCCTAAACATCATCCCCCCATGCGGTCTTTTTTAGGGGTTCCTATTCTTGCTGCAAATTACCAGCTTGGGCAAATTTATCTTACTAATAAAGTTGGTGGAGAAGATTTTAGCGAAGAAGATGAACAGATTATCCAAATGCTGGCGGGCTATGCTGCCGCAGCAATTCAGAATGCACGAGTTTATGGCAACTTGCGTGAACGTGATATTGCCCTTACCCAACGCAGCGAAGATCTAAGCTTTCTGAACAATATTGCTTCTGTCCTTGTACCAACACAAGGCTTAGACGATATTGTACATAAAACCCTCGCTCTGGTAATGGATTATCTCAATGTAGAAGCAGGCGAAATTTTCTTACTTGATGAAGAAAGCAAAACTTTGCGCCTAATTTTGCACCGTGGTGAAGCCGCAGAAGCCTTCTGGACACGAAGTCGCTTCAAAGTGGGAGAGGGCTTTGTTGGCATCGTAGCGCAAGATAATAAAACACTTATTAGTAAAGAACTCCCACAGGATATGCGCTACCTACGTCCGGCTGTAATTGACGCGGGTTTTAAGCAACTTGTTTGTTTGCCACTCACATCGGGCGATAAAATGATAGGCGTTCTTGGCACTGCTAAGCGTGGCGATGATCCTTTCGATGAACGCAATGTTGAACTTTTAACCGCCATTGGCAATTGGGCAGGGTTAGCTATAGATAACTCTCGTTTATATACAGACGCACAGCGCTTGGCGGTTCTTGAAGAGCGTAATAGAATTGGTATGGATATGCATGATGGCGTTATTCAATCTGTTTTTGGAGTTGGTTTGGGGCTAGAAAATGTACGCCATCTCATAGACGAAAACCCAAATGCCGCAAAAGAGGGTGTAAAAGTTGCCATCGATGGACTTAATCAAGCTATCCGTGATTTGCGTACCTATATTCTCGATTTACGCCCAGGTCAATTAGGAGAAGAAAATCTTCTTGTTGGCATTCGGCGTTTGCTCACCGAATATCGTGTAAATACATTATCCGAAGCAATGCTAACAGGGAAAGAAAAAGAAACCGCATTGCTCTCAAAAAATCAGGCACTTATTTTCTTTCATATTTGCCAAGAAGCTCTTGCAAATACGGCCAAACACGCTAAAGCAAAACGTGTTAGTGTCAATTTATGGACAACATCAGAACGTGTACTCATGGAAATCCAAGATAATGGCAAAGGCTTTTCTCTCGATAAAATGAGTATGACGCTGGGACATGGTCTCTCAAATATGCATACTCGAATCCGTAACGCGGGTGGAGAGGTAGAAATCATTTCCGAACAAGGAGAGGGGACAACTATTTTGGCTTGGTTACCTCTAGAGTAAAAATACCCCCTTTTTCAGCAATGCTCTGCGTTGCATTATCATAAAATAACAACGCAAAGCGTTGTTAGAAGGAGTCTCTATGAATATCTTCATTAGTGGTGGGGCAGGTTATATAGGTTCAACTGCCTCTGCTGCATTACTCAATGCTGGTCACCATGTCACTGTTTACGATTCACTCGTTACAGGCTATCAAGAAGCTCTCCCCGCAGGCGCAGAGTTTATTCACGCCGATTTAGGCGACATGGATAAACTTAATGCTGCCCTAAATACCCGAAAATTTGACGCAGTCATGCACTTCGCTGCTTTTATTGAAGCAGGCGAAAGCATGAAAGACCCCGGTAAATTTATTCAAAATAATTTAGTTTATTCTTCGCAGCTTATAGAAGCCGCTGTGCAAGCCGGCGTAAAGCGATTTGTGCTTTCCTCTACTGCAGCCGTTTATGAATCGAGCAATGAGCCACTGAGTGAAAATTCACCTTTGGGACCCACGAATACTTATGGCTATACCAAACTTGCTGTTGAGCGGATTCTAGAGTGGTATAGAAAAATTCACGGTTTACATTATGCCGCCTTACGCTATTTCAATGCCGCAGGCGCACTCCCTAATCGTGGTGAAGCACACCAACCAGAGTCGCATCTAATACCGCTTGTATTGCAAGTTGCCCTCGGCCAACGTGAGCATATTGGCATTTTTGGCACTGACTATGCCACCCCAGACGGCACAGCTATACGAGACTATATCCATATCGCAGATTTAGTTTCCGCTCATCTTTTAGCATTGGATGCGCTCTCCGAGCAAGATAAACTAATCTTCAACATCGGCACAGGGACAGGCTATTCCGTTAAAGAAGTCATCGAGACGGCACGCTCCGTGACCCAACACTTGATACCAGCTGTGGAGACCCCCCGTCGTGCTGGTGACCCCACTCGTTTAGTGGCATCTTCTGAAAAAATTCAGCGCGAACTTGGCTGGAAAGCCGAAAACTCTAGCTTAGAGAATATCCTCAAATCTGCATGGGCATGGCACGAATCGCATCCGAATGGGTATAAGTAGATTCTAGAAAGAGATTTTAGTATGTTAAAAAAACTTGGCGCTTTTTTTCGTCCAAATGGAATAATCATTTTTATTTCTCTGCTCTTCGCATTCTTAATGCCAGTACTCTATATTTATTCCGAACCTGACAGAACAAATTATCTCCCAGGTGAAAAGCAATACTCGACAGTAAAATCAACTCAGTATGTTAGCATCTTCAAAGAGTATTTTTTTCATACAGAAGGTGATATTGATGTCCTCTTTGGCATTATTGAGAGAGATTATTATGCTAACTATATTGGCATCCCTTTGCTTTTCTTTTATTACTTCATCGCGTCGGGCATCAATAACCTGATACAAAAAACACGGCATCACCTCGTACAAAGATAAAAAATTGGAGCAAAATGTTAACCTTCTTCGTCGTCCTGACCGGATGGATATTTTCCCTTAGTTTGCATGAATTTGCTCATGCCATCGTTGCTTATTATGGCGGCGATACGAGCGTGAAAGACAAAGGCTATTTAACTTTCAACCCGCTTAAATATACGCATCCCGTTTATTCGATATTGCTCCCCTTACTCTTCCTCTTTATGGGCGGGATTGGTTTGCCCGGGGGTGCAGTATATATAGAAACTTGGCGCTTACGTAGCCCTCAATGGAAAAGTGCGGTTTCTTTAGCTGGACCCTTTGCTAATTTTTTATTGATTATCCTGCTCTCAATTTTTCTTTATTTATCCCCCACAAAAGCTTCGGGGGTTTATCCTGGACTTGCATTTCTGGCCTTATTGCAAATTTATGCGCTGGTGCTAAACCTCATCCCCGTCCCACCCTTTGATGGATTCGGTGCAATAGAACCCTATCTTAGCCAAGATATTTTAGAGAAGATAGAACCCATCCGCGGTATGATGATTTGGATTGTAATCGCCGCTTTATGGTATGTTCCTTCTATCAGCAATGCTTTTTCTCTGCTCATCTTCAGAATAGCAGATTTTTTCCGCTTCCCCCTCGAATTAGTAGCAGTGGGATACCAAGAATTCTTTTTTTGGAAATAATTTTAAGGTGACTATCACCTCTTATAAAACTTAAAATGCCTCAAACACCTATCCCCAATTTTTACGTCGACAAAATCCCCGTCTACGGTGACGCGATACTCGCGCCCATGATGGGCTTTTCAGATTTGCCCTATCGCTCACTCTGCCGCGAACTTGGCTCTGCCATCAGTTATACAGAATTTGCACGCGCTGAGGGATTAATTCACAATATGAAGCGCGTCTCTGAAAAATTAGAATATATAGAAGAGGAACGCCCAATCACCTTTCAGATCTATACACACGATATCGACTATATGGTCAAAGCCGCACTAAATATTCAACCCCTACGCCCAGATTTTATTGATATTAATATGGGCTGCCCCACAAAAGCGATTGCAAATAGCGGTGCAGGCGTGGGGCTGATGCGGACTCCCATCAAGGTCGCCCGTCTCTTCAAACGACTGGTCAAAGAATTGGATGTGCCTATCACAGCAAAAATCCGGATAGGCTGGGATGATTGCCAGAATTACAAATTAATTTCTAGAATCGTGGAAGAAGCTGGCGCGTCCTTAATCGCCATCCACGGGCGAACACGCGAAGGTGGTCGAGAAAGAGATGCCAATTGGGACGTGATCGGTGAAGTGAAGCAAATTGTCAATATCCCCGTGATTGGGAATGGGGACGTGAAAGTCGTTACAGATATTGAGAAAATGAAGAAACACACTGGCTGCGATGGTGTCATGATAGGCAGAGCGGCAATTGGCAACCCCTGGATCTTCTCTGGCAAAGACAGAGAAGAAGTAGCCTTTGAAGAAGTGCGTGCCTTCATGGAAAAACATCTAGACGCAAATATCGCTTTTTATGGGGAGGCATTGGGAATCAATCTCTTCCGTAAGCACGTGGTGCAATATATTGCGCCAATGAAAACAACCCGCCGCTATAGGCGCGATTTGCTGACACGGGAAACTAAGGAAGAATTCTTGGTTATATTAGGGCAAATCTACGAGAATTTAGTGAAGTAGAGGAAGAAAATTGGGGGCTGTTATAATCTTTTGTACACAAGTTATTCGGCTACTATATTCCGTATATCATCGTTGTTTAGGGGAGGTATGCAGCATGTTTCAAATATATGTAATTAGGTGTTTCCTTCATGAAGCGGTATAAGGGTTTTTGAAAAATAAAATACTCAACCCCCATAAATTAAGGCAAAAAATGAATAAAGAAAAAACAGAAAAAGCATTTAACGAACTTATAAAAAAAAATTAAAAAAGAAGATATCCTAAAAGTCCTAACTAATTCAGATAATATATATGAAAAAATAAAAGAAGGACCATTAAAAGAGTTTTCATCACACTTGAAGACTTTTATCTCAACGTTAAAAGATTATAGAAATGGTGATTATAACGAAATGCCATGGTCTACAATAGCAAGTATTACCGCTGCTCTATTGTATGTTATCAATCCAGTCGATGTTATACCTGATTTCATACCAGTTGTAGGTTTAGTAGATGATGTTTTCGTAATAACAATCTGTTTAAAAATGATCGCAACAGACATTGAAAAATATAAAAGGTTTAAAGAACAACAACAAAATTTTAAAAAGCAGGCTGAGAATTATGGAAAACAATAGCAATGTAGCAACCGCTAATAATAATGAGTTAGTAAAAATCGAACAATTCGATAAAACAAACATCAATAAAGATTTTATTAAAATTGGCAAAACTAATGCACTACTTAATCAGATGCCGAGTGTACTGTCAACACATCAAGCATCATCATACTATAAACTAATTGTTCCACCTGGAACTACAGGTAAGCGCTCAACGACAATTAGAATTACCCATGAACGACAACTAGAAATGCCCACCGAA
>JABGQV010000103.1 GCA_018648655.1 Anaerolineae bacterium | reverse complement strand
TTGCATCACCCATATAGAGTTTATAGTTTTTTCGTAAGACAGCGTAGGGTTTTCCTGTTGCGACAGAAAGTGCGTAGGCAATAGGAATTGATTTCGCTTCGGGCGTGATGATTACATCATATTCAAGCGTTTCAAGCTTTTTTGCAAGTGCTTTTGCACAGGCTTCGACAAGCTCGGTATCGCCAAGGATATTTAGAACAGCAATTTTTAGACCAGGTTTGATCTCAAAGAGAGGTAACTCTCTTTTCAGTCCTGCAATTTGAATGGGGTGAGTTGGATTAGAAGACATAGTTTCTCCAAAAGGGTTTTTAATCGTGGGTAGTTTATCATATTTCGGGCAAGAAATAATGAGAATAGAAAAAAAAGTTATGCGAGAGAACTTCTTGTCTACGTTTTGCAGACGCTACGTAGATAGAATACGTATGTTAGAAAAAACTACTGGGTGCAGTGGGGCAGGGGAGGGAAGCTGCACAAAAGAAAGTTCAAGGATCGGCAGTAATCAGGGAGAGAGCTACTGCCGATTTTTGAATTCTGAAGCGAAGCCCAAAATCTACTAAAACCTACATTGACCCTTAAAAAGCTCTTTGATAAACTCACTAAACATAAGTTTATGTAGAATTTGAGCTAGAAAGGGCTTGTTTAATGATAAAAAACCTTGCAGAAGAATGGTTAACCTTGAGCGATGTTTCATCTATGCTTGGTATGCACCCTAGCACGGTACGTACATGGGCAGATCAGGGCATTCTGCCGGTTTATCGTACACAGGGTGGGCATCGCCGTTTTCTTAAAAAAGAAATTGATCTGTGGGTGCAAACCTCTCGCCAAAAAAAGGAAGTGAAGCCCGAAAACGCCTTGCGTGATGTTCTTAGACAGATCCGTTTCAAAATAGGGGAGAACCAACTTGAGTCAGAAAAGTGGTATCAAAAATTAGATGACGAGGCTCGTCTAAAATATCGGATGAGTGGCAAAAATCTTATGCAGAGCCTTGCCAGCTATCTTGGCGCAGAAGGTGAGGATGCAATCGCAGAATCTCGTTCTCTGGGCTACGAATATGCCTCGCGTGGGCGCAGATATGGCCTTAGCCTTATTGATGCAACGCGCGCTTTTCTTTTTTTTAGAAACGCGCTTCTTGAAGCGATGATTGCTATTTATCTCGATGCGCGTATCTCCGATACAGAATCCTGGGGAGATATGCTCTCACGCATCCATGCTTTTACCGACCAGACCATGATCTCATTGATGGAAACCTATGAAGCATTTCAAAATAATAATTGCTAAATCTAATGAAAACTGAGAAGAAAGCTCCCTCCCGTAAATATCCGCCTTTTTATGAAAAAATAATTCCTGTTACATTGATTATTTTGATCCTTGTCATAGCAGGAGTTTTAATCACCGCATTTGGGGTAGCTCTAGGGCTTGTTGGCTAAAATTATCTTCTGAAATAGGTCATTTCTGGAGATGATTTCTTTTAATCTTATGGAGAATTTTAATGTTACTTAATACCGCTATTCCTTTATTGTCAAGTGTGATCAGTTTTATTTTTGCATTCTTTGTCTTAAAACGTTATTTTGAGCGTAAAGGTGCTCACCTCTTACTTTGGGGCTTAGGCACGATATTTTATGGTATTGGAGGATTTTGCGAATTTTATTATGGTGCCTTTGGGTGGAATGAAGTCATTTTTCGGATGTGGTATCTCTTTGGTGCGATCCTTGTCGCTGCCTGGTTGGGGCAGGGTACCGTTTATTTACTTGCGAACCGAAAATGGGCAAATACCCTTATGGTTATTTTGAGCGTGGCCTCGCTTTATGCGCTGTTTAGGATACTCACGGCTCAACTTGACCCCAGCTTGATGATCGGCGAAGGACATACCGGTGCAGAGTTAAGTGGTCATGCCATCATCACCGATGGTGTGCGTGTACTAACACCCTTCTTCAATATTTATGGAACGGCTACACTGGTTGGTGGTGCTGGCTACTCAGCATGGGTCTTTTGGCGCAAACGAGTTTTGCTCCACCGCACTATCGGGAATATCCTTATTGCCACTGGTGCGCTCCTCCCAGCTTTTGGTGGCATCTTCAGCCGATTGCAATTCCCAGGTGCGCTCTATTTAGGTGAGTTTTTTGGTGTGATTTTTCTTTTCATCGGTTTCCAGCGTGCAATTACGCCAATGGCAGAAAAAATAGTCGAAGCTGAAGCGATGGCATAAAAAAATATATAATTTCGATCCCCGTTCGCAAAGAACGGGGATTTTTGTATTAACGAGTATAATCATTCCATCTCAGAAATGGAGTCAAAAATGTCCTTGCTTAATTTGCCTTTCTTGCTTGAAACCCGCCGTAATCACGCGCTCGAACATGCCACACTAAAAATCCTTTCGCCAAAATATCCTGCCGTGCCAATGGGTGGACACTCGAACCCGACCGGCTATTTCATTATCGGCGATGTGGATGTGGATGATCTCCGCGTTGCGGCAGATGAGGCTCTCGAACGTTTACGCGCTGGAGAAAGCGATCTCGCCATTCATCCTGGATGTGGGACAAACTACGCGACCTCTGGCTTGCTTGCTGGTTCTCTAGCTTGGTTCGGTCTTTCAGGGAAAAGCGCGTGGCATAAAAAGCTCTGGAGAATTCCCTTTATTTTGCCTTTGGTGGTACTCGTTTGGGGGTTGAGCAAACCGCTGGGACCCAAGTTGCAAGCCAAAGTCACGACTGAAGCGAATCTTGGAGCAATGAAAATTATCTCGGTTGAGAAAGTCCGTCCGGCTTTGCATCGTGTGATTACTCGATAATCCTATGTCCAAGAATACCTTACGCATCCTTTTTATCTACGGGAATGATGAATTTGCCCTCGCGCGTCGACTGAAAAAAGTCCAGCAGCGTGTAGATAAAGATGGGATGAATACCACGCAACTTGAAGCGCGCACGATGAGAAAAGAAGAGCTAAATACGGCGGTCAATGCGATGCCCTTTTTAGCCGAACGCAGATTGGTTTTTCTGGAGAAGCCATCGGGGGAATATAAAGGGAAAAACCAGCGAAATGATTTTATCGCTTTCCTGGAGAGTGTCCCTGAGACAACGGTTTTGGTGCTCTTTGAAGAAATGGATGAGAAAAAAGCCGCCAAAAATTGGCTCGTCAAATGGGCGCAGGGTGCAAAAGAGATTGCGCGTGCTGAAGCTTTTATGCTGCCGAAAGCTTGGCAAACCGCTGATTGGGTTGTGCGCATCCAGAAGGAAGCGAAATCTCAGGGTGGGGAGATCGAAAGCCAAGCTGCTGCGCGTTTGGCAGAAATGACAGGAACAAATACACGCCAAGCCGCGCAGGAAATTACCAAACTGCTTACTTATGCTAATTTCTCTCGCCCGATCACACTTGCTGATGTGGAATTATTAAGCGTAAATACCGCGCAAGGTGATATTTTTGAACTTGTTGATGCCTTGGGAAGTGGAAGAGGCAAAGACGCGCAAGCCATGTTGCATCAACTACTTGACGAACAAGATGCTTTCTCTATTTTCGGGATGGTTGTACGCCAGTTTAGGCTTTTGCTTTTGGCGCGTGAGGTGATTGATAATCGGGGCAATGTACAGGCGGAATTAAAGCAACATCCCTTCGTGGCGAAAAAACTGACGGCACAGGCACGTCATTTTTCAATATCTACCCTTGAGTCGATCTATAAACGTTTGCTCATCATGGATGAAGAAGCAAAAACGGGCAAAACGGCCCTCGATCTTTCTCTGGATATGTTGGTTGTAGAGTTAGCTGGGGGGTAGAGAGCGAAGTTTTTGCAGCTTTATATATAAACAAGACCTGACAGGTTTCTAAAACCTGTCAGGTCTCTTTAGTTATTTGAGTTAATATTTGTTGATTTAGCGTCGACCACCACCGCCACCACGATTGCCGCCTTGTCCTTGCGCGCCTCTCTGTTGGGCGTTGTTGGAGCTGATAATTGCCTGATAGCTGTCTGCGGAAAGATATTGTGGTGTATAGCTTTCGCCTGTCTGGCTTTCTAGCAGAGAGACAAATCCGCGTAGGTGATTTTCTGATCCTGCTAAGAGTTGAGAGTAGACTCGTTGGATATTGGCTTCATCCGTTCTGCTAATCGCTTCGTAGAGGTCAAGAATATCAATTTCTTCGATCGCTGCGCCAACTTTGAGCGCATCTACAAGAGAGACGCTACCCGTTGCTACGAGTTGATTGTATAAGGTTTGTAGATTAGAATTTACGAAAACGCCGATCGTATCATTCACCACAGGATCAGGGATTCCATAAGCTGTTAGTAAAGCATTGACAGAATCGGTGTGTGTTTGTTCACTGGCAGCGATATTATTGAAAATATCCGTGCCCCATATATTGTAAAGGGTCAGGTAAACATCGCGGGCAAGTTTTTCTTCTTCACGCATGAAGACTAAATCTGCTTTCTCTTCTTCGCTGAGTTCACCTGTAATTGCGGTCGTTGTTGTTACTATGCCCGTGCCGCTACCTGCCTTGCCTTTACCTCCGCTGCCACTACCTTTGCCCGTATCAGGCATTGCATAAGCAGAGCCGACTGAGCCAAAAAGGACAACGAGTAATCCCAAAATCAAAACTGTGTTTATAATCTTTTTCATTTTTTCTCCTAAAGTGTTCAAGTTACTCAAATCGAGTAACTTCAGAATGTTTTTCAATACAGATAGGATAATGGAGCTAAGTAAAGACCATATAAGGAAAATGTAAAGAAAGATTAAAGAGAATAAAATGAACGACAAGAAAAAAAATCCCTTCACATTACTGAGAAGGGAATAGGGCTTAGAAAGATAAGGTGTTTCAAGTAAGTAGAAATTAGGGTGCTTTCTCTTGCCAATCATAATTTTCTTTTAGCACTTTCGCAGGAACACCCCCAAGCATTGCATTATCGGCATCAAATTTTTGGGTCACGACGCTTCCCATTGCAACAAGAACATCATTACCGATTGAAGCTCCAGGCGCAAAACGCACTGCGCTGCCTAAATAGCAGTTCTTGCCAATAGAAATATCACGGTCAAAAATACCTGCGCCGTGCGTCCAAAATTGGGAGGAAAAACCTGCGATCCACGAGCCTGTGCCTAGGGTAAATGCGCCTGCCACGTCGATATAATGTTGGGAGGTGATTAGCGTTTTTTCTGCAATGAGCAAGTTTCGGGCATAGTTCGCATCGGTATATTCGGGGCGTGTTGTCCAATATCCACATGAGAAGGTATTTCTATAGCCAATAGATGCCCCTTCACCGATCTTCATTGTCATTGGGCCTGTAAAAAGATTTCCCCAGCCGATCTTGCAAGCAGCGATCTCCGCTTTGTCTACAGCGATAATTGTTCCAAATCCTATCTTTGCGCCTTTAATTTTGTAGCCTAAAATAAATTTATAGGCAAAAAGGCGCAAAAAATTAAAGGGAAAAATGCTAATAAAAATAGCGAGAGCGAGCTTTAGTTTTCTCATTTAAGATCATCTCGCAGCGGATAAAAAACGTCTAGAATTTCACAGTCAGTCAATGCTCGCCCGCTGTGTTTCACATTTGCGGGGATCAGTGCAATAGTTCCTTTTTCAAGCTGACGTTTTTCGCCATCTAGTGTCATTTCAAATTTTCCCGTTATGACAACAGATATCTGCTCTTGCGGATGTGCATGTTCAGGCAATTCTGCGCCTTTTTCAATCCGCCAAAAAGATGTGGTCATATTCTCTGTGTGAGCAAATTTCCCGTGAAAACCAGGCACGATTTCTTTTTCTTTTAGTGTAGAAAGATCAATAAAAGCCATTTTTTCTCCTTATACCTATTACGCCTTTGCGAGGTGCATGATTTTGCGCCGAAGCAGTCTCACCTTATAATGAGATTGCTTCGGCAATAGAATCGCCTCGCAAATACATTTACAGAATATCATTCTAAACCATAAAGGGATTCTCACATGAAAATTCGTTTTATCATTTTTGCTTCACTTCCCGATTTCCTCTATATGAAATGCTGTCTTTATAGATTTTTCTCTTGTTCTTTGTCAACTCTGTGGTAAAACTGAGCGGAGAATAAATTATTGGAGGCTACGATGAATTTACCGGAATATGCTTATTTTAAAGGCGAGATCGTCCCCTATGCAGAGGCAAAGGTGGGCGTGTTGACCCATGCGTTAAATTACGGAACGGGCGTTTTTGGTGGGGTGCGCGCATATAAAAATGACGACAATGGAAAGCTTTATCTTTTCCGTCCTTACGATCACTACAAACGTTTTTTGAATTCATGCAAGATGATGCTAATGGATTTTGACGAGAATCCCGAAAGTATGACCCAGCATACGATCGATCTAATCAGGAAAAGTGGTTATGCAGAGGATGTTTATATTCGCCCTTTGGCTTATAAATCTTCCGAGATAATCGGCGTGAAATTGCACGATGTAGAGTCAGAGTTTACGATCGTTGCTTTGCCTTTCGGGAAATATGTTTCGAATGATACGAATGCGCATGTTACGATCTCTTCGTGGCGACGATTGGATGATAATGTGATCCCCGCACGAGGGAAGATCAGTGGCGCGTATGCGAATTCTGCATTTATCAAGACCGATGCGATACGCTCCGGTTTTGACGAGGCACTCGTTTTGACGCAATCCGGGCATCTTTCGGAAGGCAGCGCGGAGAATGTCTTTATGGTGCGTGATGGTGTTTTATATACCCCTGCTGTTTATGAAAATATCCTTGAAGGGATTACGCGCGGCTCTGTGATGGAACTCGCAGCCAAAGAATTGGGCATGAAAGTGGTGGAACGCCCGATCGACCGCACAGAAATTTATATTTGTGATGAGTTCTTTATGACCGGAACTGCTGCTCAGGTAACCGCGATCACGCAAGTGGATCATCGCCCCGTTGGTGATGGGGTGATGGGACCAGTTGCATCGAAATTGCGTGAGTTATTTTTTGATATTGTGCGCGGGAAGAATCCTAAATATAAGGATTGGAATATTGAGATTTGAGATCAGTAATTAGCAAAAAGTCCGCGTTCTTTTGGTCAGAACGCGGACTTTTTGCTTTAGTAGAGAATATTTTAGCTTTCTCTAATCAGCAGGTAATGCTTCAAATTCTTTTTTCTTGTTCGCAAACCATTCCTGCATCGCTTCTGGTTTTTGCATAAGCTCTTGCATTTTATTCATTGCTTCAAGATGTGCTTCATCATTTATTTTAAACATTTCCTTGCCATGCTCTTTGCTCATTTCCGCAATCTCTTCAAAAGAGTTAGCACGAAACTCTTTATCACATGCTCCCCCGAGTTCTTTACAGCTCATCGTTTTCATATTTTTTTATCCTTTGTGTAAACTTGACTATTATGGACATTATACATCATATTTAGGGTAATAGTATAGCATATTTGGATTTTACTAGGCACATAAGAATTTCCTAAAAGAAGCATTTGTTGATTGAGTAGCCTTGAATATTTTTTCAGGCCGTATTGAAACCACAACACTGGGCAGTTTTTATCAACTTGTTGGTTGCAGTACGGCGAAAAACATCGGCTACTCAACCACCAGTAAAAACAAAAGTGTCAGGTCGATAGAAAAATCTAATTTCTATTCACCAAATAAACGCCTAAAAGAATAATCGCTCCGCCAAGCAAAGAAACCCAGGTAATTGGTTCTGCTAAGATCGCGCTGGCGACAACGACAGCGACGAGTGGCTCAAGGTAAAGAAATGCGCCTACTTGTGACGCGGGGAGTGCTTGGAGGGCATCGTACCAGGCAATATAGGCCAGACCTGAGCAAAAGACGCCTAAGAAAATGATGCCTATCCAGCCGTTGAGGCTTAGGTTGGGAATATCGTTCCAATTATTTCCGGCGAAAAAGGCGATGGAGGAAAAGAGCCAGCCAAATACCATTACATAGAACATCATCCGTGCGGCGGGATGAGTTTTTAACCCACGCCGCGATAGGGCGGAGAAAATTGCCCAATTTAGGGCGCTGATCATGATCAGGTAGTCGCCGGGAGTGCCGAATCGAGAGGAGAAGATGTTTTTCAACTCCCCGTTGCTGACAACGAGCAGCACGCCCAAAGCCGCGAGCGCGATCCCGGCACTTTGCCCCCAAGATAGTTTTTCTTTTAGGATCAACCATCCCAGTAAAGCCATGAAAATGGGTGTTGTGGCGACGATCCAGGCGGTGGTGGAGGCTTGCGCAGTGATCAACCCTGTTGATTGAAGCCATTGATGCCAGGTGATCCCGAGAAATCCGAGCAGGGCAAAATAACCCCATTCATTTTTTGCAGGGAGGGCGAATTCTTTTCGTGCGGCGACGGCGATGCCGAGAATGATCACGCCCATCCCAAAGCGCAGCCAAACGACTGTGATGGGGGAAACTTCTTGCACGCCGAGCTTGGTAGCAATGAAAGATGCGCCCCAGACAATGACGGCGAAGAGAACTTCGAGATAGAGGATAACTTTTTCTTTCTTCATTTTCTTTCTTACTGCCTGGAATATAGAAATGCGTAAGCGTTTTCTTAATAATTCGGAGAATTATACTCCGCTTGTCTTCTTACGGGTATAATAAAAGGTGGAGGATCAACTATGGAAATTACTTGGTACGGACAATCTTGTTTTCGACTGACAGAGCGCGGTTCTGCCTCTGTAGTGACAGATCCCTTCGACCATAAGGTCGCTGGTTATAGTGCTTTAAAGCTAAAGTCAGATATTGTGACCGTGAGTCACGAAGCCCCCGGGCATAATTTTTTGGAAGCAGTCAAAGGGTATAAACACTTACTCGATGGACCCGGTGAATATGAAATAGGTGGTGTTTTTATAACTGCTGTGCGAACAAACGGCAAAAAGAAAGATGATCAGCCCCGTAATACGCTTTATGTTTTTGATTATGATGGTCTTTCTGTTGCTCATCTCGGCGACTTACGTGAAGTCCCGACTCGCTCGCAAGTGGATGCGCTCGGCGAAGTAAATATTGCTTTGGTTCCCGTTGGTGACGGCGGTGGACTAAGTGCAGCCAAAGCAGCAGAGGCAATTGGTGTTCTAGACCCAAATATCGTTGTGCCCATGCATTATGCTACGCCAGATTCTAAATTGTCTTTTGACCCTTTGGATAAATTTATCAAACAAATGGGCTTGGGAATAATCGAATCAGAAACCTCGCTGAAAATTACAAAAGGAAGCTTGCCAGAAGATACGCGTGTAATGGTTCTTGAGTATCAGAAATAAATAGGAGCAATGCTGTGCCAGTCAAAATTTTGATGACTTGGGATATTTCACAAGAGAACGAGCAGAAATACTTTGAGTTCGTCATTGGCGAATTTGTCCCTGGTGTGCAAAGGCTCGGGTTTCATCCCCTTGATGCGTGGGCGACCCTTTATGGTGATTATCCCCAAATTCAGGTCGGGATGATGGCTCCAGATGCTGAAAGTGCCCAAGAAGCCTTAAACTCTGATGAATGGATAGATTTAAGAGAAAAACTCTTTGAGTATATTGACGATTTCTCGTATAAAATTGTCCCTGCACGGAGTGGATTCCAATTTTAATTTAAGGCCTAATATGTAGAAGTGGGCACAAAGCTAAAAGAGACTTTGTGCCCACTTTTGTTTAGACAAAAGCGAGATTGCCCTAAAGGATACTTCGTAAAAATCTCTACTCAAACAGTAAGTCCGTTTAAACGGACTTTTTATCTAAGCAGAAAATTCATTTTCGCTCTATCGCCCAAAAAAAATATATTGAAAAAAATGACCGCTAAGAGAAGAAATAAATATTGGCCCACCTTTTTCCTACTAGCCTGTCTCGAAGGAGGCACTGCTCTTTTTGCGCTTCTGCGCTTGCCTACTGACCCCACAAACAGCCTTCTTTTTGGACTTTCTGCCTCGCGCTTGCTCATGGCATCCACACTTTTGGGCGCGGTGATCCTCTTTGCATTTTTAGGTTTTTATGCATGGCGTAAAGCAGAGTGGAGAGAAAAATATCTGAGCCCTGAACGATCCCCTAAGCTTTATACAACACTAAATTATCTTTCCTTTTTTATCGCACTTTTTGCATCTATTGCCCTATTTTTACTTCGCTATTACAACCCCGAAAGATTTCTCCCCTTTTTTGATCGAGCCAAACCCCTTGGGTTATATATTGTTGTTCTCGGCATTCAATTCTCTTTGTGGTTGCTTTTTCTTCGCAAGGGTTTTCATCATCGAAAAGAAAATCTGACTCCCGCAGCGATCACCTTTGCCATATTGATTGTCTTTTTCGCTTTTATAGCCACCTCTCGCATCGGGTTGATCCCGGATACTGCCTATTGGAGCGAACCAGGCATTGCTATACAAGGTTGGCAATTTGCGCTTGCCCTTATTCTCGGTTTTTTGACCCTCTTATTATCTTTCAACCTTTCTCTTAAAAAGAGCGACATCATCTTTGCGCTCCTGATCTGGGGCATCGCCATCGCAATTTGGTGGAGTGTTCCTATGGATGTGTTAAAAAGCAGCTTCTACGCCCCCTTTGCCTACCCCCTCGGGAAACCTCTCCCCTATTCTGATGCTGGTTTTTATGATTATCTCTCTCAAGGCCTTCTTCTTGGCAATGGTTTTCTCGCTCAAATTCCGCCTCGTCCGCTTTATATCGTTTTTCTAGCGGGGTTGCGCACCCTTGTCGGCATCAATGATTATGACAAGATCATGTTGGGGCAAACAATCGTCTATGCTCTTTTTCCCGTCGTGCTCTATTTTCTTGGGAAGACTCTCCACAGCCGCGCTGCTGGCATAACAATCGCATTTTTTGGGATATTTCGAGAATGGACGAATCTACTCGTCTCCTCACAAACGCGCGTTTCAAATAGCCGTACGACCCTCACAGATCTCCCGACCGCTCTTGTTTTGAGCTTGGTTGCCTTGGTCGTCATTTACTGGCTCAAAAAGCGTCGTGATAAACCCCTTTTTCCTCTGATCTCTGGCGGCATATTCGGGATGCTCCTCCTCCTTCGCACCCAGTCCATGCTTATCTTGCCTTTTATCTTGCTGCTCGCCCTCCTCATTTTCCTCCCCAATTGGAAAGACTGGATTCGTGTCAGCATCATCTTTATCTTTGGCGTAGCCCTCAGTATCTCGCCTTGGCTGACGCGCAATGCCCAGCTTACAGGAAAAATCACCTTTGATGACCCCAATCAGCTCGCAGTTCTCGCAAGCCAATATAAAACAAGTGGCAATCTGGATTGGACAGAATTCGACTTTGAGAATGAAAGTCTGTCTAACTCTCTTCTCGATTTTGCAATTCAAAATCCTGGCTATGTAGCCAATTTTATTGCAACGCACTTCCTTGCGACAGAAATTAACGGACTTCTTGCGCTGCCTCTTATCAAGCCATTTAATGGTTTTCAAGAAGCCCTCAACATCTACTGGACAGGCTGGGATGGGCATCTCAGTTCAGCCAATCAACTTTTGATGATTTTCTACCTTGCCATTATTGCGCTGGGCATTGGCGCATCATGGAAAAAGATGAAATGGATTGGTCTGGTTCCTCTTGCCTTTAATTTGGGCTATGCCCTTTCCAATGGCGTTGCTCGCTTCTCCGGTTGGCGTTACGATTTCCCAGCCGATTGGATCGCTTATTTCTATTTCGGGATCGGTTTCGTAGAACTTTTGCTTATACTAGCGTCTTTCTTTGGCATACAAAGCACCGATAATGAAAGTAAAAATCCACAATATCTTTCTAAATTAACATCTTCTCCTTGGCAATTGATTTTTGCCTCTCTCCTCTTTCTTTCAATTGGCTTCTCGCCTCTCATTCTTGAAAAAAGGATTCCTCCTCACTTCGAGTCTTTTTCTGAAGAAGAACTTGTTGCCAAAGTGTCTGTGAATGCTACTGAAATTGAAGCCTTTATAGCACAGGAGAATACGCGTGTTTTAATGGGGCGTTTGATCTATCCACGCTTTTTCCCTCGTGGCTCCGGGATTTATTCTGCACATCCCTGGCCTGCCTATGCAGAACAAGACTTCGCACGGATGGGATTTGTGTTCATCAATAAGAACAATATACAAGTTCTTTTCCCGATCAAACATATGCCTGCCGAGTTCCCTAACGGTGTAGATGTCATTCTTCTGGGCTGTCAAAAAGAAGATTATCTCGAAGCGCGGATTATTTACACAATGGACGATGAGAAAATTCTCCTAAGCGAAAAGAATCTTGTTTCTTGTGATGAGTAAGTCTATTGCTGCGCAACTCCTAACTTGGTACCACCAAAATAAACGCACCCTCCCCTGGAGAGATCACTCCGACCCTTACGCTGTTTGGGTTTCTGAGATCATGCTCCAGCAAACGCGTGTGGATACAGTCATTGGCTATTTTCAGCACTGGATGGATAAATTCCCCTCCATTGAAGATTTAGCCGCCGCTGATGAACAGGATGTTTTGAACCTATGGGAAGGGCTTGGTTACTACAGTCGCGCGCGAAATTTGCACAAGGCAGCAAAACTTCTTTTTGCTGAATATGATGCCCAGCTCCCAGAAGACACAAAATCCTTGATGAAGCTCCCCGGCATCGGGCGTTATACTGCCGCAGCCATTTCCTCGATGGCATTTGGACATGATGCCGCCGCACTGGACGGGAATATCCGTCGGGTTTATGCGCGAGTATTCAATGTCGAGGAAGTTTTAGGGACAAGAGATGCTGAGACAATTTTATGGGGAATTGCCGAAGATATTTTGCCAAAAGGCAAAGCAGGTGACTATAACCAAGCCCTCATGGATTTTGGCTCGGCTGTTTGCACACCGCGCAACCCGATCTGCGAAAATTGCCCGATTAATAAAGATTGCGAAGCCTACCAACTTGATATTCAGGAAATGCGCCCTGTTCGGAAGACAAAAAAGGCTGTGCCGTATCATATCCACGCGGGGGCGGTAATTATTGAAGATAAGAAAGTTCTGATAGCACAACGCCCGCAAAAGGGCTTATTGGGCGGGATGTGGGAATTCCCCAATGGGCGGATCGAAGAGAACCCTGTTCAGGAACTGGCGATGCTGATTTGGGAGGGCTATCAAGTTAAAATCCGGGCAGGGAATCCGCTGGGGAAAGTTGATCACGCGTACACTCACTTCAAAATAACGGAATACGCTTTTTTTTGCACGATGTCTGGATTATCCATCAGAGAGAATATGCGTTGGGTTGATTTGAACGATCTGGATGATTACCCGATGGGAAAAGTGGACCGAGAAATTGCGAAAATGCTAGGAGAAAATAATGCCTAATTTGATTTTTTTTAATGGAAAGCTACATACGCAAGATGAAAACATTCCCCATGCGACAGCGATCGCGTTGCGAGATGGACGAATTTTGGCGGTGGGCGATGATACTGAAATTCGCGCTCTGGCACATGACGAAACAGAAATAATCGATCTTCAAGGGAAAAGGGTTTTACCCGGCCTGACAGACTCTCATATCCATTTTTACGAGTGGGCATTGCTCTTGCAGGGGATTATGCTCGAAGATACAGGCTCGCTGGCAGAAGTACAAAGTCTTGTGCGGGATGCGGTAAAAAGGCAAAAAAGCGGCTCATGGATTATTGGTCAGGGCTGGAATCAGGATAATTGGGATGAGCCACACACGCCCACAAAGGCAGATTTAGACGAAATAGCCCCCGAGAATCCCGTTATTTTATGGCGAAAAGATTTGCATTTGGCCTTGGCTAACTCTGCGGCATTAGATTTAGCACAGATCAACGTCGAAACCCCCGACCCCGCTATGGGTGTGATCCAGCGTGATGAAAATGGCGAGCCAAATGGTTTGCTGAAGGAATTAGCGATCAACTTGGTGCGAAGCGTGATGCCAACCCCCACAAACGAAGTGACAGATGTGGCAATGCAAAAAACGATGACGCGGCTGCACGCGCTCGGCATTACGGGCGTACATGATTTTAGGATCATGGGCGGCGAGAGCGGCGCGACTGCTTTTCGTGCTTTTCAGCGTTTGCATACAAAAAAACAGCTCAAATTGCGCGCTTTGGTTATGTTGCCCGGTGAGTTTGCCGAGCAAGCGGCAAAGACCGGCTTAGAGAGTGGTTTTGGCGATGATTTTTTGCGTATTGGCGGTATTAAACTTTTTTCAGATGGGGCACTGGGTCCGCGCACCGCGTGGATGCTTGAGAATTTCGAGAATGAATCTCACACGGGTATGCCTCTTACACCGATGAGCGAGATGGCGGAGAAAATCGCCCTCGCCGAAAAATCGGGGCTGAGCACGACCATCCACGCGATTGGAGATAGAGCCGTTCGCGAGTTATTAGATGTTTATACAGAAATTTTAGATGGAAATCTCCATAAGCAGGATGCCCGTCCCAAACATCGGATAGAGCATGTACAGCATAGCCACCCTGATGATCTGACGAGACTCGCCTCTTTGGGCTTGGTTGCCTCCGTCCAGCCTTTGCACCTGACCGAAGATATGGATATGGTCAATAGCATCCTCGGCATGAAACGCGCCCGCAATACCTATGCCTTCCGTGACCTTTTAAATGCGGGTACAACCCTCGCTTTTGGCTCTGATTGCCCCGTCGTATCTCCAAATCCCTTTTTGGGGATACAAGCCGCTGTAACACGTCAACGAAATGACAGCACACCAGCGGAGGGCTGGTTCCCCTCTCAACGGTTGACGGTTGAAGAATCTCTTTTTGCCTACACAATGGGTGCAGCGATAGCCGCCGGGACAGAGAACATGCAAGGTAGCTTATCTCCCGGCAAAGTAGCAGATTTGGTTATACTGGAAGATGATATTTTTGAAATCCCTGCGCTAGAGATTGGGAAGACAAAAGTTGCAATGACTATTTTTGATGGGGGAGTTGTTTATCGAAAGTAAAGGTGTCAATATTCTTCTATATCTCATAAAGCCCTTTAATCTGATTGCTTTGAGGAGGCACGCATGATGACAACAAATAAGCTATTGTTATTTTTTACAGTAGCTTGTTGTTTACTCACAGTTTCTTGTTTTACTATTGAAAACTCTCTAGATGCTCCTATTCATCTTCATGTTTTAGAATCTAACGATGAGTACGAAGTAGTTTGGAATATTTCAGGCATAAATGGACATAACATCGTTGTGTTCCGCCTCAGGTGAAAATGGAAAAATGGACATAAAAAATAAGACACTAT
>JABGQV010000060.1 GCA_018648655.1 Anaerolineae bacterium | reverse complement strand
ATACGTTGGGTCGCTGGTTCGCATCCAGTTCGGCTCACTTTTCTGTTTGATTTCCACCATGTTTTTCTTAAACCCATTCGGAGAAGCTCTATCTTTGGCTATTAGCATCATTCCATTTGCTGTTAAAGAAAAAAAACGACCTATTTCAGGTCGTTTTTTCTCTCATATCGCCACTGAGGGCGAATGGTTGTGCAGACACTTATACTGTGTCTATAGCTAAGTGCCCCCACGGGGATTCGAACCCCGGTCTTGACCTTGAAAGGGTCACGTCCTGGTCCCCTAGACGATGGGGGCGGGTCATCAAGCGAACGGTATTCTATCATTCACTTTGCGATAGGTCAAGCAAATTTCTCGATGAGTTTTAGCTTTACTCTTTATCGTCTTTGCGTTGGTTCAGTAAGCCAAGTAGGTCAACTTGTTGACGATTAAAAAGCATTACAGGCGATTGAATTTTCAAAGTGGGGATTAATACACCAGTCACTTTTGCATTATAAAGTGGGACAAAATCTCGTGTCCCTTCCGCCATCAAAACCCTAAAATCAAAGCGTCCTTGCCATTCTAGTGAACCCTCAGCTTCATAATTTTGCATTGTTACCAAAGCTTCATATTGATTTGTTGTTGCATACCCGGCCCGAGCTAAAGCTTGTGGGCCTATATCCTCACGACGATTTAACGATACGATTAATAGATGCGTTTTTGTGAGACGGATTACCTCAAAGTGGTCTGCCAATTTGGTTGGCATATGGATGCGCGCGAGACGGGCATCGTGAATTTCCATGAACGAAGAGTTTGGATTATTAAGCAATCCGATAATCCCCGTATTTGAGACCATCATTTTCCCAACAACACGATAGCTTACAGTTAATATATCAACAGGAATAAAATGATGTGTATGTGATTGTTGCATCTTCTTCTCCGTAATTCTTTGAGTAAGCAATTATGTCGTTTAGTATTTTTCAAGTTACTATAAAGGGTTTTCTTCTTAGTATCTTGCTATTCAACAGCAGGCAATGTGCCATCTCCAGAGCGATGATAGGAATGTGGTTTTCCTTTGCTCTTAGGTGATTTTCCAGTATCGGGATTAAGTAGGGTGGATAACCATGAAATAGCACGTTGATCATATTCCCGTTTTCCACAAAGATTACAAATCCATGCCGGGAAATTAGGCACAGTAATTAGTTCTTCATTTAGCCAAGTAAAATAGGTAATATACTGTGAGCGCACAATGCCTGCTTGGCATTCTCTACAAGGGTAAGATTCTGGTGATTTTGTCTTTTTCATTTAAATTTAAGTTCTGTGTATATTTTTTTCGATCCAGTAAGTCTAGGAGAAAAATTATTGAAGTGTATCATCATTAAGTTCTACATGCTTAATCATTGCCCATGCAGGAGGAGGCCAATAAATAACGATAGCCTTGCCAATCAAATTCTCTGAGGGCACTGCACCCCAAACATGTGAATCAGAAGAATTATTCCTGTTATCTCCTAAAACAAAAACCTCGTTTTCAGGAACATACCACGTGCCAGCATAGTTGGGTGCAGCAGCAATATAAGGTTCAATTAAAACTTCTCCATTTACACTTACATTACCATTAGCAATCTTGATTTCATCACCAGGCAAGCCAACTACTCGCTTAATAAAATCATCTTCGGGGTCAATGGGAAAATGAAAAACGACAATATCTCCAAGCTCAGGCAAACCTGATTTATAGGCTAATTTATTTACAATTAGGCGTTGTTGATTTTCAAGAGTCGGGCGCATGCTATAGCCGTCTACCAAAACGCGCGCAGTCAATGCATTAATTCCTAAAAATAGGGCAACTGATAAAACTAAAGTTTCTAATAAATCGAGAAAAAAACGGGTCCAGCTTTCTTTTTTCTCGATGGGTTCTGTCGGTACTTCCGACTCAGCTAATTGTGGTGTTTCCAAAAAGTGCCTCCAAAATTCTGCAAAAGATTATACTTGATTTCTCCCCCAAAGATAATAGGTCGGAACATCTAAAATTCGCTCTCCATGTGCCCAAGCCTTTGCATCTATTTTCTTCATTTTTTGGATATCTGTGTCTGGGAGAATTCCTGCTAAATCGGCTTTAAGAGTCTCCCATTCATTGGCGCGTTCTTCAGCACTCGCTTCGCGCGTGGATTTTTCGAGGGTGCCTGTTTCGATAATTTTAATACCTGCCTCATGGCAGAGTTCTGCTAATTTCCCTCCAATATCAGGATTTGCCCCGCGCGCTCGTAGAGCATCTGCTTGCCATTGCCCAAGTTCGGCTAATTCAATGGGTTTGTCTACGCGCTGGCTATAATCTGGTTCTGCGAAGAAGACGATATGCCCATTAGAAATAGTGATACGCATCATTTCTTCAATCGCTTTTTTTGGATTTGGCAACCAGAGCAATAAAAAATGAGAGAAAAGAATATCGAAGCTAGAATTTGCGTAGGGGAGGCTGAAGGCGTCTCCGCAAGCTAGGGTCTGTATTGGTGCTTGAAGATGCACAGAGGCCTCTTTAAGAGCATTCAAGTTCAAATCAAGTCCGTATACAGGGAAGTTTATTTGTGAAAGAATTGCCCCCGTCCCGCATCCTACTTCGAGGATGCGAGAATTTTCATCCCGTCCTATTTGAGAGAAAATATAAGTGCGTAGTTCATGTGTCCAATTGGATTGGTGGAGGTAGCGCTGATGGGATTCTTTATGCATTCCAATTTCTTACAAAATCTTTTTGGCCTTTTGTTTGCGGGGATGGTGCATAATAACAAAGTTTATCTACTTTTTTGAGCGCTTCTGCGCCGCTCATGCCTGTCTCTACAAAATAACAGCCAACAACAGTGCCTGTGCGCCCCATGCCTGCCCAGCAGTGTACGTAGGGTGTCTTGCCCTGTGCGAGTGAGTTGTGAATGGTATCGAGAATAATGCGCATATTTTCGGGGGAGGGTGTGCCAAAATCGCCAATAGAGAAGCGATGATATTGAATTTCTTTACCGTAATAGCCTGCCCTTTCTTGTGCTATGGCTTCATAGGGAATGCGCTCATTTGGCTCTGTGAGGTCTATAAAAGTTTGAATATTGGCTTCGATTAGTGCATCTGCCCGAAGAGGGGTGAGGTCTTCGTTATAGTTATGGCCAGGATATTCACCCGCCATAAATTTTTGGGGGATGACCCAGTAGGAGTTATAGGGAGGAAGTTTATTCATTTTGGATATTCCGATTTATTTCGGATACAGAGGGCGGAAAAAGTTTATGCTCTCTGTTAAATTCATAAACTTTAATCATTTTTTCGATAATGATTCGGTCTTTTTCGTTGAGATTTTTGAATTGAAAGCCGATATTATAAAGCCGAGGGTCTATATCTGCTTCGCACCAGATTGTGCGTGCAGCGATGATGATTTTATTTTGTAAAAACCGTGGCTCTTCGGGGAGTTCTATATATAGGTCAATATCCTTTTCAATTTCTTTGGGGTTTTTGCTAATAAGCATTAAGCCCTCCAAAGAGAGATCGCTAAGGTAGCCAAGCTCTTCGCTGGTGTTATTATCTCGTACCGAAGAGAATATCATTAGGTATTTTCTGGAAAGTTTTCGTCTTTCTTCCATATTTTATTCCTTTTTCATAATTTCTTCTGCTAACTCAGTTGCATTTTTTACCAAAAGCGGACAAATAGAGTTAAAGACACCACTTTCTTTTGCTTTTTCGAGTTCTTCTGGCAAAATTAGATGATAGCCTAGCAATTCTCTGCAAAGTAATGAACCATTTTTTTCTTTAAACTTGTGCATTAGCTCTTGCCCAGTTTCGCGTATTTTTTCTTCATCATCTGGAGAAGCAGAGCCAAATTTAAGCCCTAGTGTCATTAATGCGCCTGTGACTGCACCGCAAACTTCTCCATGACGCATCATACCTCCACCGAAGGCAGAACCAATTTTCAGTGCGGTCTCTTCATCTAGGCCCAATTCTGGTGCAAGGGTCGAGAAAACAGATTGTGAGCAAGAAAAACTTGTCTCAAAACGGTTTTTAGCTTTTAGCGATTTTTCCATATTTCACTCCAATCAGTTTTTAGGGCATTGCCAAGAATTTGCTCTGCCATGCCCTGTGCAGGAAGAATATCGCCGTTAGGTTCGATATAGAACCACGCGTAGCCCGCACCTTCTGGGATTTCTTCCTCATCTGCAATTTCTAGCGAGACAGGGTTATGCGTAGAGTAAGGGACGGGGAGATCCCAAGTTAGCGAAAGACCCGCATTTTGAGCTTGGTTGCTGGCATTTTGCAGAATCTCATCGTGAGCTGGGGCTGCGCTGAGCGAGAGTGCGTTGATATCGAGTTTACTTAATCTAGCAATGATTTCTTCTATCTCTGCGGCATTTTCTTCATTTATAGTTAGATGAAGAGTTGTATATAAATCTTCGGGAAGAATTATATCTAATGCTTTCCAAGATTTCTCGTTTTTAGGGTGCAAAATGAAGAGCAGGTGGTCTAATCCTGTCTGGAGGAGGGTGTTGAGATACTCTTTATTTGCGAGCTTTAGGCCATCGCTGAGCAGGCCTGTAACCATCCCTTTTTCTTCGGCGTGAGCAATGAGCTCTGGTAAATCATCTCGCAGCGTTGGCTCTCCACCTGTGAAAGTGACGTGAGGAATACCTGCAACCCAAGCTTGGTCCAAAACAGATATCCACTCAGCGGTAGCCAGTTCATGATCGACTCGTTTCGCTGGTGCATCGTCTGCACTCATATTTGGGGGCAAAGCATAGGTGAGGGCGCAATCTAAGCGTAGCGGGGCGGTTAATCCCTCTGCATGAGGGGTGATGCGCTCAAACCCTAGATAGGAGATGGGGTCTAAATCTTCGGTGTGAAGGAGGGTATCTAGTCGATCTGAAAAAGTTTGAAAATCCTGCTGAATTTGGTTTTTTCGAGCACGATAACGTTTGGCAACTTTTTGAGTCACTTCATCGTTGGGCGTGCCTTTTATGAAGTGATAGGCAAATTCTGTGGCGGTGGGGTTGAGGTGTAAAATTGTAGCAGCGTTGAGAATGAGAATGCCATTACCGTCACCGTGCATGCGTAGATGTATTCGGTAGGGCGTTGGCTCATCTGATGGAGATTCATAATGCAATACTTCTGCAGGGAGGGGTTTAGCAGGGGTGAAAAAATCGAAGATGCTCATCTTTGCTCCTTTTGTGTACACGAAAGACGCGAATTATCGGAGAGTTCTTAAACACAGTGGGCAGAAAGGCCCTCTAAGGTTTTGTTTTTACCTTTGTGTTTTTTGGTGCTCTTCGTGTTTAAAGTTTTAAATACTTAACTCTAATTTCACGAAATCATTTTCTTCTTCAAATTGAATCGGGCAACCGCCACCACACTCGGCAATTAAATCACAACTGCCGCATTTATTGGGTAAACCCTGTCGCTCGCGTAACTTAACTGATAAGTCGTGATTCCAAATTGAATCCCAATTATCGTGAAGCAAATTCCCAACAGGTGTGTAATAAGACTGACAAGGTAAAACTGCGCCATCTGGCTCCACGCACATATTATAGAGTGCGGCGGTGCAGCCTTTGATGCCCAAATTCAATTTTGTGGGGTCGAAATTGCAGTATTGCGTGGGGGTATACCAAATTAATCTTTGCCCATATATTTCTGTTTTTGATTGTGCCATTTCAAGAATGGGTGTGAGTTCTTTTTCGTCCAGCCCCGTTCCTACATTTGCACCGCGCCCAGAATAAATGAGCGCATTTAGCCCTATAGTGGGCACGCCTAAATCTGCTAGAAAATCGAGCGTTTCGGGGATAGTATGAACATTATCTTGCAACATGGTCGTATTTGTCATTACATATAGCGGAGTTTCCAGAGCATTTTTTAACCCTTGGATGGTCTGCCGATGTGCGCCTTTTGCACTCATCATTTGGTCGTGGATGCCTGCATCGTGCGACTCGACCGTGACTTGAACGTGATCTAGCCCAGCCGACACTAATTTGTCGAGAAATTTTTTGTCTGCCATTCGGCGCGCGTTGGTATTCATCCCTGTAATTTGGCCATTGGCTTCGGCGTGAGCGATTAGCTCTGGTAATGCCTCCACGAGCGTTGGTTCTCCACCAGTAAATACAATGTGGGGGATTCCCAAGTCCCAAGTGATGTCGAGAACGCGTTTCCAATCAATTACGCTCATTTCAGGGAAGTTGCGTTCGCGGGCATTATAGCAATGGGCGCAATCGTTATTGCAGCGATAGGTGAGTGCCAAATCCATGCGATAGGGGGCAGAAGGACGCGCGGAGAAAGGCATGTTCATCTCTAAATCTAGTTCATGAATTGCGCAAGCCCCATCAGGGCGAATTAGATTGTCGAGTTGGCTGTGGAAGGTTTGAAGGTCTTCTAAAACTTGCTCTTTACTCACAGAATAAGTTTTGCGTACTACTTTAATTATTTCGCTTTCACTCTTTTTCTCAAGCACGAGATGTGCCATCAAGGCCGCAGTTGGGTTTAGGTGCATAACCTGATTGGCATTTACGATAAGCGTGCCGTGACCATCTGGGTCTAGGCGTAGATGAATGCGGGATTTTTCAATCCCGTTTTCATGTTTATAGTGAAAGAGATCGGGCTGCCGATTAGAGGTTGAATCTTTTAGCTTCAGCCATTTTGTGATTTTCTTTTTCTTTAGTATTTCGAGCATTTTTTATACCTATAAAATTTTGTGTTTTAGTTTTTTAACTTTTCTTTAAGTTATCTTCCTCCACCTGCGCAGGCACAAGCACAGCCTGCACAAGCACAGGCACAACTACTACCACCGCCACCACCGCTGGATGTGCGTACTGGAGGCGGGTTTGTTTTTTGTGTCACTGGGTTGGTGAAATTATTAAGATTCCCGACCACTTTTTCAGAGAATGTTTGCGCACCGCCCACAACGGATGCGGCAAAATCTGCGCCGGGGAGTTGAGGTATCGAGGAGGCTAAGCTTTTACCGCCAGATGATGATGGAGCAGATATAGATTTACCAACAGAGCTTCTGCCAAAGCTTGGGTTATAGCGTCCCCACCACATAGGCACATAAACAGGGCGGTGGCGGAAGACCGTGGTGGTGCGTTCTTGGTAATCTTCATCTAACATAGTCCATTCAAGGGCTTTGTCGTATCTGTCGCTCATAATTTCTGGTGTGCCAGCGGCTTCAATTTGTTGCCAAGCGCGTTCCATAATCTTTTTATAATAAGCAACTGTTTCCTTTCGGCTGAAGCCTTTCATCTTTTTGCCAACACCTTTAACCAAGCCAATGGTCACTTTTTGCATCTTTTTGCGTTGGGCAGCACGGTTATTTTTTCCATCTGAAAAAGCAGCCAAAAAGTCTTTTTCGTATTGGTGCAGTTTTTCAGGGAGAGGATCTTTTACTTTGATTCTGATCGGATCATTATTTGTAACTTCTGCTGCGTTTTTCTTAATGACACCAAAAAGGATCATTGTCATAACTTTATCGAGGGGCTCTTCCATCAATATTGCAGATTCGACTGCCGTAAGCCCGCGTTTGATTCCATGTCCTTCGATGGCAATTTTGGGTGACATATATTTCATTTTACGTTTGCGTTGCTGGACAGTGGAGAGAATGGGGATGCCGATAAAGAAAAGTCCGAAACAGCAAAACATGAAAAGACCGAAAAAGGCATCTTCGTCAAAACCCATCTTATCCCAAATTGACGGAGTTACTATCGCCGATGCCGGCACATAACTGCTAGGAAAAGATGCGCCAAAAGTATATTGGGTATGCCCATTAGCATTTGGGTCATGCCAAGTATAGGTGACACGCCCGTTGCCATCTAAATAGATTTCAGGTTCTTGTGCACCATTCCAACTTTGGGGATAATGATAGCGTGGTTCATTGGGTTGTACAGCGGTTGGCAAATGTATAGAAAGCTTTAGGTCGGTTAAGCCAGTAAGATATTGACTACCAAACCATGTTGTGCCAAAAACTGCGCTAGCGTATTCGTCATCGTTATCGTCAGGGTGAAGCACTTCATCTATATAGCCCACATAAACATGCACACGTCCATGCTGTCCAGCTTGAATAGCATAGCTGCCTAAATCTATGGCGAAACCAGAGCCACTGCCCTGATAATCAGAAGAGATGCTTACGGTATTTCCATCTACATCGGCAGAAATAGAGGAATTACGGAAATTATAATTAGGCATACCAACATCCACAAAATCTATGACATGTGCGCCAGCATTATTATTAAAAACGAAGACATAATCTAAAGACATAGAACCATCATCGTTATAGTAAACATGCACTTCTTCTTTTACTAATTCAAAAGAATAAGATTGTGCATTTGTACTCGCGGTTAAGGTAAAAATAAGCGCAAAAGATAAGATGAAAATAAAGAGTTTACGTTTCATGGGAGACTCCTTTGGAGTTGAAAGTTTTCAATCTGCCAAACTGCCTATTATGACTAAATTTTATCTAAATTAACACTTGCTTTACGCTGGATAAACCAAGCTAATCCAATAACTACGAAAAACACCAAAACAGGGGCGTAAATAATCGGGCTGAGAGAAAATGCAGTCACTTCTTCTGAAGCGGGCTCAACTATTGCAGAAGCTGGAACATAGCTCTTCGGGAAAGATGCTCCAAAAGCATATTGAGTATGTCCATTTGCTTTCTCGTCGTGCCATGTATAGGTTACTCGTCCCGCTTCATCTACAGATTTTTCTGCTTCGCTATTGCCACCCCATTCATCGCTAGGAAGATGAGCACGTATCTCTTCAGTCGGGACACCAGATGGTAAGTGGAAGATAACGGTTAGGTCAGTATTTCCCGTCATATATTGGCTGCCGTACCAAGTTGTATTGAAAATCGCGCTGGCGTAATCTGCATCCGTATCGGGATTTAATACATTCTCAATCTGTCCAATCGTGACATGAACGAGACCACTTTCACCAGCGGGAATAGCATATTCCCCTAAATCAACCGCTATGCCAGGCCCTTTCCCCTGAAAATTCTCTTCAACACTCAGGGCATGACCATCTATTTCAGCAGAGATTTCGCTAATAATATAATTATTATCAGGAAGCACAATATCAACAAAATCAATTGTGAGCGCATCGGGATTATTCTTGAATAAAAGAGAATAGTCCAGCGACATTGTGCCGTCGGCATCCCAATAGACATGAATAGTTTCTTGAGTTAATTCAAGAGAATACGATTGAGCAAACACATTCGTCGTTAAACTAAAAACAAGCATAAAAACAATAAAAAGAGCAAAAAAACGTTGTTTCATCAAAAATCCTTTTCTAAGTTGCAAGTAGTAGGTTGAAAGTTTAAGGTTTTTAACCTTGTGTCTTCAACCTTCTACCATTTTGGTTCTTCATTAACCTGATAAGTTGTTTCACAATAGGGGCAAACAATCATGGGTGCGCCAGATTGCATTTCGATATTTTTGCTTGTCAAAGCGCCTCCACAGGCTTGGCATTTCATTGTCTCTAATTTTACCTCGCCTGGCAAATCAATATTTACCGAGATGTTTTGCTCTGCTCTCTCCGCCTTATCTTTTCTTTGTGTAAACCAAATAATGCCAAAACCAATGGCCACACTTATAACCCCTACGCCAATCCATGCCGGCTGTGGATTAGAGCCAAAAGCTCCCCAAATGAACATTACACCGAAAAAGATTAAAATAGCCGCTGCAATATTTGCAATTATTTTCATATATAGCTCCTTTTTGTGACCAGAAAGAAAGACCTATCTATTATAATCTAAGAAAAACTCATAAACAGGTGACAAAATGGCTATTCAAGACCGCTATGAACGTTGGAAGAAGGAAGTTCTACACCCTTTGCTCAAAAGATTTGGTGAACGGAAGGATAAATTTAACACCTCCTCTGGGATAGAAGTGCCACGGCTCGCGCGTGACCCTGATCTTGCTCCCGACAAAGAAGCATCTTTGGGGTTCCCGGGCGAATACCCCTTTACGCGCGGCGTTCAACCAACGATGTATAGGGGACGCTTTTGGACAATGCGCCAGTACGCTGGTTACGCCTCCGCTGAAGAGTCGAATGCTCGGTACCGCTATCTGCTTGATAATGGGCAAACAGGCTTATCTGTCGCGTTCGATCTCCCGACTCAAATCGGCTACGATGCTGACGATCCGCTCGCAGCTGGGGAGGTGGGAAAAGTCGGGGTATCCATTTCATCCATAAAAGATATGGAACGACTTTTCGACCAAATCCCGCTCGAAAAAGTTTCGACGTCGATGACCATCAACGCGCCTGCTGCCATTTTGCTGGCTATGTATATCGCCGTTGCTAAAAAACAAGGCGCGGATATTCGCAAGTTGCGCGGCACAATCCAAAATGATATTCTCAAAGAATATGTTGCGCGGGGGACATATATTTACCCGCCCACGCCTTCGATGCGCCTGATAACGGATATTTTTCAATATTGCCAAGCCGAAGTGCCGCGTTGGAATACGATTAGCATTTCGGGCTATCACATCCGTGAAGCTGGTTCGACGGCGGTGCAGGAGATGGCCTTTACGCTGGCAAACGGGATTGCCTATGTGCAGGCGGCGATTGACGCGGGGCTGGACGTGGATAAATTTGCCCCGCAACTCTCGTTTTTCTTCAATGCGCATAATAACTTGCTCGAAGAAATTGCCAAATATCGCGCCGCCCGCCGACTTTGGGCACGCACGATGAAAGAGCGATTTGGCGCAAAAGATCCCAAATCGTGGCGATTGCGATTCCATACCCAAACCGCTGGCTCAACCCTGACCGCGCAACAACCTGAAAATAATGTGGCGCGTGTGACCATCCAAGCGTTGGCGGCCGTCTTCGGCGGGACACAATCTCTGCATACCAACTCGATGGACGAAGCCCTCTGGCTCCCGACCGAAAAATCGGTGCGAGTCGCCTTGCGGACGCAACAAATCATCGCCCACGAATCTGGCGTAGCGGATTCAGTTGATCCGCTGGCAGGGTCATATCTGATCGAGCATCTGACCGATGAAATCGAAAAAGCCGCCGAAGCCTATATTGCAAAAATTGACGAAATGGGCGGTGCGCTGAACTCAATCGAGCAGGGCTATATGCAGCGTGAAATCCAGAATGCGGCCTACGATGCCCAAAAAGCGATTGAGCGCGAAGAGGATATTGTCGTTGGCGTGAATAAATTCCAAGTGGATGAAAGTATAGACATCGAACGCATGGCTGTTGACCCCGCAATAGAGCAATCCCAGCGAGCGAAATTGGCGGAGCTAAGAGAGAATAGAGATGATGCCAAAGTGGCTGAGTTGCGCGTGAAAATAGAAAACGCGGCAAAAGGCACCGAGAATTTGATGCCGCTCTTTATTGAGGCGGTTGAAAGTGATATGACTTTAGGGGAGATCGCAAATATCTTGCGCTCGGTGTGGGGGGAGTATGTGACGGAGGGGTTTTAGCGATGAAAAAGACAACATCCAAGAAGAAGAAAATAGCTTTCACTCTAATTATTTTAGGTGTTATTTTAATAGGAATGGGAGTTTACTTTTACTTCTTAGATTCAACTGAGGCTAAAAATGTTATCAGCGTGTTAGGAAGTCTTTTGTCAGGGACTTTAGTTGCGGGAAAAGGTATCAAGGATTGGATTGAACTATTCCAAGAGAGCAAGAAACCAGATGTAGATAAAGGAATTGAAGTTTCTGGAGCCTATTCCCAAATTTCTACAGGAGAAGAAGCTCGCAATATACAAACGGGCGGGGGCGACTATATTGAAAACTTAGAGATTTCGTTATCAATACAAGATGATGCGTTTACGCAACAATTTGTGTCAAAAAGGGCATCTAAAAAGAAACCTAAAAATACTACCCCCTTCTTGATAGGTGTTGTACTTGATTTATCTAAATCAGCATTTGATTCAGTTTATCAACTTTCTCAACAAGATGAAGATTTTTTCGCAAGCCTTGTTAAGGCATTAAATACCTTAGTCCATAAATCTATCTCATACAGCAAGCATCCACATTCAAGAGAAGTGCTCCCAAAATTTTCGCTATTCTTTTATGGTTTTGGGTTTGGTAATGCTCTGAAAGGATTGGATTCGATGGTAAAGCGGTTAGGCATTATCTCTGATACTGATAATGAAATTTCAACTGAACCTATAAGGGATTTGTTAAAACTTACAGCCGATGACGAAGGATTTCCAGACACTCCAGATGCTGTAGAATTAAACAAGTATTGGAAGGTATATCGAACAGGCATACTTGCTCAATATATGGATATGGAATTCAATGACGCTCCACTTGTTCAGACATTGAGAATTTCTCATGATCGAATTCGTAAAGAATTAGAAACTAAGGAATTCCAACCTTTGTTATTAGTTATGACTAATGGAAGATTTACAGATGGGAATTACACAGAGTTATTCGATGTTACGGAGAGTATCAAAAAGGATGGAATTACTATTGTGGTTGGGTTTATAGGAAAAAATGATATTATGCCTAATAGAATTTTATTCGATACTGAAAACAGTGAATGGGATGATGAAGCAAAAGCGTTGTTTTTATGTTCTTCTGAATTGGATAAGAATGGGAAAATTGGTAAGGCTGTAGCTGAAATGGCGATTGAGAAATCTTGGCAAGTGCCAGATAAAGCTAAGTTGTTTTTGCAGGTATGTTAGAAGATTTAATTGACATTGTTATTAGCCCACTTAGAGATTAATTATGAAACAAAAACGCTCTTCAAAAAATGACCCTTTGCTAGTTGGAATGATAATTGATGTTTCAAGTTCTATGAGAGGTAATTGGAAAAATGAAGAAGGAAAACATTTGCCCCAAATTGAGATAATCAAAGATGGACTTAATCGTCAAATACGAAAAATAAAATCTGCATATTCCTCTAAACCAGCAAAGCAAAACTTGGAAATCTTTTGTATTGGTATGGGATTTAAACGACCAATACGAAAGTGGCGTTTAGTAGATTTATCACAAAATAGGGAGGCCCCTTCGGAGACAAAAGTTGAATCATTGGAAGATGCAACAGTTGTTTGTGATGTTTTAGCATTGACGGAAATTATTCCAACTAAAGCAGACCTTGATGAGGTTGAGCAAGAAATCAATTCGAAGTGGTCAGATTATTCAAATAAGCTTTTGAAAAAAGTAATTTTTAGAGAAAGTTTGTATGATGAGTTAGTAACGCTGATTAGAAAAAGCCTTCGACAGACAGCTTTACGAAAATTGAAGAATGGTTTCAGAAGAAGAGTGTTATCTTTTTTGTTAGAGAGAAACACTTTGTTAGAGAATGAGTGGTTAAATGGTCTAACTAAACAATTGAAAAATGGACTTGAAAAGAGAGAAGCAAAATTTAGGCAAACTTCCTTTGATGAAAGTTTTTCTTATGTTGAAAATATTAAAAAGGAAGCAACTTATATTTACGATAATTCAGTTAGCGAATATGAAAGCTATATTCGAGAAACTTTAGACGATTTTGTTTCGCGTCAAAGCAACCAAATTCTAGAGCTACTAACTTTAGGACATTCTCCAATAAAAGTTTTTGATACTTTTGACGATGATAAAGTTTTTAGTCTTGCTGAAAAAATATATGCTTATTTAGAAAAAGATGTACAACCTAAGATCAAATTCACTTGGTTATCTAATCGCACAAAACTCAATGTCACTGCTAAGCTGATTAGAGGGAATTTTGATAATGCCAAAGTGAAAAGTATGACAGAAGCAGTAATTCAAAAAGTTATATGGGAGAAATTAAGGAGATTTATAAGAATTACTGTAAATGATATGTTTGAAGACGCATTTCGAGAAAAGGCAAAGGAAAAGTTTTATGAATGGTTGGATTTGGCTTCGAGCCGAGAGGTTACAAGGTCAATAAAAGATATTGCAAACATCTTGCCAGATACTTTAGAGCAGGAGATTTATTCAGATAAGTTTATGTTTGGTGTAACTCCTATATACAATGCTATAAAAAAGGCTTCTTTGCGCTTTATGGATGTGAATTTTTCTCAGCATCAAAAGATTTTGCTAATTATTTCTGATGGGGAGTTTTCTGAAGGTTCTTTGCCAGAAGCTACAAACCTATTGAAAGATTCAGGGGTGACAATAATTAGCCTTCATATTTCAAACAAAAACATCATAAGTCGGCTTGTAGAAAAAGCTGGAAAGAATTGGACAAAAGGGGCTAAAACAATGTTGGAAATGAGTTCAACTTCGTCAGAAGGAGATGGGGCATCTCACGCTCTTGCTAAATTAGATTACAAGCTGGAATATGGGAAAAAGCTGTTCATTCAAGTAAATCATTCACAAGCAATTGAAGACATTCTTGATGTTTTGTTGATTAATTAATGTTCAACATAGTTTTTGATTTATAGGTATCTCAGCCAACGTCACCCCCTTCATACAAGGAGCACCCCATGAACAAAGACATCTTCATCTCTTATTCCCGCCGAGATCAGGAGTTTGTTACTCGTCTGGTTGCTGATTTAGATACGTAGGTTTCAGGGGCTTGGTTTGACCAATCCGCTATTCAGGTGGGATAAAATTGGCACGATGAGACTGTGAATGGAAGTATTTCTGCACAGGCGGATGCCCTCTTGAAAGCTATGGGGCTACAAGTTGCTATGATGTGAAATCGCCAAATTGCAATATCTACAAAACGATCTTCCCCGAAGTTTTGCGTTTGGAAGGGTTGCGTCTGCTCAAAGAAGCAGGTGAGTTGGAAGTAATGTAGCTTTTTTTATGACGGTTAATATGGAAACGCTCCCAGTTGGGAGCGTTTTTTGTTTTTATCTTTGCGTTGGGCAGAAAATCCTTCACGTCGCACAGATTTTATTTGTGGGCAATCAAGTTGAATATATGCGTGAGGCGGTGTGAATTATCCCCCATTTGCAATAGGATGCTATTTTTCTTCTCGTTTCCATTGAATCCAGTGCCATAGAATGGGAATGATGATAAATAGGGCAATGGCTATTGCCCAGAGTATAATCCCATCGGTGGAGCCAACTTCTAGAGCAAGTTCGGCTTTGCTTAGGGTTGGTGTTGGTGTAGCCGTGGTTGCTTGTGGTACTGCTGAACTGGTGCCAAAAGCTACGCTTAGAAATGCGGAGGAAATGCCAATGATGGCGAATAAAATCATGCGGATGGGAGAAGAGAGTTTTTTCATATTATATAGTTTAAAGTATAACTTAAAAAGCAAGGACACGAGTTTTCGTGTCCTTGGCTAGCGGAGAGAGCGGGATTCGAACCCGCGAACCCGTGAAGGTTACACACATTCCAA
>JABGQV010000079.1 GCA_018648655.1 Anaerolineae bacterium | reverse complement strand
ATACCTGATGCTCCGTTAACTGGCTCTGTTAATATTTTTACTCCCTTCTCTCTCAGCTCTTCAACAGCAGCCTTCAGATTCTTTACCCGTATCCCAAAATGGTCGATTCCAAATTGATGTTGATACCTTTTTATTTTTAGATTATCAGTATTTACTTCCGATCTGTCGGTTGGGAATGGTCCAATTACAATTATTTGTCCACCCAGCGATATAAATATTCTTCTTCCACTATCCCCTTTTTTTTGATATAGCTTTTCAGCATCAAAATATTGCAGGTAGAATTTTGATGCCTCTTCAGGGTTTTTACTATAGATATGAATGTGGTCAAAGGCTTCTACTTTCATTTCTCGCTCTCTTTTGGATAGGCTTGGCCCTCTTCTTGGTTTTCGGCTGCTGTAGATGCATGTCTGTGCACCCAGACCCAACGATTGCCTTCATCTCTCAAAACGACGGTCCAGCGCAAGGAAACTTTAAGCTCTTTGCCCTCATATTCAAGATGAAGCGTAAATTTAACGGAGACTACAGCCTGCTTTCCTGATATTCGCGTATCTATCCAGCCCCATTCAAAGTGCTTTGCGCTCGCATCTCTAAAATTTCTTAAGAAGAGTTCTCGTATGGCCTCTTGGCCTACGCATAATTCATTTGCTCCGGTTCCTATTACAGAAATATTATCCGTATCGTCAAAAACCTGCATAAGAGCATCTATATCTTTTGCGCAGTAGGCCCTTGCATAATCTTCAAGAGTTTTTTGAATTTCTTTTTCTGTCATAATTCTCTCCGTTTTTTACCAATAATTTCTTTATATTACCAATAATATAGCATAAGAGAGGATAAGATTATTTCCCAAAAGATGCTAGAAGATTTGTTGCGCCCAGTTTTTGGCATATATCAGAGAAAATATCGTGAGGGCCAACCCATCTAAGCTCATCCAGATTTTCAGCAATGGGAACATCAAAGCGCAGGGTTGCTAGATGACGGTATAGGAGAGCTTCTTCCCGATGATTAGTCAAGTTTTCGTGTAGACGACGGGCTCCTCGGACTTTAATATTCCAATCTTCAAACTTAGTTGGGATATTTTCAAGATGTTGATATTTAGAGAGGAGGATTGCACTGGATTTTGCGCCCCAACGGGGAACCCCAGGAATGCCGTCAGCGCTATCTCCTACAAGAGCAAGGTAGTCAGGGATAGAAGCTGGGGAGATTCCATATTTTTCGAGAACAGCATCTTCATCATAGACAATCTCTCGGCGACGATCCCAACATACGACCTTATTTGCAGAAACTAATTGTGCAAAGTCCTTATCTGGAGAGCAGATGACTACCTGTTCAATAGCAGGATTATTCTTGAAACGAAGGGCTGCAGTGGCCAAAGCGTCATCAGCTTCGAATTTCACCATCGGCCAAATAACTATTCCCAAGGCGGCAACCGCTTTTTCGGCGAGAGGAAACTGAGCAAATAGATTGGGGTCGATACCTTCCCCGGTCTTATATCCATCGAAGAGATCGTTTCGGAAGGATTCTATAGTATGATCGAAGGCACAGGCAATATGTGTGACCTCGGGGTTGGAAAGTAGAGAGAGCAGGCTTTGTAATAATCCAATTGTGGCTCCGACTTCACGACCATCTGGAGCTTTCCTTGGCGGAGGCCCGTAGAAACTACGAAAAAGTTCATATGTACCGTCAATAAGATGGACTTTCATATTTATATTTTCTGTTTTTTTGCAGGAATATGGCTCACCACTGGGTGGGGAGGATTGTCTTGGCTTCCGCCGCTACCCATACAAAGAGTGATTTTTTTTTGCTCTTCTTATAAGCATGTAGCTTATAGCGGCGCACATGGAACTGACAGCTCATCAAGAGCTGCTCGAAAGCTTTACTTGGCTCAGCTGACCAGATGGCTAGGCATCCCCCTTTGCGTAGTGCGCGACGACAAGCCTGAATGCCAGCTGGGCTGTATAAGCGTTGATTTCCAGAATCGGTAATTGCGCTGGGCCCATTATCGACATCCAGCATAATAGCGTCAAATTTATTTTTTGAAAGCGTGAGTATCTGCCAAATATCGCCAGTGATAAGTTCAGTACGTTTGTCTTCTAATGGCTGACGATTGAGTTCCCCCAGAAACTGACGATTCCAGTTAACAACATCAGGCAACAATTCACTTACTACTACACTGGCATCAGGGCCGAGTAGGTCTAATGTCTGCCGCAAGGTATACCCCATGCCTAATCCGCCTACAAGAATGCGAGGCGCGGTACGATCTGATAAGTGGGCGCAACCCAGTCGTGCCAATTCTAATTCTGCTTCGTGTTGGCGGCTGTTCATTAATCCCTGCCCGTTGACCTCGATTGAAAAGTCATGGTCATGCTGGAAGAGTATTAATTCTCCACCATCTGGGGTCTTGGTGCTTGCTATTTTTTTGAGCGGTTTCATATATTTTGTATAATGGTATGTGCGACTTGTTGATTTTGTGAACGCAGCTTAATTTTATCCTGACCAAATTGATGCAAAAATTACATTGCATACTCAGAGGCGAAAGCGAGTCCGCTAATACGGGACTGGTGCGGTTGAATTTGAAGGCTTGTTGGCAAAAGCACTTGTTTTAGTGCGCTAATCATCTATTATAACTTGCATATTAACCAATAATCATTTTTTTGCAAAGAAATTTCCGGCCAATCCTCCAAGCCACGTAAATAGCGCCCAAGGGATTTGTGGAAAAACCAACACGCCAATTGGGCCAAGCAAACCACCACCGACCATCATAATTATAGAAATAGGTGAGGCTAGAAGAAAAGCGAGCAAAGTTACAAGCCATGCCGTTTTTGAATTTTGACGATTTAGAAAATAGATCAAAATCAGGCCACCTAATATACCCGCTAAAAAAAACAGGACATAATCTAGCATAGAGGAAGACACGTTCCATTTCCCAAAGCGCAGATAGAATATAGCAATCTGTACGACAACGGATAGGAAACCTACTAACAGAGCCCAATAAGTTTGAGTTTTTTTCATAAGAATTTCTCCTTTAAAAAGAAGAATGCTGGAAATCTTCCTTTTGTACTTGCAATGCTTTCAAAAAATCCATTTGCTCCGAAAACAATGACGAATGGTAATGAAACAAATACTCCGTGGGTGCAAAAACATCGTTCTTACAAAAACCTAGCCCAATAATCCTTTTGGGTAAACGCTCATGAATTTTGTCGAATGGAGTATTTGCACCCTACGGGAATACACTTTTGTAATGAAAACATATTCGAAACCTTTATCAATCGTATTGAGAAAGACGATAAAATTTTTGGACGGATAATTGTCCAATTACATTATTATTATCTTTTCGCCACTGAACTTTTTAATATGGTGAACTAAAATCGGTTCGAACAGTAATGATAAATATCTGAATTTAAATCTCTGATTCTTTAACAATACTGAGGGCCACAGCTTCAGCTACCTTGATGCCATCCATAGCAGAAGAGAGTATCCCTCCCGCATAGCCAGCGCCCTCACCCGCGGGGTAAAGACCGGTGATATTGATGCTCTGAAAATCTCTACCGCGCACGATCCGGATTGGCGAAGAGCTGCGGGTTTCAACCCCGGTCAAAATGGCATCAGCCATCACGAAACCCTGGATCTGTTTATCAAAGATCGGCAAAGCTTCACGGATCGCTTCGATAATAAAATCAGGCAAACTGGTGCTCAGGTCACCCAGCTGAACACCGGGTTTATACGAGGGCAAGACAGAACCAAATACGGTTGAAGGGCGACCAGCAAGAAAATCGCCGACCAACTGCCCGGGCGCATCATATGTTCTCCCACCTAATTCAAAAGCACGCTGTTCCCATTTGCGCTGATAATTTATCCCTGCTAATGGGCTCCCTGGATAATCTTTGGGGAAGACCTCGACCATGATAGCACTGTTGGCATTGCCAGCATTGCGCGAATATTGGCTCATCCCGTTAGTCACAACTGTGCCGTATTCAGATGAAGCGGCCAGCACTGTGCCACCAGGACACATACAAAAACTATAGACCGAGCGTCCATTGCTGCTGTGGTGTACCAATTTGTAGTCAGCCGCTCCCAGGATGGGATTGCCAGCACTCTCTCCGAAATGGCATTTATCGATCATATGTTGAGGATGTTCAATTCGTAAGCCCATTGAAAAGGGTTTAGCCTCGATCTGCACGCCCCGTTGATATAGCATTTGAAATGTGTCACGAGCGCTATGACCGATCGCTAGGATGACATGATCGCTGTGAAGCTTTTCCCCGCTGGTTAAGACCACCCCACGTAGGTGCCCATTCTTGATGATGAGATCATCTACCCGGCTTTGAAAAAGAAATTCTCCGCCCAAGCCCTGAATCGTATTGCGCATTTTTTCTACGATCTTGACTAATTTCAGTGTGCCGATATGAGGTTTACTAATATAAAGAATCTCTTTTGGCGCTCCAGCTTCGACAAACTCTGTGAGAACTTTTCGTCCAAGGTGATTTTTATCTTTAATCTGGGTGTGGAGTTTGCCATCTGAGAAGGTGCCTGCCCCACCCTCGCCAAATTGGACGTTCGATTCGGGGTCTAGCTTTCGCTGACGCCAAAACCCGAAGGTGTCTACGGTACGTTCTCGCACGCGCTTACCGCGTTCGAGGATGATTGGACAAAAACCCATCTGAGCCAAGATCAGCCCGGCAAACAAGCCACAAGGACCAGTGCCGACTACCAAGGGGCGCTGGCTTAAGTTATCAGAGGCTTGAGTCACGAATTTGTAGCTGGTATCTGGGGCAAGCCTAATCGTGTTGTCTTTACGTTTTCGCCGCAGGATCTCTTTTTCTTGCCTAACTTCAACGATCAAAGAATAGATCAATTTAATATTATCTTTTCTGCGGGCGTCATAGCTACGTTTAAATACAGAATAGCTGAGCAGTTCATCAGGCTGAATCCCAAGCTTTTTGAGTATTACCACTTCTAACTCACTTTTTGGGTGATCAAGTGGTAATTTTATGTTGTATAGTAAAAGCATATTTATCCTGTCAGAATATGGTTTTTATGGAAAGTATGATAGATTTTACCAAGATTCCATATCAAATATTGGCATGGATTAGGTTAATCCCCGCTTTCTGTGGGATGATGTTTTGCACGATACGGGCTTTTCCATAAAAAAAAGTCCCCCGACAGGGGGGACTCGAAATTCTTAAAATTTCATTTCCTGTCTTTTATTTTTTGATGACAGGAACTGTAGTCCCTGCTAGATCACCAATTACATTAACTAAATCACTATCAGCGGGAACAATGATCTTCGTATTATCTTTTAAGGCTTCAGCGACTGTCTCCAATTTTTTGAGTAGCTGTGCATTGCCGATAAAATATTCTTCAGCGGCGACGTTAACAGTCTTGATAGCATCTCCATCAGCATCTGCTTTTAATCGAATCGCAGCCGCGATTCCTTCTGCTTTTTTAATTTCAGCTCGCCTTTCCCCATCAGCTTTGGTTTCAATTGCTGTTGCTAGATCAAGGGCAGCTATTTTTTCATTTTCAGCTTTAACAACTTGGTTCATGGCATCTTGAACATCATCTGGAGGTTCGATTCGCTGCAGCTCAACTCGGATAACATCAATTCCCCATTTGGTGACTTCTTTGGATAATATTTTTTCGACTTCTAAATTAATCTGGTCTCTATTTTCGTTTGCCTCTGTAAGGGTCATTTTACCGATTACGGCTCTGAGGGTTGTTTTTGCCAAAGATGGCACTGAGGATTCAAAATCGTTCACGTTATAAATTGCTTTTTTGGCTTCTTCCACCCTGTAATAGACCACGCCATCAACTACAGCATTTAATTTGTCCTTTGTAATAATTGATTGCGGATCAATATCCACTCGGCGCTCTGTAATGTTTATGCGATACATTTTTGAGAGGAAAGGGATAATCCAGTTAAAGCCCGCGCTGGCAGTTTTTGAATACCGGCCTAGAAATTCGATAATTCCCACTTCTACAGGCCGGAGGATTTTTACGCCTAAGGCGAAGATAATTATTATAAAAAATACTACTGAGAATATGATGTCCATCTAATTGCTCCTTATTGTTTATTGCATTCTATTAGTTAATTGATCTTGGTATATTGGAAGCATATACCTGATTTCTATGTTAAATTATAAATCTCTTCATTTACGTCCAATTTGTGAAGAAATATGGGGAGCCTTTCTATAGTGTATCATTTTTCGTCACTGGTACAGCCAACGGGAATAGCGGATAATTCAGACACGGCCTCCCCGTCTTGATAACGGTCTTCAGAAGTTTAGAATCTGGATATCGTTTCCATTGTACCCGATAATCGACCCGATTCTATGAATAATTTTCACATTCGTATCGAACAGATTCTGTTCTTCGCACTCTGTTTTGTTGCTCTATTCTCCTTTATGGCAAACTTTCTAGGAAAGTATCAAGATACTCCGGTAGCAGGTCAAGCGCTGACTTCCCAGAAAATTGAAACCCAGATTACCAATATCATGTAGCAGCGCACCCTAACAAAGGTATTTGCTTTTTAAATCAAATAATATGCGGATAAATTGCAAATGAAAAGATAGCCAATAGTATTGAGAAAATGTTTTTGGAATTGACAAGAGTTTTCATGGCAAATCGCTTTTTACTACCATTTAACCGTTGTGCTGATTCATGCTTGTTTTTTCACTCTGGATTTCTTCTTTTTCCGACTTAGCCGCATACCCTAAGCCGAAGGCGGGTCAGCTTAACGCGGGGTTGGCACGCTTTTGGCTATTAGACGCATGTAATTTTGGCTCATGTGTAACTTGGTACAAAAACCGCTTTTGTACACAAGCCATCTGCACATAAATTACGCATGAGCCGTATTTTTTTTAGCCCATTTCAAAGAATCTGCCGTGATTACTTCATAAGATGCTGCTTTTCGCTCAATATATTCGTTTCTACTTTCCGCTAGGTTATCACACTCAATTTTATGTTTGGCGAGCCATTCTGCTTTTTTAGGATTTTCTA
This sequence comes from Anaerolineae bacterium, assembly GCA_018648655.1. GTDB lineage: Bacteria > Chloroflexota > Anaerolineae > Anaerolineales > Villigracilaceae > Desulfolinea. The sequence continues at coordinate 8,382 of JABGQV010000079.1, read as the reverse complement.
GAAGATAATTTTTAAAGGCTAAATGCTTATATAATTCTCGTGCGTTCGACTCGCACGCGTAAAGATGGTGAGGGTATAGAAATGATGCTTCTGTTCCTTCCTTTGGGCGAAATGCTTCGCGCCCAAGTATTCCTTTATCACCTTCGTGTTCGTAGCCAGCAAGCTTTAGTGCTTTAATTATTGCGCTCATACTTCCGATTGGACACTCTATATCAATATCAACAATGTTTTTGGCAGGCATGCCAATTATTGAAGTCGAACCAACGTGGTGAACATGACAATTGCTAGGGAGTCGTTTTCGTAGCCAATTTGCTATGTGTTCAAATTGACTTATCCAATTGGGGTTGTAATCTGTAATGTATTTCATAGACGATGGGTTTTATGCCTTTGTTTTGCAAGGGGCGTGCCAACGAATGCTTCACCAGCCGGGCGTTTGTAGCCCTGAACATTCTTTGCTTGGAACCAATCTTCAAAAATCGCGCCGCTGACCTCCAGGCGTAGCCCGGTCTGCGTGCAAGCGGGGTGAGGTGGTGCTTTTCCTTTATGACTTTCAAACATGTAATCACAACACGACTTATAGTTTTGGAGTTCAACCGACAACAGATAATAAATCTTGGAGATTTTCTACAACTGTCGTTTCACATTCTTCAAGCCGTTCTTTTGACTGATGCCCACCTGAAAACAAAATACAATCTATTCCAAGAGCTCGTGCCACTTCGTAATCGTGTGTTGCATCTCCAATGAGCACCATGCTATCTGCCGAAGCATCAAGTTCAGCTACTAACTTTCTGCCACTATCCACCTTTCCTTTGGCATAGAAATCAGACAAACCAACAACACGATGAAAATACTTATTCAAGCCATAATGTGTAACGTTAATTTCAAGCGGTCTCTGTTGGCTGGCTGATAAAAGATATTGCGAGAGATTCTTTTCGGCACATAAATTGAGAATATCGACAGCCTTTGGTTGCAAATTGCATTCCCGTGACCTGCTATCATATTCCAAAATATAATCTTCTGCTATTGATTCAAAAGATTCAATTGCAAAGTCAAAACCAGCTTTCTGATAATAGTCTCTAACAGGAAACCCAAATATCTCTCGATATTGCTCTAATGTGATTGTCGGTTTATGTCGCTTTTGCAAAAGGTCATTCATAATATCTATACATAGCCAAGAATCATTCTGTATGGTTCCATTCCAATCCCAGATCAAGTGAGTGTATTTTGATGAATTACTGTTTTTTTGCATAATATATCCTGAAAATGCTGAATACTTTGTGTGGGATGAAAAGCCGCGACGCTCTTGACCTCAACTTGCGTGCCGTTGGTCAACATCTTCTTGGCGTAATCGTCACCCCGCTCACGCCGCGAATCTGCTTGGGCGCGGCGCCCAAGCTCAAACCTGTGCTGAGCCGAGTCGAAGTATCACGCGCGTGTCGCCCCGCTTTATATCCAGAATATTACTAAACACATCGTAAAGTAAATCTTCGACACTTTTTGTTTCACGTCACTGCGAGCCGCTTTCGCGAAGCAGTCTCCCTCACGATGCAGGAGATTGCTTCGGCGAAAAAGCTGCCTCGCAATGACAAAATCGTGAAGTACTGAGATTAGCTTTTTGGTGATGATTGCTTATCGCAAACTGCGAAGTCGTTTCATAACTGAGTTTTCATCCTGTCCGAAAACCTTTACGAGTTCCAGATAGAGCTGGTAGAACTGCGAATATTTTCGATGGTTTTCCGGACCAGGCTGTATGATTGCGCTAGGGGATGGGGCAAGGGTTCTAACCGCTGATTCAATATCAGAATAAATGCCACCCGCAACTGCGCCCAAAATTGCTGCGCCCATTGCGCTCGCCTGTTGGGTTGAACTGATTTCGAAAGGTAAGCCTGTAATATCGGCATAAATTTGCAAAAGCAATTGATTTTTAGTGAGACCGCCGCTGGCAATAATTTTGCTTACGTTAATGCCACCTTGTTTGAAAGTGTCCAGAATCAGGCGGGTGCCATAGGCTGTGGCTTCAATCAAAGCTCGATAAACCGCTTCAGGGGGCGTGCGAAGTGAATAACCCAGCATCAAGCCACTCAAGTCAGCATCAACTAATGGGGTGCGGCAGCCATTCCACCAATCCAGTGCCAGCAAGCCATCAGACCCTGGTGGGAGTTGAAGTGCTTTTTCAGTCAATGTCTCGTGGTCAATGCCGCTAAAATTTGTGAACCAATTGAAAATATCACCGACACCAGCCTGACCTGCCTCATATCCAAACCAGCCTGGCAAAATACCATCTTCAACAACGCCACTGATGCCTTTGCAGAATACTTCTTCCTTTGCCAGGAGCATATGGCAAGTCGATGTTCCCATAGCCATATATAAGGCTTCACCCTGAGAGACCCCTGCACCGATTGCGCCAGCATGGGCATCAATAATGCCAACGGCAACCTTTGTATGCGTGCCCAACCCTACACGGTCTGCCCATTCAGGTGTCAGGCTGCCGACAACTTCACCAGGAGCCGCAACCGCCCCGCTCCCCTTGGTACTGTAAAAATTCTGAAAATTGGGATGCAGAGTAGCCAGATATTCCTCGGGTGGATACCCTTCTGCCTTGTGCCACAATCCCTTGAATCCAGCCGCACAGGCATTTCGTACAAATTTTCCCGTAAGCTGCCAGGCGAGCCAATCTCCGCCTTCGACAATCAAGTCAGTTTCATCATAATTTTGGGCATCTTCTTCCAATATCTGGAGTGCTTTCGGTAGCATCCACTCCGATGAAATGATCCCCCCATACCGCTGCAACCACCCTTCGCCCATTTCTTCCGCCAATTGGGTGATGCGGTCAGCATAACTTTGAGCAGCATGGTGCTTCCATAGTTTGGGCCAGGCATTGGGTTCTCCCATCCAATTGGATAATTGACACATCGGAGTGCCATCCATTTTGACTGGCAACACTGTGCAAGATGTGAAGTCAATCCCAATACCACGAATTTCCTGTGGATCAATAGCCGAATCCATAATGACTTTTTTAATTGTCACCTCGGCTGTGTTTAACCAATCAGCAGGATTTTGCAAAGCCCAATCTGGTCCCAGTTCACGACCACAAGGGAGAGTTAGATCAATAACACCATCGGAATATTTTTCTATCGATGAAGCAATTATTGCTCCGTCAACAGCATTAATGAGTAAGGCTCGGACTGATTCTGTTCCAAAATCGAGTCCTAAGGCATAGGTATATTGGTTGTTTTTCATCTTTGAAATCCTAACTCGGCTTATCTGTGGTGGTGGGGGCAACTTGCGCACTTTTAATCGGGTGTGTTTCCGTTTGTTGGCAAAAAGCATCCAGTCTCAGAGCGGAGCGCAGTCGTAGTCGAAGAGCGGCTTTTGCAAACATCGTCCTCCGTCTACGCTCCCTATCGGTTGCTCCGCTCAGGAGCTGGTGAGTTTCCCATAAACTGAAGTGCACTCCTTTTAATCTTGAATCAAAGTAGTGGTGGAGCCTCGAATGATAAAATCGACCGATTCAATTCTAGACTTGGGTTCGACATTTGTTTCTAAACATTCGATCAAGCTACTAACTGCCAGGTTGCCCAACGATTCTGAGGGCACGTTTACGGTTGTTAGCTCTGGTTCTAGAATATGTGCGATCTGGGTTCCACCAAAACCTACCACCGAAAGGTCTATTGGAATACGTAAGCCCATATCTTTGGCAACTTTGTATACGCCTACTGCTAGGCGCTCGTCAGCACAAAATATGGCTGTAGGACGATCTGGAAGCGATAAAATTTCTCGCGCCTTAACCTTGGCATCATCGATATCCATTAAACATGATTTCTCATAATCTGGACCCAGATTGATACCGGCATTGTTTAGAGCTTGATGATACGCCCGGGTTCGTACGCGAAACGTCTCTTTGGAAGAGGAAACTCCAAGATAAGCAATACGACGGTGGCCTAACGATAAAAGATGGTTCATTGCTTCAAGCGTCCCCCCCATACCATCGATGGCAATAAGAGGAAAAATAGATGAGGGAGCATCAACCACCACAATTCGCGGTTCAAATCCGCCCAGTTCGCTTTGCTCTGGCGGCTCGACGCCAAAAAGGACAAACCCATCAACGCTCCCTGCTGCCAATGTCCCAATAACCATTTCTAACCAATTCTGGTCATTTTCGGTATCGACAAACAACAGTGCATAATCTTGCTGGCGGGCAGCCCTATCGGCTCCGCGCAAAACAGCGGCAAAGTATGGATTGACTACGTCCGGTAAAAGTAAAGCGATTGCTTTTGCTCGTCCCAAGCGCAAGGTCCGCGCTGCTGCATGAGGTCTGTATCCTAGCACCCGAGTAGCTTCTCGAACCTTTTCTTGTACCTCTGCAGAAACCCGTCTTTCTGCTTTACCAGCTAATACTAATGATACGGTTGATTGGGAAACACCAGCCAATTTTGCAACATCATTACTAGTCGGTAAGTTTTTTGATCTTTTCATTAATTATCCTCGACAGCATCCAACACATATTCATTTCTGGTAAGGACATCATCATCTTGATAGACCGATAAATCTAGATGGTATTTGCCCGTAGTTTTGGGCAGCCATTCAAGCGGGGCCAAATCAATAAGACTGGATGGAGGTATATCACAACGGCGTTCCTTAACAAGATTTACGTCTGCTGCACCATCCATGTTGGTGGGAGAAACAATAACTCGAACACTAACATTATTATAGCGTTTTTGCAGATCATTCACGATGCATAACTTAAGGGAGTTATTTTCATCAGCTTGGAACGATAATCTGTCTAAATCAATAAACACCTGTAAGGGTGCCATACTGCGTTTCAATGCCTCATATGCCAACTTAGGCGTGCGGTCAAATTCAACCAGCGACCATGTCACTGCTGGCCAACAATCGTTAAAACAAAAAACATGCGCCCCATTGCAAGGCTTGAACTTCCGACGCCGATAGAACTCAATGTGGTAACGAACTAACTCTGCCTGGTATTGTTGGGTAGCCATAATCAGTTCGTCAATGTTTTTGAAATCCCCAGCCCGTTCAATTAATCGTTCCTCTTGGGCACAATGGAGCGATAATTTTTTCCAATCAGGTGGGAACAGATCGTCTGAGCCAATGATCTTTTCCAGAGTCTCCTTTCTTGGCAAAGACTGGGCACCAAACTCTGTGACTAATTGGTAATAGGAATCCGGCATTTGAGCCAAATCCTCTTTTTCACCCATGTACCATCCAAAGTAAAGATGCAGGTCTGACCGCCAATCAAAGACCTGTGCATATTGCTCTAACAAAGCAGGATCCCAGAAGAAACTGCCATGGGAGTGTACCGGGTTGCCTTCAAAAGCGACACTGGCATTCCCCTGTTTGACTATCCGTGACGGATCAGCCTGCTTTACGGTATATACTAATGCCGAATTCAATTTTTCAAAATTTGCTGGACTGGGCTGACTACCCATATTCCAGATAGCAATGGATGGATGGTGACCAAATTGCTCAGTCATCTCAGCGACTTGTGCAACAGCCCGACGAACGAATTCGCTCTCATTCGACATGGTCATCCACATAGGAAAATCTTGGTAAACGAGTACTCCCTCCTCATCACATTGATCGTAGAATATTTGGCGTTCAAGTATGCAAAATGGATGAATGGTGTTCAGGTTTGCTTCTTTTACCAGAGCCAAATCTTTTTTGTATCGATCATGTGTCATTCGTGACAATAGCTGATCAGAGAGGTAATTAGCACCGCGTTGAAAAAAGCGAATGTTATTCAAATACAAAGAAGAGCCTTCTCGCTGTTCTATCTGGCGGATACCGAATCTCGTTTCCATACGATCTGAGACGCCATCTTCACTCCGAAGGCAAAGGGATAATCGGTATAATTGTGGCGTCCCCAGATCCCAGGTCCACCACAAGCGTGCCTGATCAAGTTGTACAATCACCCTTTCTGTCTGAGTGCCGGGGAACAACAACGCTGAAACAGTTTTCCTGACCCTTCCTTGATTTTCGTCCACCGCAACATCTTTCTCATCCCCTACAGGTAGTAACTCAATATCAATTTCATACTCAGTTGGCACTGAACCAGCAATCAAATCCAATTCAAACTCTACTGCTACAACGGCTCTAACTGGATCATTGGGGCGGTCAATTGGCGGGAATTCAGATGGTTGAGCTTGGATCTTTGTCCTGGCAATACGAGCCGACCCAGAGACAACGATCTCCACGTCATTCCAAATTCCCCCAGGATTCAAGGTTGGGTCACTAACATCCCATCGTTCTAAAGCACCTTTCACCATATTTTTATTTTGCCAGAGTTCATCCTCTTCACCCAAAACGCCTCGGGGCGCATCCACACGAATCGCCAGCACGTTTTGCTCCTGAAGAAAAGATGATATTTCAAAACCAAATTGCCCGAAATATCCTTCATGGCTCCCCAAGCATCGACCATTTAGCCAAACATCACAAGTGTAGTCTACCCCCTTAAATTGTAGCCACGCTCTATTATCGATTCCTTTTGCAAATGGTCGGGGAAATGTCGTCCTATACCAAGCGACACCGTTATAATCGTGCCCTTCAGCTTGCCAACATGCAGGGACATTAATTTTCTCCCAATCCCCCAACCCACCTATGCTTTAATATGTAACCTAACCCCTAAAAATCGTGAGCCTTAGCCCAGTCAGCTTAACGCGGGGTTGGGCTTTGCTCTGTCTGAGAAATCCTTATTTTCCACCCGCCGTATTTATCAAGCAGATAGCCTTTAACACTTTGAACAGGCTCTCTGTTTTTTACTAATTCAACTTCAAAATAAAACTTTTTAATATCTTCTGGTAAAAAACTACTTTCACCTTTATTTAGAAAAATTTGAGCTTTTCCACCACCAACATTCGTCTTGATAATAAAAAGTTTCTCTTCAACCATTTTCAAACGAGGACTAGATGATTTTGTGATTTGAGAAAGCCAGTCTGTAGTTACTTCATCATTTTTCGATTCCAGCTTCTTAAGAAACCCCGTATACTCTCCAGTATCTAAAACACCAAGAATTTCTAACCAAGCATACTTACTATCCCACAAACCTTCTGTTATTTTCCCGCTTTGGGGAATGAAAGAAATGGATATATCTTCTTCTTTATTCCTATTCTTTATAAACGCAATTATTTCTGGGCTGGATAAAATAAGAAAAATAATAATAAAAAATACAATAGTAGACCAAAACTGATTGTCCATACTCAAATCTAAAATTTCCGTTAGGAAAAACTCTCCTGTGACCATCTTCAAGAAACCAATGATTATTTCTCCCAGAATCTCTTCAACAATAACTTTTATTACAGATATAACCAGAGACCAAATACCGTCCTTCCTGGTTTTTCGAAAATAATTATTATTGCTCATCTATTTCTTATTTCTCCATTGAAACTTTTTATATTTATCTATTATAGATAGAAGCCCAACGATGGCGTAAGCTGCCCGCCGACTTGACGAACGCAACCCAATTTTACCCAGAAAAAATTGAGCAAAAATCGCGCTGCATCCCCAGAGCCGAAGGCGGGTCAGCTTAACGCGGGGTTGGCTTGCCTCTTGAATTATACAGATTTGCTTATTTGTAAATTATGACCAGAGTTTTTAAGTGCTGTTTTTTAGGAACCTGTGAGCAAAATAAACGGACACTATAAAAGTTGTCACATAGCCACCCAAAAGATAAATACAACTATTTGTGACACAGCCATAATAGAAAAAAGGTAAACCTGACTCTGCGAAACCTGCAAATACTGTAAATGCAAACAAGCCAAATGCTGATATAAAAATAAAGTAAGCATAAACAGCAAAAGCGGAAAGACGCTTATTTTCTGAAAACTTCTTGAGCATTTTCTCAAGATATTCCATTACCAAAATCAAACTGAAACTTAATAAACCCAAAATAATAAACAACGTGAGAAACTGAAAGAAATTATAACCATAAGCAAAAACCAGAGGCTGTTTACTTATAAGGCACAAGATAGAAATTATCCCATAAATGAGAATAAAAGATATGAAAAAGATTTTTAAATTTTTCTTTTTTATCTCAAGTTTCATCATTCTATTCCTTTATTTTTGTAATTCCTTCAGAAAATTTGATGCTTTTTTAAAAAGCGTATGTTTTCAGTATTTTTATTTTCCAACAGATAAATTCAAAAACAGAAACGTATTATTTTAAACTTTATTTGTAAATATCGTTGGTAAAAAAATATGGACAAGCCAACGATGGCGTAAGCTGGCCGCCGATTTAGCAAACGCAACCCAATTTTACCCGAAAAAAACTAAGCAAAAATCGCGCCGCATACCCTAAGCCGAAGGCGGGTCAGCTTAACGCGGGGTTATTAGAATAAAGAGCAGTGGAGCGTGGCAGGTTGTGCT
>JABGQV010000070.1 GCA_018648655.1 Anaerolineae bacterium | reverse complement strand
GCCAAGCGACTTGGAAGAGGTACTGGAAGAGGGATTCAAATACCCAAATAAAGACCGTTAGCCCCGCGATGACGAGGAGCTGGGTGCCGGTATCTTCAACGCCGAGTTTGGCGAGGAGCGAATCTTCTTGCGCGACGACAACATCTACCGCTGCGCCAATCAGGATGGGCGGGGCGAGGTCGAAGAGTTTGTTGAGGACGGAGTAGAGGGAGGCGAGGAGCATGGCGCGGCGGTGCGCGGTGGCGTAGCTCCAGAGGCGGGGGAGGGGGTGGGTTTTGGTTGTCATGGGGTATTTTTACCACAAAGGACAGGAAGGGGCACGAAGAAAAGCTTTAACACGAATGGCGCGAAAAGGGCGAATTACGCAAATAAAAGCTTTTAAATATTTTCTCAAAGCATGTTTAAAAAAGAGTACAATATGGGGAGTTTATTTGGAGTTGGGAAGTTTTAATGCAGGGAGCAAGATATGAGCATGGAAATGATTGGCGGGTGGGCATTAGCGACTTATGGCAAAGCCTTTTTGGATGCTGCCGCTGAGATTATCACGCGCAAAACCAAAGATAAAAAAGAACAGAGTGAAAAGCTGCAAGCTCTTGAAAGGCGGTGGCAAAATTTTAATTGGGACGATGCCGCTGAACGCTATAAAAAGCAGATGCAGGAAATTTATGGGCATATTCGTGTGATTGGGACAACTGAGCCTATTCCAATAGGCGATATTTTTACAGATGTCTATATTCTTGATAAACCCCAAGCCTATAAACGCTTTGATATGATGAAGTTACATGAAATTCAAGCAGAACCTGAAAAGCTAGGGAGTGGAAAGCAAGAACGTGGCTTAAGCATTGTTGTCAACAAAAAACGTGGACATCGCCTTTATATTCTTGGCAAACCAGGGGCGGGAAAAACGACCTTCATGAAGTATTTGGTTAACCAAACCATTATTGCCAATGAGTTAAATAAATTGCCCATTTTCGTGACTCTGCGTGATTGGAATGCAAGAGAAACCAATATTCTTGATTTTATCGCCAAAGAATTTGATACTTGCAATTTTCCTGACGCAAAATCCTTTATAAAGTATCTACTTGAAAGTGGAAGAGCGATTGTCCTTTTTGATGGTTTAGATGAAGTCCCTAAAGAAAATGAACAACGTGATAAAACTATTCAAGCCATGCACGATTTCAGCAAAAAATATTTAAAAACACAGATTGTAATTACCTGTCGTGTAGCAGCAAGTGATTATTCCTTTACCGAATTCACCTATATTGAAATGGCAGATTTCAGCCAGAGACAAGTAAACGCCTATACTCAAAATTGGTTTCGTAAAGAGCCCAAAAGCGCCATAGAATTCCTTAAAGAACTAAAGCTGGAAGAAAATAAAAGCGTACGAGATATTGGTAGTAGCCCTCTCTTGCTCTCGATGATCTGCCTAGCCTATGAAGAAACTTTGACCATTCCCAAACGAAGGGTTGAGCTTTATGAAGATGCCCTCGATGCTCTGCTCAAAAAGTGGGATTCAAGCCGTAAAATTCGGCGCGGGCAAAATGATATAAGTTTTTATAAAAATCTCTCATTGGGGCGTAAAAAACAACTCTTTGCTCGCATTGCAGCAGAATATTTTGAAAAAGGGGAGATTTTCTTCAAGAAAAAAGAGGTTGCAAAAAAAATAGAGTTATTCCTGAAGAGTCTGCCCCCCGATACCGAAAGCGATTCCCCAGATGGAGAAGCCATTCTTGAAATAATTAGTGCTCAACATGGCATATTGGTTGAGCGTGCCAAAGGCATCTATTCTTTCTCTCATCTCACCTTTCAGGAATATTACACCGCCAAATATATTACCGATAATGCAATTGGTGGCACACTGGAAAGGCTAAGTAAACATAGCAATGACCGCCGCTGGCGCGAAGTCTTTTTACTCACGGCTAGCTTGCTCCATGAGGCCAGCCCCTTATTTACTGCCCTACAAAAAAACGCTCAGAAAATTCTCGAAAATGATAGCTACGCACTTCAGATGCAATCATGGACAATTGAAAAGGCAGGTAGAGCAATTGACTACAAAAAATCGGGGATGCGTAGCCTCTATTGGTTTATCCCATTAAACTACGCCCTTGGCTTTAACTTTGACTATCCTCTTGATATTGCCAATACCCTTGACATTCTCCTTGCCCATGCCATTGCTCGTGACATTGATGCCGTTCCTCTTGCTCGCAGCTATGCTCGTTACGATTACATTGATCGTGCTCGTGCCCTTAACCTTGCCGTTAACCTTACCGATGGCTATGACCTTGCCTATGACCTTGACAGTGTCCGTGTTCGTAACCTTACCCGTGACAGTGCCCTGCAAGATGCAGCCCATAAGGATCTCGTCTTTTTTGAAAAAAGCATTAATAAGACAAACTTACTCTTAATTACACATCTCTTTACCTTCCTGCAAAAAAAAGAACACTCGAAGAAACGAAAAGAAAAATTGCAAATTATCCTCCACAATCACGGTATTAGCTTAAAACCTCCTTCTCATAGTGCATCGAAACAAGCATGGCAGAAATTCAATAGAAATATTCACAATCAGACAGAAAATTTTCTGGGGCTAAATTTAGATAAACTCGAAAAGATGGATTACAGAATCGCTCTCAGATACCTTGTAGCCAATCAACTTTTCTTTGATTGCTTGCAAGTAGCAACCGTTGAAGACCGAGAAGCTATTGAAGATATGATTTTGAATATGCCAAAAGAGAATAGTGTGGGCTAAAGCCCTGCCTCAGTTCATGGAAGCCCCTCACGGGGCTTTTTCATTTAAAATTCGCGTTCATTCGCGTTTCAAAAAGAGTACAATATGCTCATGAAAACAAAAGCATCTCATTTCCCCAATCGCTTTATCATGGCTTTTGTCATTTTCTTAGTATTGATCCTAATCGGTACATCTGGTTATCATTGGCTGGAAGGCATGAGCTTCATTGAAGCTCTATACATGACCGTCATCACCATTAGCACGGTTGGGTTCGGGGAAGTGCGTACACTATCATCAGCGGGGAGAATTTTTACGATCATCTTAATCTTGGGCGGCGGCGGGTTAGCGGGTTTTGCTGTTACTGTCGGGGTAGATTTCATCATGTCCGGTAAATGGCGGGATTACTGGGAAAAAAGGAGACATTCGCGTATGTTATCTGAATTAAAGAACCACGTTATCGTATGCGGCTTCGGGCGCGTTGGCAAGAATGTGACTAATGAGTTGAGAGCGGAAGGCGTACCCTTTATTGTGATTGATATCGACCCCGAAGAAGTTACTCAGGCGCAAGACTGTGGCTGCTTGGCCGTCGTCGGGAATGCTGCTAACGAAACCATGCTCCACGAAGTTGGGATAGATAAAGCCAAAGCCCTAGTTACCGCCGTTAATTCAGATGCAGAGAATGTCTTTATCATACTTACAGCACGCAGCCTGCAACCGGATATATATATCGTTGCGCGCGCCAATTACGAAGATTCCGAACCAAAGTTGCTGCGCGCCGGTGCCAATCGCACCATCATGCCTTATCACATCAGCGGGAAACGCATTGTTACTACACTTATCCGCCCCGGCGTAGCAGATTTCCTTGAGGGAGTTGTTCACGCAGGCGGATTGGAAATGTTCCTGGAAGAAGTGCGCGTCGAATCAGACTCTGAGCTTGCCGGAAAAACGGTTGCTGAAACACAGATTCGAAATCAGCTTGGCGTCACAATTTTAGCTTGTCGCACCGACAAAGGGGATTTTGACACCCGCATTGGGCCTGAGACCGTTTTTCAACCTGATGGGATGCTGATTGTGCTCGGCACCCGCGAGAAATTACGCGAAATGATGAAATTTGCCCAAGCCAGATAAGCGAATTGCCCATAAGAAATCTGTGGCTAATTAAGTCTTTGCTTTTAAGCATTTATTCGCCTAATTCGCGTTTCAAAAAGAGTAAAATATCCCCATGCAAACACAAGAAACCCTCACCCCCATCTCATCACACGGCCATTGCTACGTCTGCGGCACAGAAAATCCGCACGGCATCGGGCTAACGTGGTACGCCAAAGAAGACGGCAGCATCTTCTCCAAATTTACATTGACGATCAAACAGCAAGGTCCGCTCGGGCATATCCACGGTGGGGCATCCGCTGCGGTGCTAGATGAAGTCATCGGCGTGGCCATTTGGCGCGCAGGCTATAACGTCGCGGTCGTCAATTTAGATGTACAATTCAGACAAGCCATTCCAGTGGATACCAAAGTCACAGTCGAAGCAAGAATAACAGAGAAAAAAGGTCGTAAAATCTTCGGCACAGGCGAAATAAAACTCCCAGATGGCACAATCGCGGTTAGCGCAAAAGGAATTTATACCGAAGCACCGCATCTATTTGAAGAAAGTCGGTATAGGAATTAATAAATCAGGAATCAAGTAATCAGTTCTTTTGCCCCCCGTTCAAAGGATATAAAATGACTACACCCTCCCCCCTCCCCCAACCATTTCTGCCCCTAGAATCCTCCGAAGCTACCCTCGAAAAAGTCGGCGGCAAGGGAGCAAATCTCGCTCGCCTCGCGCGGGCTGGATTCAACGTGCCGAGCGGTTTTTTCATCCCGACCGAATCCTATAAAAACTTCGTAGAAGAACATAAACTGGATGCGATCATCCACGAGGCTCTAAACAATCTCGATTTTAACGACCCTGCCGCCCTCGAAACAGCCTCCAAACAGATTCGCTCTCAATTTGGGCTTGCTTCCATTTCCCAAACAATACGCGATTCCCTCTACATCGCCTACAACTGGATCGGCGCGCCGCCAGTCGCCGTCCGTTCCTCCGCCACCGCCGAAGACTTGCCCGACATGTCCTTCGCCGGTCAACAGGACACCTTCCTGAACATCATCGGCGCAGACGCTCTCACCGAATCCGTCGTCGCCTGCTGGAGTTCACTCTGGACAGCCCGCGCCATCGGCTACCGCGCCCACAACGAAATCCCGCAAGAAGATGTTTCCCTCGCCGTCGTCGTACAGGAGATGGTCGAAGCCGAGGTTTCAGGCGTGATGTTCACCGCAAATCCGCTCACAGGCAAGCGAGATGAAATCACCATAGAGGCAACATTCGGTCTCGGCGAAGCCCTCGTCAGCGGGCTTGTTGAGCCAGATAATTACATCATCGCATGTGACAGTCACCTTAAAGGTGACTATCACATCACCGCGAAAACCCTCGGCGCAAAAGCAACCATCATTCGCGGGCAAGTAGAAGGCGGCATAAATACCGAAACCGTCAGTAATGCCCAAACTCAAGCCCTCCCAGACGAAACCATCTTAAAACTTGCTCAAATCGGACAAAAGATTGCCGAAGAATACGATTTTCCCCAAGATATTGAGTGGGCGTGGACTTCACCATCATCCCTTCTCCCTTCGCGAAGCATACCCGAAGGCGTGCTCGCGAAGGGAGAAGGGAGCGAATCCCCCTCTCCCGCTTCTGGGAGAAGGGCTAGGGGTGAGGGAAGCTTATACATCCTCCAATCCCGCCCCATCACCTCCCTCTTTCCCCTCCCCGAAGGCTTCCCCCCCACCCCGCTCAAAACGATGTTTGGATTTCACGTCGTGCAGGGCATCCTCGAACCAATCACCCCGCTCGGGATGCAAACCCTGCAAAACGTCCTCGCAGGTGTCGCTACCGTTTTTGGCAGCAAGCATAATTACGAAACCCAAACCGCCTTCCCCATCGCCGCTGAACGCTTATGGATCGATGTCACCTCTATCATCCGCAGCCCGCGCGGGCATAAAGCCTACCCCACCGCCATCAAATCCATCGACCCCGCAGTCGGGCAAATCTTCGAGAAACTCCTCGAAGACCCTCGCCTCGCCCCCATCCACAAACGCCCCAACTTCCGCACCATCTTTCACACCATCAAATTTATCGTCCCCTTCTTCGGACGCACTCTTCGCTATTGGCGACACCCCGAAGCAGGCGCAGAACGCTTCTTCGCCCTCTCCGATGCCAAAATCGTCAAATTGCAAGCCAAAAGTCAGTCCAGCAGCGACCTCTGGCTCGACTTCAAAAATCGCGCTGCCCTCTGGCATGAAACCCGCCTCATCTTCGCCGATTTCATCATCCCGCAAGGTGTCAGCCCAGTCGTGGCGGGCATGGTGCCATTTTTCGGCATCCTCCAACGCTTCAGCAAAGCCATCGGCGAGCCCCAACTCTATCTCGAAATCTCGCGCGGGCTACCCCATAACGTCACCACAGAAATGGATTTGTTTCTCTGGAAGACCGCTCAGGATATTCAGGCTGACACAAAATCTGCCCTGACCTTCGCCGATACGCCCGCGCTTCAACTTGCTACCGGTTATCAACGTGATGCCCTTCCCAGCATCGCCCAGCAAGCCATCGCCGAATTTATGTCCCGCTACGGGATGCGCGGTCTCGGCGAAATCGACTTCGGTCGTAAACGCTGGCGAGAAGAGCCTATCCACATCATCCAAACTTTGCAAAGTTACCTCACCATCACAGACCCCGATTTAGCACCAAGCACCGTTTTTGCACGCGGGGCTGTGTCTGCGGAGGAGGCAGGAAAACGCCTCGAGACAAAAGTCCGCCAATTAAAGGCTGGCAAGTTCAAATCACGCTTGGTACGCTGGGCAGTCCGCCGTTATCGCGCACTTGCAGGCTTGAGAGAAGCTCCCAAGTTTTTCGCCATCCAAATGTTGGGTATCCACCGTAAAGGTTTACTGGAAAGCGGAGCAAGTTTGGTTGCAGAAAATTTATTAGAAAAAGAAGATGATCTTTTCTTCCTGAAAATCCATGAATTGGAAGAAATCGGCGAAAAAGAGACTGTTTCAGAAGAAATTCGAGAAAAAATCAGCGTACGGCGAGAGCTACGAGCACGTGAAATGCGCCGAAAACAACTCCCGCGCGTCTTGCTCAGCGACGGGACAGCCTTCTACGAAGGGCTGCGCACAGAAAATAAAGGGGATGGAATTTTCGGCGACCCCGTTTCCCCCGGCGTGGTCGAGGGGCGCGTGCGCGTGGTGCTGAATCCGCATGAGACACAATTGCAAGTTGGCGAAATTCTCGTCTGCCCCGGCACCGACCCAGCCTGGACACCGCTCTTTCTCGCCGCTGGCGGTTTGGTGATGGAAGTCGGCGGCTTAATGACACACGGCTCAGTCGTTGCACGGGAATATGGAATCCCGGCAGTCGTTGGCGTGCATGAAGCAACAACAAGGTTAGAAACGGGCATGATGATTTGTGTGGATGGGAGCAGTGGGGTTGTGGAGATTTTAGAGGAAGAGAATGACGATGAAGAAAAGAAGAAAGAGGAAAGATGAAGAAAATTGTTTTGCTAGTTGCCCTGTTTATGCTCGGATTAAATGCTTGCACAAGTAGCACTGAGCAAATTCAAGCAACAGAAACTGTAATAATCGAGCCAACACTTATTATCGTAGACGAAACAGCAATTCCCCCTGCTTATTTCCCCTTGCCAAGCGATAGTCGTTTAACTAAAGCAAGAGCAATAATTGACTCATCAAGTTTACTTTTCACAACAGGCGACCCTGTTGAGCTTGAGCTAATTCTTAAAGGCCACTTACCAACACCCTGTCATGAACTCCGCGTTCAGATTCCAGAGCCAGACGTGGATGGAAATGTCATGGTAGAAGTCTACTCGCTCACTGAGCCAGATATACTTTGCGAACAAGTTCTACGCGCATTTAACGAGAGAATTATTTTAGGCACTTATCCACGTGGCAGTTATTTAGTATGGATTAATGGTGGTGTGGTAGGTAATTTTGATTTTTAATTTATTCAGATAGGATTGAAAAAGGCTCAGATTTTAAGCTATAATCTTTTTATCTAAAGGAGTAGATATTATGACGAAAAAAACAACTCGTTGCGAGATACCATTTGAAAATATTATCTCTGATGAAGCCCGCGAACACGCCCGCGCCGCACGAAAAGAGATGCGAAAGAGTGTCAAGGCTTTGCTTCCACCTAAATTCGTAAAGCATCGCCGCGCTGCACGTAAAGAAGTTTTACTGGCATGGCGCAGTATGATAGATTCTGCAATTGAACACACTGAAAGTTGAAATTAGGCTTAATAAAAAACTGCGCCAACTAAAATGGCGCAGTTTTTTTATCTAGTAGAATACCCCCGAGCAAAAAATATTGTCCAGAATAACGCTCCCAGAGAAGCGCCTAATAAAAGATTCCCTACTAAAGCATTTTCAGTATTATAGAGAATAACACCACCAATAAAGAGGGAGCCAAAAACAAAACTACCTGCTAATCTATAAACCGCTCTCTCAAGGCGGGAAATTTGTTGGGAAACACGCGGCATATGGACTTCTAAATCCCCTTTTTCGATTTTGTCTAATACGCGCCCAGTTTGTGTTGGAATTGCAATAAGTGCTTTTGCAACGTTGCCTAATTCATCCAGCCAGACATCCCAATTTGATGTGGTTTCTTCGCTAATTAATTTACGTGCATAGGGGGTAAGTTGATCCCAAAGGTTAAAATCTGGATCAAGTCCGGTACACATCCCAGAAAGAATGGCAACAGTGCGCCCTAATAACAGTAAATTATGCGGGATCTGAAAAGGCATTTCATATATCAATTCACGGAATTCTTTGGCAAATTCACGCATCTCATCCAAGCTAATTTCACGCAATTCGCTCATGCTTTTTCCCCAAAACTTATCGAAAACCTTTGCCTCAGCGTCTTCGATTCTTTTTAGGTCGGCACCAGGTAAGAGGACACCGAGTTGTTGATAAGCACGCACCAAGCGCCCAGCGTCGCGCGTCCCAACAGCGATAAGAATCTCACGCAAATCAGCACGCAATTTATCGGGGACGCGCCCCATCATCCCAAAATCTACAAAAGTAAGCTTCCAATCTACTGTGCCGTCTTCAGCGGGTTCAGATAAAGGTGTCACAAAAAGATTGCCAGGATGCGGGTCTGCGTGGAAAAAACCATCTTCAAAAATCTGTTGAAGGTAAGTGTCGAGCAATACACGTGCAACCTCTGCGCGGTCAATGCCCGCGGCGGTGATTGCACCATAATCGGTGATCTTGATGGCAAAAACATCTTCCAATGTTAGGACATGTTTTGTTGTCAAATCCCAGACCACGTGCGGAACGTGAATATGCGGCTGGTCTGCAAAAATCTCCTGAAAGTTTTCAGCATTCTCTCCTTCAGCAAGATAATCTATTTCTTCATATATAGTTGCTGCAAATTCATCAATTAGCCCCTTCACATCGGCACGTTTTCGGACAGGCTTATAGCGTGCCAACCAGCCGCCCACACGCTCTAGAGCTGACAGGTCTACTTTTATGATTTTTTCTATATGCGGACGCTGGACTTTGACAACAACATCTCGAAAAGCTGCATTCTCAACGTCATCTTCACGTAAACGAGCGCGGTGAACTTGTCCAAGAGAAGCCGCCGCTAAAGGTCTTGTTTCAAAAAACTGATACTTTTCATCCAGAGAGCCACCCAATTCCCTTTCTGCTTTCTCGCGAATATCAGCAAAATCTTCGGGAGGGACTTCATCTTGCAAACCCGCTAATTCTTTTATGATTTCTGCGGGAAGAACATCTTGCCGAGATGAAAGGAATTGCCCAACCTTAATCATAACGCCACCCATTTCAATGGCAAGAGCACGAAATTGAACTGTGAGCTTATGCAAACGCTTTGAGCGTGTTTTTCGAGCAAGTGGGCGTAAGCCTAAGCGCGAGAGAAAAATATCCCAAAAGAAGATATTAGCAGCTGCATGGGCGAAGAAGATAACGATTTTTCGATAACGAGCACGTAATTCTGAAGCTTTCATTTTGGGACTCCTTGATGAAAGAATTCTAATTTGAGGAGGTATATCACCCTACTCTAAAGCTACCTTCATCCGTTCTAAGCCCTCAATAAGAGTCTCACGTGGGCAACCAAAATTGAGCCGTATAAAACCTTCTCCCCCGGGGCCAAAGGTAGTGCCTTCATTGAAGGCTACTTTGCCCCTTTCTATGAAAAAGTCTTGTAAGGGAGTCGTGACTTTGCCTTGCTCAATTAGTTCACTAAAATCTAACCACGCCAAAAAAGTAGATTCTGGATTCGTAATACGCACTCCAGGAAAATTCTCTTTAACATAATCCACTAGAAAATCACGGTTTTCAGCAAGGTAAAGAAGTAGCTCTTCTAGCCAATCATCACACACACCAGAAAAGCCAATTTCTGAAGCGATATGTCCTAAAGAATTGGTGTGCAAAGTCATCTTCTCTGATTCTTTAACGAATTTTTGGCGAATTTCTTTATTTTGAATAATGGCGAACCCCACAAAAAGCCCTGCTACATTAAAGGTTTTACTAGCTGCAATAAGGGTTATTGAACGTTGTGCCGCTTCTTCAGAAATTGCAGCAATAGGGATGTGCTTATTTCCATCTAAAAGTAATTCGCTATGAATTTCATCGGAGCAAATTAGAATATCTTCACTCTCACAAATATCAGCAAGGCGTTTTAAATCATTTTCACTGTAGACTGTGCCCGTTGGGTTATGAGGATTACAAAAAAGGAACATGCTGGTTTTAGCATCTTCTGAGTAAAGGGCGTTCTCAAAAACATCCCAATCAATTTCGTAATGAAGAATATCATCATTTACAACTTTCTTGAGTTCTGCTATTTGTGTAATAGTATCTGTATATTCTTGCACCTTCATAAAGGGGGGATAAACGGGTGTTTGGATAAGAATCCCCTCAGAGGGTTTAGTGTGTATTCTCGCGGCAATATTGAAACCTGTCACCAAGCCCGGCACAGGGACAACATCTTCTGCTTTCACATCCCATTTATAGAGCTTTCGCATTCGTGCGGCAACAATTTCTTTGAGCTTATCTAATTGAAACTCATATCCCAAAACGCCGTGTCCTATCGTGCCATGCAAGGCACCAAGGATGGCTGGAGGGGCGGCGAAATCCATATCGGCAACCCACATGGGGAGAATATCATCGGGAAAAGCATGCCATTTAATAGAGTTAGAAGAGCGACGGTCACGAATTTTATCGAATTGAGAAGTCATAGAAGTTCCTTATAAAAAGTTTTTTTGAAATTATACCTCTCTATATTCAAAAAGTGATTGACAAGCCACCCTCTCCCCGCTATCATCTGCTCTTCTTATGAGAAAAAATAATATATTTTCCCAACATCTCTTTTTCACGCGTGCTGATATTTACTTTTGGCTGCTTTTCATTCTATTGAATGGGTTTCTCTTTCTCCCTGACCTACTTTTTACAGCACCAAAAACGCGCTATTCACTTAATATTGAGATTCTGATTGCATTTATAATTTGGATAATTTTCTCGACACGTTGCGGAGAGAAAGCACGTCGTTTATTTTGGGGCATTTTCTTGGCCTTCATCTATATTGCGCTAATTTATAAAAGTTATGCCAGCATCTTGATTGGTTTCTACCAGATGGAACCAAATTTTTATAATGATTTGCCTTTTATTGCCAATGGCTTGCCTTTTTTGCTTGATTCGCTCAAACTGCCTATGTGGATTTATTACGGATTTATCTTGAGCGTTGTTCTACTTTTTAGATTGCTGTGGGTTTTTACTCGTGCGGTTTTCATCAAAAGCACATCTCAAATTGGGCTTGCTACGCGGATAATATTCACGGTGCTGGGGATGGGCATTCTGCTATATAGCGGCATCATATTACAGACACATAAAGAGATACCAACTGGCGCAAATAGTTTGGTTAACGAAATCAAGTTGAATGCAAGCGCGTCCCGAAAATCCTATCAAAATATAGATTCTTTTATCGCCCAAAATCCTTTTACAACTTACGATTACGCGCAATATCATCTCCAAGAAAAGCCAAATGTCTATATTATCTTTTTTGAATCTTACGGGAGCGTACTCTATAAGCGTGAACATTTTCGTAACAATTATCTTGAAATGGCAAGTGCTTTTGATGAAGAAATTAGTGCAGAAGGCTGGCAATCGATGTCGGCTTTTTCAGAAGCACCTACATGGGGCGGCGGTTCGTGGATGGCCTATACGAGTGTGCTTTTTGGGATAAATGTGAACGAGCAAAGCGAATTTTTAGCTTTGCGAAAAGCCTATGAGCGCGTACCTTACCCCAATATGGGTCGATATTTTCAGACACAGGGTTATGAGTTTGTATGGGTTGTGCCAATAAACAGAGAATTATCACCCAAATATGATGCGGCAAATCGTGCTTTTTACGGCGCAGATCGCTGGGTGATCTATGAAACACTCGATTATGCAGGGCCACTTTATGGCTGGGGGCCTTCACCACCCGACCAATTTACCTTTGGATTTATTCAAGATTTGGTGCAGGAGCAAGAGAAAGCCACTTTTCTTTTTTTTCTCAACCAAGATTCACATTACCCCTGGTCGCCGCTCCCACCTCATGTAGATGATTGGCACACTTTAGCGGCCTCAAATGACGAGAGCGGTAAGATAGGCATTGAAGAAAATAGTGCCGTATCCCTTTTTACGGCGCGCAAAAATTATTTATCTGGTATCAGGCTTAGCCTTGAAAATATTGGAGATTTCATTACCAACCTCGAAGACCCAAACGCCGTCATTATTTTAATTGGCGATCATCAGCCGCCGACTGTCTCGAATAAAGATGATGGCTTCGAGACAATGTTGCATATCATCAGCCAAGATACTGAATTTTTAGCTAATTTCAAAGAATTTGGTTTTGAAAATGGGATATTATTAAACACAGAAAAAGTAGCACTCGCGCATGAGGGCTTTTATTCGCTCTTTATGCATAATTTTCTCGCTCGTTATGGAGACGATGCAGAAAATCTACCGCTCTATTTAGAAGATGGATTAACGGATTAAAGGAGAAATATGTCAAAAATTGAGATTAACACCCCTGCCTCAGATTTCACATTGGACGACTTCTCGGGACGCACGTGGTCTTTAGCTGGGTCTCGTGCAAGTAGCAATATCCTGCTCGTATTCAATCGTGGCTTCCTCTGACCTTATTGCCAAAAGCACATGGTGCAGTTGCGCCGCGATTACACAAAATTTGAAGACGCCCAAACCCAAATCATGGTCGTGGGACCCGAAAAAGCAAAAGCCTTCGCCGAATATTGGGGCGAACATAAACTCCCCTTCATCGGCTTGCCCGACCCAAAACATAGCGTTCTCAAACTTTACGGGCAAGAAATAAAACTCTTCAAATTAGGGAGAATGCCCGCCCAAGTTATCATAGATAAAGACGGCGTGGCACGTTATGTTCATTATGGACACTCAATGAGTGATATTCCTAAAAATGGTGAGTTATTAGAGATTTTAGCTGAACTCAATTATTCTCCCGTACTAAAAGAGTAGAAGAGATATAGCCACACCACCGTATAATCTCGCACCTTATCCGTCTTCCCCCTACGAGGATTTATGAAATTCAAACACCACCTAATTTTATTTACACTAACTCTTTTCGTCTTAGCCAGTTGTGCCCCTCTAGAACCTATCCCGCAATCACTAAGCGCAACCATTGCCGAAATTGAAAACGACGTGCAAATAAAACGCGCGGTTGAATCACCTTTTGAAAAAGCCATCATCAACGACAAGGTTGATGTCAATAACCAAATCAAAACAAATGAAGATAGCCGCTCTCGTGTCGATCTCTCTAGCGGCACAGTCATTCGCATTGCGCCCAACAGCCTCTTCATCCTTGAAGAAAATCATGGGAATGAAGATAATCTACTAACACGCATAAAAATCATAACGGGCAAAGTCTGGATTGTTCTAAACGGTGGCTCTCTCGAAGTTGAAACCCCATCAGGTCTGGCAGGCGTACGCGGCTCCTATATGTCTACTGGCTACGACCCCGAAAGCGGCGCAGTCCGCATCACCTGTCTTGAAGGGCAATGTGCCGCCGAAAACGAAAATGGTGCAGTCAGCTTCACCGCGGGCGAAGCCGCCGATCTCCCCGCCAATGGTGCTTCTCCTGTAAAAGGTGAAATGACCGATGCCGAATATCGCATGTGGGCAGAAAATGTCCCCGAGGCTGAAACACTTCTCCCGTCTGAAGCCTTTGCAACCATCACGCCAACAGCCTCTGCGCCAGAGCCAACTTCTACGCCCCATCTAACCTCTACACCCCAACCACAACTTGGCTCATGCACTGTAAATGGTGAATATCTTTATATCCGTAGCTGTGCAAGCTCAAGCTGTGACACTCTTGGTTATGCTGAAAAAGACGCTCAACTAGAACTCACAACAGCACCCACTGAAGATGGATGGATGTCTATCCTGTTTGAAGGAGAAGCTGGATGGGTGAACGAAAACTTCTGCGAATAAAGTAAGAAATACCGAAACATACGTAATTTGGACTTGCTCTCCTTTATTAACACTTTTTAGGCGTTATACAAGTCCCTACAAAAAAGCCCCCTGTCAAAATAAATTGGCAGGGGGCTTCATTTTTTAGATATTCGCTTCTTCTACTTACACAGTCGCATCAACTAAATTGTGCATCCATTTACGCGATTTATAACGCCGTAAAATAATAATTGCTTTTACTACCTCTTCACTCAACACCAAAAGATAAACACCATAAACGGGCAAATTTAGTATAATTCCGCCAATCAACGCAGCAGGAACTCCAATCACCCAAACGGAAAAGATTTCCATATACATCGCAAAGCGTGTATCTCCACCTGCACGCAAAACACCAACAAAAAGAATAAAATTAATCGAGCGTAACCAAAGGGCTAATGAAAAAATGATTAATAATTTATTCACTGTCTCCGCAACTTCGCTGGAAACTTCATATAAGCCAATAATTGGTTCCCGCAAGAAAAGAATGCAAATGCCCAAAAAGATAGCTAGCAAAACAACCATAATCAAAAAACGGCGACTATATTCATACGCTTGCTCTATTTCCCCTTCCCCGATTCTATTGCCTATCATAATTGCGCAGGCATTTCCTAAGCCTATAAATAATACGAAAGCTATTTCTTCTATAGTCGCATTAATCTGTATAGCTGCAAGAGCACTTGTGCTGATATGTGCGTAAACGGCAAAATAAACCGTAATGCCAACAGACCAAAAAACTTCGTTAATGGCAGCAGGCATAGCCGTTTTTAAAACCTTATCAAGAAACGCACGATCGAATCTAAAAAAGAAACGCGGATGCACAGCAAGAGGCGTTTTTCGAAAATAGACCAAGCCTACTGTAAGAAAGAATTGCAAAATCCACGCAAAAGCGGTTGAGATAGCTGCACCGCGTACACCTAATTCTGGGAAAATGCCAATCCCAAAAATTAGCACATACCCCAATATAGATTTAAGAATTAAGGCTATCACACTGATAACAACTGTCATCTTAACCAAGGTGATACTCCGCAAAATAGCGAAATAAGAAGTAACTATAGCTGTAAAAATATACGATACACCAACAATACGCAAATAACTACTTGCCAAAGCAATCACTTCTTGGTCTTCGGTATAAAATCTCAAGATAGTTTCAGGGAAAA